>NZ_FBYC01000004.1:2107500-2407500 GCF_001517585.1 Roseibaca calidilacus | reverse complement strand
AGCACGCGGGGCGCGCGCCCATGCAGATGATTGACATGCCCTATGGTCCACAAGTGCTGTGGCCGGACCATTGCGTGCAAGGCTCGCAGGGCGCGGCGTTTCATCCGGGTCTGGAAACCGACCGCGCTGATCTGATTATCCGCAAAGGGTTTCGTCGCCAGATCGACAGCTATTCGGCGTTCTATGAGAATGACCAGACCACGCCCACGGGTCTGGAAGGCTATTTGCGCACCCGTGGCCTGACAGAGTTGGAATTTGTCGGGCTGGCCACCGATTTCTGCGTGGCATGGTCCGCGATGGATGCGGCCAAGCTGGGCTTCAAGGTGCGGGTGTTGACCAGCCTCTGCCGCGGCATTGATCTTGACGGGTCCATGGCGCGCGCGCTGGATGACATGCGCGCCGCTGGTGTTGAACTGGTCTGACCGATGGATATCGCGACCCGCGTCTATAACCACCGCTGGAAGCTGGACCCGATTGTCCGCTCGCTGATTGACACCGATTTCTACAAACTGCTGATGTGCCAGTCGGTGTTCACCAATCACCGCGACACGCGCGTTACCTTCAGCTTGATTAACCGCGCCACCGATGTGCCGCTGGCCAAGCTGATCGACGAAGGCGAATTGCGCGAACAGTTGGACCATATCCGCAAGCTGCGTCTGTCGCGCGGCGAATCGACCTTTCTGCGTGGCAACACGTTCTATGGCAAACGCCAGATGTTTCGACCCGATTTCATGGAATGGTTCGAAGGCTTCCAACTGCCGCCATACCATCTGGAACGTGTGGGCGACCAGTATGAGCTGACATTCGAAGGCCCTTGGCCCGAAGCAATGCTTTGGGAAATTCCGGCGCTTGCGGTGCTGATGGAACTGCGCTCGCGGGCTGTTCTGGGCCAGATGAAACGCTTTGAATTGCAGGTGCTTTATGCCCGCGCGATGACCCGCGTCTGGGAAAAGATCAAGGCCCTGCAAGGGCTGGACGGATTGCGCATTGCCGATTTCGGCACCCGCCGCCGACATAGCTTTCTATGGCAGGATTGGTGCGTGCAGGCGATGATGGAAGGGCTGGGAGGGTGCTTTATCGGCACCTCGAACTGCCTGATCGCCATGCGCCGAGAGGTCGAGGCCATAGGCACCAACGCGCATGAACTGCCCATGGTCTATGCCGCCTTGGCGCGCGATGACGCGGAACTGGCGCAAGCGCCCTACCGCGTTCTGGCCGATTGGCAGGCCGAACACGACGGCAATTTGCGCATTATCCTGCCCGATACCTACGGCACCCAAGGGTTTCTGGACCGTGCCCCCGATTGGCTGGCCGAATGGACCGGCATCCGCATTGATTCGGGGGCGCCGGAAGCGGGGGCAGAAGCCGCGATTCGCTGGTGGAAGGACCATGGACAAGACCCGCGCGAGAAACTTGTCATCTTCTCGGACGGGCTGGACGTGGAGCGCATTCAATCGCTGCACCGCGCTTTCTTCGGGCGGGTCAAGGTCAGCTTTGGCTGGGGCACCTTGTTGACCAATGATTTCCGGGGCTTGGCCGAAGGTGATGGGCTGGCCCCGTTCAGCTTGGTGTGCAAGGCGATCTGTGCCGATGGGCGACCCACGGTCAAACTGTCAGACAATCCGAACAAGGCGATGGGGCCAGATGCGGAAATCCTGCGTTACAAGCGGGTTTTCGATGTGGGCACGCAGCAGGCACAGACGGTGCAGGTGTAAACACTCTGAGAAGGATGGTGGCATTTTTCAGCGCAGTCGCGGCCCGGTCACACCGATTTTTGCTGACAGGTGGCGATTGCTGTGATGCAATAAAACTGTCGCAATCAGAGAAGGAGGACACCTAAATGTCATTAACCTCGCATCTTGCCACGCTGCGCGCGAAACACGCGCACCTCTCTGACAAGGTCGACATGATCCAGCGAAGCCCCGGTAGCAGCGATCTGGAAATTGCAGAGCTGAAAAAGCAAAAGCTACGCCTGAAAGAAGAAATCGAACGCCTGTCGCACGCATGACGTGCGTCTGAAAGTTGCAAACGGCCCGCTAAGCGGGCCGTTTTTGTTTGGTTTTTCGGTTGTTTACACGAAAAACTGCGCGCCGTTGGCGCTGATCGTAGACCCGTTCACAAAACCCGCATCATCCGACACAAGGAAGGCCACGCAGCGCGCGATTTCTTCTGGCTCGCCCAAGCGGCCCGCAGGGATCCCCGCGATGATCGATTCGCGCACCTTTTCCGGCACGGCCATGACCATTTCGGTCGCAATATAGCCGGGGCAAACCGCATTCGCCGTAATGTTAAAGCGCGCGCCCTCTTGCGCCAGCGATTTCACAATGCCCAGATCGCCCGCCTTGGTCGCGGCATAGTTCACCTGACCAAATTGGCCCTTCTGCCCGTTGATGGAACTGATGACCACCACACGGCCAAATTTGCGCTCGCGCATGCCGGGCCAGATGGGGTGGACGGTGTTAAACACGCCGGTCAGGTTGGTGTCGATCACCTCGCGCCACTGGTCTGGCGTCATTTTGTGGAAGGGCGCGTCGCGGGTAATGCCCGCATTCGCCACGACCACGTCAATCGGGCCAAGGTCCGCTTCGACCTGCGCAATGCCCGCTTTGGATGCGTCATAATCGGCGGCATTCCATTTGTAGGTTTTGATGCCGGTTTCGGCGGTGAAATTCGCTGCGGCTTCGTCATTGCCAGCATAGGTTGCCGCAACGGTATAGCCTTTGTCTTTCAGTTCCTTAGAGATCGCTGCGCCAATGCCGCGCGATCCGCCTGTGACCAATGCCACTCTTGCCATGATGTCCCCCTCTCTAGGTTTTTCCGTGTGTAATATTTGCTATCGAACTAGCAAGGCGTGCGCAAGAATATTGCGCACGCCTTTTCGCTTTAGCGTTCGAGGCACATTGCCACACCCATGCCGCCACCGATGCACAGCGTCGCCAGACCCTTTTTCGCATCCGCGCGCTGCATTTCGAACAGCAGCGTGTTCAGGATGCGGCAACCCGAAGCACCGATGGGGTGACCGATGGCAATTGCGCCGCCATTCACGTTCACCTTGGCCGGATCCCAGCCCATGTCCTTGTTCACGGCGCAGGCTTGCGCGGCAAAGGCTTCGTTCGCTTCGATCAGGTCCAGATCCTCGGGCTTCCAGCCGGCCTTTTCCAGCGCCTTGCGGCTGGCATGGATCGGGCCGACCCCCATGATAGACGGGTCCAGACCGGCGGTTGCGTAGCTGGCGATGCGCGCGAGCGGGGTCAGGCCACGCTTCTCGGCCTCTTCCGCGCTCATCAGCATGACGGCAGCGGCGCCATCGTTCAGACCGGACGCGTTGGCGGCGGTCACAGAGCCGTCCTTGGTGAAGGCGGGGCGCAGTTTTTGCATCGCTTCCATGGTCGCGCCGTGGCGGATATATTCGTCGGTATCGACCACGATATCGCCCTTGCGGGTTTTCACCGTGAAAGGCGCGATTTCATCCTTGAACTTGCCGGCCTTTTGCGCGGCTTCGGCCTTGTTCTGGCTGGCGACGGCGAAGGCGTCTTGCTCATCGCGGCTGATCTGCCATTTCTCGGCCACGTTTTCAGCGGTCTGGCCCATGTGGTAGCCGTTGAACGCGTCCCACAGCCCGTCTTTTATCATGGTGTCGATCATTTTCATGTCGCCCATCTTGGTGCCTGCGCGCATATGCGCGCAATGGGGCGACAGGGTCATGTTTTCCTGACCACCGGCCAGCACGATCGCGGCATCGCCCAGCATGATGTGCTGTGCGCCCAGCGCGACCGCGCGCAGCCCAGAGCCGCAAACCTGATTGATGGACCAAGCGGCGGACTCTATTGGCAGGCCCGCATTGACATGCGCCTGACGTGCGGGGTTCTGGCCCTGACCGGCGGTCAGAACCTGCCCCAGAATGGTTTCCGATACTTCGGATTTGTCGATTCCCGCGCGTGCGACGACCGCTTCCAGAATGGCCGCGCCAAGGTCATGTGCGGGGGTATTGGCGAAAGCGCCGCCGAAAGACCCGACAGCCGTGCGGGCTGCGGATACGATAACTACGTTGGTCATAGGTGCTCCTCTGTCATTGACACTGCGTGCTTTGACCATAGTTCACACGCCTAACATTGCGCTTGTAACACGGGTCTGCGGTCTTGCAATGTGCCAAACTGACCTGTTTGCGCAATATTATTTCGCAAGCCTGCTGCACGGCTGGGTTTGTCACGCGCCATGTCACAAACTGTTTCCGCGAAACGTGGTCCATGGCATGGACTCTGGTGGCGGTTTCGCGCTAGGAGAGCGGCAGAGGCGCTGATGGAAAAAACTTGGGCGAAATACCACTTGGGCCAAGTGGTGCGACATAAAAAACACCCGTTTCGCGGGGTGATTTTCGATGTCGATCCCAAATTTTCGAATACCGAAGATTGGTATCATGCCATCCCCGAGGACAGCCGCCCGCGGAAGGACCAGCCGTTCTACCACCTGTTGGCAGAGAACGAAGATAGCTTCTATGTCGCCTATGTGTCAGAGCAGAACTTGCTGCCCGACGAGTCGGGCGAACCGGTGGAGCATCCGGATTTGTATGAGCTGTTTGGCGAATTCCATAATGGCCGTTACCCGCTGCAAATAGAGATGAACTGACCCCAAATCGCAAGTGGGGTGGTCTGCGTCTTCTGGGTGCAAAGCAGGCCAACCCTGCGAATTCGGCGTCTAATCGCTCAAAAAGCTCTCGGGGAGGCATGTCTCAGTCCGCGAGTTCCGCCACCGGCAATTTGTGGTCGACCGGTACCCAGAAAGTCAGGCAATTGGTGTCGCCGACCCGTTGATAGGTCAGGGCGCGCGCCAGACTGCGGATCAAGAACCAGCCGTAGCCCCCTTCGCGCAGCCGGGCCGGTTCGGGCGAGGTGTGTCCGAACTGGCTGGGGTCGAAAGGGCGGCCCGTATCGCTGACACGGCAGAACAGTTCATTTTTGCCAAGCCGTATTTCCAGGTCAATTCGGCCCGAATGGTCGCTAAACCCATGCCGTGCAATGTTCGATAGAACTTCGGCAAGGATGATGTTCATATCTTCAACCCAGGCGGACGGTGCGCCATTGCTGCGCAAGAATGTGTCGGCCCGCACAAGCAAGACGCGGACATCTTGCAAAGAGCTGGTGCAGCAGGAGGTCAAAACCGGCAGAGGCGTTCGATCGCTTTGGGTCATCGGTCGTTTCCAATTCTGGCCGCGGCACTTCGGGCGGGTATGTTGCCTTCCCGTTTACCCGGCGGCGGGAAGGGCTTGCGCATCTGGCGCGCGGTCGTGAATGCGAAAGACTGTGTCCATCCGTGTCAGTCGGAACACCTTGCGCACACCGGGCGACAAGGCTGCAATTTCCAACGGGCGTTCCGGGCCAAGCAGCTTCATGGCCCCCACAATCGCCCCAAGGCCGCTACTGTCCATGAATTCGACCTTTCCAAGGTCAAGAATAACCGGGCTGCCCGGATGCGCGGTCGCGCTGCGTATCGCATCCTTGAAACGAATGGCGACAGCGGCGTCCAGCCGGGTTTCGCGTAGTTCGATCACAAGGGCGCCGCCTGCTTCGCCGAGTGTCATTTGCATGTGATGTCCTTTTCTGGCTGGTAGGCACCTTAATAGCGTGAAAATGTTACCAACTGCTTGCCAGCTTGCGGCTTCTCTTGCGCCGCGTTACCCAAACTCAAAGCCTGACAAACGGGGAGAGCATGACACATCTTTGGATCCGCGCCGAACAGCGCCCGCAGGAAGAACGGATTGGCATTATGCCCGAAGGTGTGGCACAGTTGCGCGCCAAGGGCTTTCGCGTAACGATAGAAGACAGCCCGCAGCTTGCAGTGCCGATTGATCCTTATCTGCGCGCGGGGGCCGTGCGGGCCGACTGCGCCGCTTGGCCCGGCGCACCCGAGGATGCGATCATCTTCGGGCTGAAGGAGCTGCCGGAAGATGGCCCCCCCTTGCGGCACCGTCACATCATGTTCGGCCATGCGTTCAAGGGGCAGCCCGCCGGACAAGACCTGTTGCGCCGGTTTCGGGCCGGCGGCGGGGCGCTCTATGATCTGGAATACCTGACAGACGATTCTGGGCGTCGGGTTGCCGCCTTTGGGTATTGGGCCGGGTTTGCCGGGGCGGCGGTGTCGCTTCTGGCCTATGCCGCGCAGGCGCGTGGCGGGGTCTGTGCCCCGGTGGCCCGATTTGCCGATCAAACGGCTATGGTTGCGGCTGTGTCGCAGGCGCTGGCAGGGCTGACCCCGCCGCGTGTTCTGGTCATTGGCGCGTTGGGCCGTGTGGGCCGGGGGGCCGCCGATTTATGCGCGGCGGTCGGTGCATCGGTTACCGCATGGGACAAGGCGGAAACCGCCACAGGCGGCCCGTTTCCAGAGGTGCTGGCGCATGATGTGTTCCTGAACTGCATCCTTGCCATGCCGGGCACGCCGGTTTTCGTGCCAGCTGCGGCAGTGACGGCCCCGCGCGCCTTGCGGGTAATCGGCGATATCGCCTGCGACCCGACATCCGATTTCTCTCCGGTCAAGGTCTACACACATGCAACCGATTGGGCGCGCCCCGTCTTGCGGGTGCATGGCGCGCCGGTGCTGGATGTGATGGCGATCGACAATCTGCCGTCATTGCTGCCGCTGGAAGCGTCCGAAGATTTCGCGGCGCAGCTTCTGCCGCATTTGCTGGCGCTTGATGCGCTGAATGCGGGGGTCTGGGCGCGCGCGCGCGCAGAGTTCGACCACCATGTTGCGGCGCTTGGGTCTTGATGTTTCAGGCTTGAAATATAAGCTGGCCGATGAACCGGGGAGGGGTGCATGACCGGGCTGATAGATTGGGACGCCGCGTTCGAGAACGGCGCGCATATTCCCGGCGGGTCGGAGTATCCTGGGCGCTGGCAGGCATTGGCCGCCGACTATCGCGCGACGGCGCATGCGCGGTTTGACCTGCCTTATGGGCCGGGCGGGCGCGAACGGTTTGATCTGTTCTTGCCGGACGGCGCGCCCAAAGGGTTGGCCGTTTTTGTTCATGGTGGCTATTGGAAGGCGTTCGACAAGTCCACTTGGTCGCACCTGGCGCAGGGTGCTGTCGCGCGCGGTTGGGCCATGGCCCTGCCCAGCTACACATTGGCGCCAGAGGCGACATTGGCCCAGATGACGGCCCAGATCGCCCGCGCGGTTGCGGCCGCGCGGGCAGAGGTGCCCGGTCCGGTGCGGTTGGCCGGGCATTCGGCGGGCGGGCATCTGGTGGCGCGGATGCTGTGCGCCGACCAGCCCGATCTGGCGGAACGGGCCGTGTCGATTTCTGGCCTGCACGACCTGCGGCCGTTGCTGCACACAAAGATGAACGATATCTTGTGCTTAACCCCTGACATGGCGCAGGCCGAAAGCCCTGCCTTGCAGCCGCAGCGCCCCGGCACGCATCTTACAGTCTGGGTTGGCGGGCATGAACGCCCTGAATTTTTGCGCCAATCCGCGCTAATGCGAGAGGCGTGGCCCGGCACGCGGCTGGTGGTGGATGGCGATTTCCACCATTTTAACGTGATCTCCGCCATGGCCGACCCGGCCAGCCCCTTGACCGACGCCATCTTGCAGGACGTGCCATGACCGTTTCCGTCACCCAAGAAGGCGATATCGCCTGCGTAACGCTGGACAACCCGCCGGTGAACGCGCTGGGCCAAGCGCAGCGCGCGGGGCTTGCAGACGCGGTGGCGCAGACCAACGCGATGCTGGGCTTGCGCGCCGTGGTGTTGCTGTGCGCCGGGCGCAGTTTCGTGGCGGGGGCGGATATCCGCGAATTCGGCAAACCGCCCATGGAGCCGCATTTGCCCGATGTTCTGGCGCAGATCGAAGGCGCGCGCGTGCCGTGGATTGCGGCCATTCACGGCACCGCGCTGGGCGGTGGGTTGGAACTGGCCTTGGCCTGCCGTTACCGGGTTGCCCTGCGTAGCGCCAAACTGGGCTTGCCAGAGGTGACATTGGGCCTGATCCCCGGCGCGGGCGGCACGGTGCGTTTGCCGCGCGTAATCGCGGCCGCAGATGCCCTGACCATGGTGGCCGGTGGCAAGCCCGTTGGGGCTATGCAAGCGCAGGACATGGGCTTGGTCGATGCGCTGGCAGATGCCGATCTGCTGGATGCGGCCCTGAGATTCGGGGCAACGCTGGCGGATCGTCCCGATCCCGGCCCGGTTCTGGCGCGCCCGGTTCTGAACCCCGACCCTGCGGCATTTGACAGATTGGCGGCCAAGCTGGCCGCGCGCGCGCGTGGCCGGAATTCGCCGAAGGAAGCGATTGCCGCCTTGCGCCGCGCATTAACCCTGCCTGCGTCTGACGCCTTGGCGGCAGAGCGCGCCGCCTTCCTGCGCCTGCGCGACGATCCGCAATCCAAGGCGCTGGCGCATGTTTTCTTTGCCGAACGCGGGGCAGGGCGGCTAGACCGGCTGAAGGGTATAAGCGCACCCGCGCCCGACCGCGTGGGCGTGGTTGGCGGTGGCACCATGGGCGCGGGGATTGCCGCCGCCTGCCTGCTTGCGGGGCGGTATGTGACCTTGCTGGAGCAAACGCCGGAGGCCGCCGAGGCCGCAGCAGCCCGCGTGACGGGCATCTTGCAAGATAGCCTGTCGCGCGGGGTGATCGATACGGGCCAACACGCGGCCTGTCTTAATGCCTTCACCGCCACGTCAAACGCCGCCGACCTGTCGGGCGTGCAACTGGCCATCGAAGCCGTGTTCGAGGATTTCGACGTGAAGCGCGCCGTTCTGGCGCAGCTTGAAACCGTCACCGCGCCCGATTGCGTGCTGGCCACCAACACGTCCTATCTGGATGTGACCGCATTGGCCGCGACCATGGCGGACCCGTCGCGGCTGGTGGGGCTGCATTTCTTCTCTCCGGCGCATGTCATGAAATTGCTGGAAATTGTCGTGCCGGATGCGGTGTCGGATAATGCGTTGGCGAGCGGGGCCGCGTTGGCCAAGGCCTTGGGCAAGATCACTGTTTTTGCCGGTGTCTGTGACGGGTTCATCGCAAATCGCATTATGTCGGCCTACCGTGCGGACTGCGAATACATGCTGGAAGAGGGCGCACTGCCATGGCAGATCGACGCTGCCATGGTTGATTTCGGCTTTCCCATGGGTATTTATCAAATGCAGGATCTGGCCGGGCTGGATATAGCATGGGCCATGCGCAAACGCCGCGCCGCCGAGGGCAAGCGCCCGGCAAATTACGTTCGTATACCTGATATTCTATGCGAAGCGGGGCGCTTTGGCCGCAAGGCGGGGCGCGGCTGGTATGATTACAGCAGCGGCGAACCCTTGCCGGACCCGGAGGTGGAGCGCGTGATTTTGGACGAGTCCACGCGCAAAGGGATTGTGCGGCAAGCATTCGCCGCCGAAGCCATTATGGCCCGCATTCTGTCGGTCATGCAGGCCGAAGGCGACGCCATCCTGCGCGAAGGCATCGCCGCGCGGGCCGAGGATATCGACGTGGTGATGATAAACGCCTTCGGCTTTCCGCGCTGGACCGGCGGGCCGATGTATTTGCGCGACCAGCCACCACGGATTGCAAGCGATTAGTCGTCCCGCCGCCCTTCCAGATGTTTGCGCAACTTGGATGGCGGAGCCTTCTTGCGGCCCTTGAAGGGGTTCTTGTCGGATTGCGACCGCATGAACATGCGAATCGGCGTGCCGGGCATGTCGAAATTGTCGCGCAGCCCGTTGACCAGATAGCGCGTATAGGCCGTGGGCAGGTCTTCGGGGTGCGAGCACATGACCACGAAGGCAGGCGGGCGCGTCTTGACCTGCGTGGCATAGCGCAGCTTGATCCGCTTACCCCCCGGCGCGGGTGGCGGGTGCGCCGTGACCATCGCTTCCAGCCATTGGTTCAGCTTGGCGGTGCCGATGCGGCGGTTCCAGATGTCATGCGCGCGCAGCACGGCGGCGTGCAGGCGGTCCAGCCCCTTGCCGGTCTTGGCTGATACGGTGACCATCGGCGCACCGCGCAACTGCGGCAGCAGCTTTTCGAACTTGTGGCGCAGCTCTTTCAGCTTGTCCTGTTTTTCATCTTCCAAGTCCCATTTATTCACCGCCACAACCACCGCGCGCCCTTCGGTTTCTGCAAAATCGGCAATGCGTAGGTCTTGGGATTCGAACGGGATCGCAGCATCCAGCAGCACCACGACCACCTCTGCAAAGCGCACGGCGCGCAAGCCATCGGCCACAGACAGTTTTTCCACCTTGTCGACAACGCGCGCTTTTTTGCGCATGCCCGCCGTGTCGAAAATGCGGGTGGGCGTGCCCATCCAGTCCAGCGTCAGCGAAATTGAATCACGCGTGATCCCGGCCTCTGGCCCGGTCAGCAGGCGGTCTTCGCCCAAGATCTTGTTAATCAGGGTGGATTTACCGGCATTGGGCCGCCCGATCACGGCCACTTGCAAGGGCCGTGCGGCGCTGGGGGCGTGGTCAGGGGCGTCCTCGTCATCAGACACGTCAAGGTCCACCACCGGGGCGGTGGCTTCGGCGCGCTCTTCGAATTCCTCGGCCAGCGGGCGCAGCATGTGGTAAAGCTCGTCCATCCCTTCGCCATGCTCGGCAGACAGGCGCAAAGGTTCGCCAAGGCCAAGCGCATAGGCATCCAGCAGCCCGGCTTCGCCCGCGCGCCCTTCGGCCTTGTTGGCGCCAAGGATCACGTTGCGCCCGCGCTTGCGCAAGATCTCGGCCAGTCCTTCGTCGCTGGCGGTGACACCCGCGCGCGCGTCGATCAGGAACAGGCAGATATCGGCCATGTCCACCGCGCGTTCGGTCAGGCGGCGCATCCGGCCTTGCAAGCTGTCATCGGTGGCGTCTTCCAGCCCGGCCGTGTCGATCACGGTAAAACGCAGATCGCCCAGTTTGGCGGCCCCTTCGCGCAGGTCGCGGGTGACGCCGGGCTGGTCATCGACCAAGGCCAGCCGCTTGCCGACAAGCCGGTTGAACAGGGTCGATTTGCCGACATTCGGGCGACCGATGATGGCGAGGGTGAAGCTCATGAATCCCTCCGGGGATAAAACGCAGGACGGCCCCGCACCGGGCGGGGCCTGTCAAAGAGCGCGCTATAGCGCAAAGCTTAGCGATAGGCCAGCAGGCTCCCGCTTTTTGAAACGACATAGAGCGAACCACCCACCGCAATGGGCCCGCTGGCCGCGCCGCCCGGCAGGTCAACCTCGTCAAGAAGCTTGCCATCGGTCGGGTCGAAACTGCGGATCAAACCGTCGCTAGAGGCCACGACCAGGCGCCCACCCGCCAGCAGCGGGCCGAAATGTGCATAAATCTCGGCGCGTTTGCGCTCGCGCTCGGTGGTGTGCAGGGGCAGGGGCTGGCCCCAGATAAATTCGCCAGTGGCGGCATCCAGCCGGATAAGGCGGTTGCGGTCAGACATCAGGAACACAGAACCGCCCACCGGCCAAACCGGACCATAGGCCGCTTCTTCTGCGGTCCACAGGCGCGAACCATCGTTTAGGTCCAGCGCCATGACGCGGCCGGACTGGTTGCCGATGATCACGCTGTTGCCAGAGATAACAGGATCGCCGGTAATATCCTTGACCTGTGCATAGGCCACGCCTAGCCGCGTGCCCGCAATGTTGGTGCGCCATTCGATCATGCCGGTGTCGCGGCGTGCGGCGATCAACTCTCCGGCCGGTGTCGGCAGCAGCACAAGCGCGCCGGCGACCGCCGGAGCCGCGCCGCCAACCATGGAAGAGACGGACGGCGTGCCCGGCAACTGCCAGTCTGTCTTGCCGTCACGGGTTTCCAGCGCCCATGCCGTGCTGTCGGCGGCCACGACATAAACCCTGTCACCCGCGATTGTCGGCGGGGCCGTGACCGGGGCATCGAATGCTTTGGTCCAGACCACATCGCCGCTTGCCGCATCCATCACTGTCAGGCTGCCAAAGGCCGAGGTGACATAAAGCCTGCCATCGGCCAATGCCAGCCCGCCGCCAGAAGCGCCATCGGCGCTGCGCGTGGCGGTTGGGGTCAGATCACGCGTCCAGACTGTGGCGCCAGATGTATTGGTTGCAGTCACCTGCGCGCGGCTGTCCAGCGTGTAGATCATGCCATTCGCTGCAACCGGTTCGGCGGTAATGCGGTGGCGACGTTCATCTCCTTGGCCGATGGGGGCTTCCCATTGCTGGGTCAGCGCCGCGCCAAGCGCAGGATGCTCGATTCGGGTGTTAGGTGTGCCAAGGCGGTGGGTCCAAGCGGCGTTGACCTGCGTTCCGGGCAGATTGATCGGTGCGGCACGGTTGGCGGGTGCTTCGCCTGCATCTTCCGCGAAAGGCGCGCGCAACGGAAAGCGTTCCCCCTCAAGGATGAATTCGCGGTCACAGGCTGACACGGCAAGTGCCATGGCAAGCAAGGTTGTGGATGTCCAAAATCTCACCTCAGGCTCCTATCTTGCTTTGCCCGCGCGTTACGCGGCGCCGGTTTCGGCACCCAGGCCGATCAAAAGTTGGGTCACGCGCTGGCGTAGGGACTCTGATACGTCGGACTGCTCCAGCAGGTCTTGCAGAATGGCGATAGCGCCAGCTTCGTCCCCGGCTTCCAATGACAGCAAGGCGCTTTGTTCCAGCGCGAGCGGGCGAAAGGGCTGGCCCGCTTGTGCCAGACCCGCAACGACCGATTGGCGTTCCTCCAAGGGAAGAACGCCCTGCCCCGCGATCACCCGCTTGAGCGCGGCAAGTTGGCGGTAGGCGTCGGGCAGGTTGTCATCCTGTGCCGCGGCCTCCAACGCGTCCAGCGCGGCGACGCGGTCGGTTTCCAGCAATTCCCCGGCGCGCAAAAGCTGCAACAGGCCTTGCTGTGCGCCTGTTGCCTCTATGTCCGCCAAGACCGCAATGCGGTCCGCCGTGTCATTGTTTTCAAGCGCGGATAGAACGCTTTCGCCAAACGCCTCGGCGCTGGCTTGCGCGCTGGCCTTGCGCCATTCGTTCCATGCTGTTCCGCCAACGATCAGCACAACCACCACAACAGCGATCCAGCCGTATTTGCGCAAATACTGCATAGCCCGGTCGCGCCGCAGTTCTTCGCTCACCTCGTCGATGAAACTTTCCGGATTGCTCACGTCGGACACCTTTACGCTTGGTCTTGCGCTGTCTTAGCGTGAAGCAGGGGTAATTGCCAAGCCCCGCCAATCGAAACCGCACAACACAGCGGCTATGGCCAAAAAGAGAGCGGCGCACGATTCTGCGCCTGCGAAACAAATCTGAACTGGTCAGTCTAGCGTATCACGTCTATATAGGCGGACAGTTTTGGACCATGAGGCGGCAATGCGCATTTTTCCCTTGATAACGGCTTTGACCGTGGTGGCTGCTCTCTACCTGCTGGTGATGGAGCGGGGCGCCCTGTTCAGTTTTGCCGGTGTTGTCACCGAGGCAGAGGCTCAGAGCGATGACGCGCCGGCGCGCGATTTGGTCAAGGTGGTCGCGATGCGGTCGGTCGCGCAGCCCGTGGACAGCAGTGTGGTCTTGCGTGGGCGGACCGAAGCGCCGCGCTCCGTAGAAGTGCGGTCTGAAACATCTGGGCTGATCGTGTCAGAACCGTTGCGCCGTGGCGCGCGCATTGCCGCGGGCGAGCCGCTCTGCGAAGTCGCGCCGGGTGTGCGCCGCGCCGCGCTGGATGAGGCCCGCGCGCGCCTAAGCGAAGCAGAGATCAACTTTCGCGCCGCCGAAGGGCTGCGCGAGGGCGGTTTTGCTTCGGAAACGCGCCTTGCCAACGCCCGCGCCGCGCTGCAATCCGCGCAAGCTGGTCTGGACCGCGCGGTCGAAGAGATGGCGCGTCTGGTCATGCACGCCCCGTTCGATGGGCTGTTGGAAAGCGATACGGCGGAATTGGGCAGCCTGTTGCAGCCCGGCGCGCTGTGCGCGACCCTGATCCAGCTGGACCCGATGAAGCTGGTCGGTTTTGCCAATGAATTGCAAGTCGCGCGGCTGACCGAAGGCGCGCGTGCCGGTGCCCGGCTTGCAGGTGGGCGCGAAGTGGTCGGAGAGGTCACATTCATTGCCCGGTCCGCCGATCCGCAGACCCGCACCTTCCGCGTGGAAATTACCGTGCCGAACCCCGATAACAGCATTCGTGACGGCCAGAGCGCCGACATCATGATCGCGGCTGATTCGCGCGAGGGGCATTTGGTTCCGGCCTCTGCGCTGACCTTGAACGACGCGGGCGAATTGGGCCTGCGCTTGGTGGATGAGGATGGGCATGTCAGCTTCGCGCCCGCGACCGTGTTGCGTGATACCGAAGATGGTATGTGGCTGGCCGGGTTGCCCGAAGAAATTGGGGCGATCATCGTCGGGCAAGAATTTACCCGCGAGGGGGCCATGGTCGAAGTGACATGGCGCGAGGAGGCCGCGCAATGATCGGTATCGTTTCTTGGGCCGCGACCCACGCCCGTATGGTGCTGGCCCTGCTGGCCATGACCTTGGGCGCCGGGGCGGCCGCCTATTTCGGCCTGCCCAAGGAAGGCGAGCCGGATATCGAAGTGCCCGCCGTTATCATCACCGTGCCTTTTCCCGGCATCAACGCGGTTGATGCCGAAGATGCCATCGTCAAGCCCATGGAAACCGAATTGGCCGGGCTGGACGGGCTGAAAGACCTGGGGGCTTTCTCTTCCGACGGGATCGGCGCGGCGGTTCTGGAATTCGAATTCGGCTGGAATAAATCCGAAACCATGGCCGATATCCGCGACGCCATGACCCGCGCGGAAGCCCAATTTCCCGAAGGCGCCCAGAATTACACCATTACCGAGATCAATTTCTCTGAATTTCCCATCGTGATCGTTGCCTTGTCGGGCGACGTGTCCGAACGGACGCTGGTGAATGCCACGCGCAACCTGCAAACCCGGATAGAGGCGCTGGATTCCGTTCTGGAAGCTGAAATCGCCGGTGCGCGGGACGAGATGGTCGAGGTGCTGATCGACCCGCTGAAACTGGAAGCCTATAATGTGACGGCGGGTGAATTGATTCAGGTGGTTGGCAATAACAACCAACTGGTCGCCGCAGGGCAGGTCGAAACCGCGAGCGGCGCGTTCTCTGTCACCGTGCCGTCAACCTTCGAGACAACGCAGGACATTTATAAGCTGCCGGTCAAGGTGAATGGCGATTCGATTGTCACCTTGGGTGATCTGGCCGAAATCCGCATGACATTCGCGGACCGCGAAGGCACCGCCCGCTTCAACGGCGAAGAGAACCTTGCCATTCAGGTCGTCAAGCGCAAGGGCTTCAACGCGATCGACACGGTTGCCGCGGTACGTGCAGCCATAGAGGCGGAACAAGCCAGTTGGGACGCAGAATTGCGCAATTCCATCCAGATCACGACGGCGCTGGACCAGTCCGTGCAGGTCGATGAAATGGTCGCGCAGCTAGAAGGGTCGGTGCTGACCGCGATTGCATTGGTGATGATCGTGGTGCTTGCGGCGCTTGGCACGCGCTCGGCGCTGCTGGTGGGGTTCGCGATCCCGGCATCATTTTTGTTGTGCTTCATCCTATTGGGGATAATGGGCGTCGCGGTGTCGAATATCGTGATGTTCGGTCTGATCCTTGCCGTGGGTGTTCTGGTCGATGGCGCGGTGGTTGTGACCGAATATGCCGACAAACGGATTGCGGCAGGCGACGGACCAATGCGGGCCTATGTCCGCGCGGCAGAACGCATGTTCTGGCCGGTCATTGCCTCTACTGCGACAACGCTTTGCGCGTTTTTGCCCATGCTGTTCTGGCCCGGTGTCGCGGGCGAGTTCATGGGAATGCTGCCAGTGACGCTTATCTTCGTGCTGACGGCGTCACTGATCGTGGCGCTTGTGTTCCTGCCGGTCATGGGGGGCGTCACGGGCCGGATGGCACGCCGCGTGGGCCAGATGTCGGACGGGTTGCGCCGCCTGCCATGGCTGCTGCGCCTGCCCTTTGCCGCGCTTTCCGTGGCTGGGATGTGGCTGGGCGCAATGTTGTTGCTGAACCCCGGCTACCTGACCGGCGGCACGCAAGCCGCGCAAACGGCCCTTCAGCTTCTGCCCGGTGCCGCCCTGATGATGGTATCCGCCATCGGCGTCTCTGTCAGCTTTGGCGCGCTTGCCATTCGCCGCCAGCCCAAATCCATCGACGCCAGCCGCCATTACGGGGTGACTGGCTGGCTGGCCAAGTTCTTGGTTAGCAACCCGGTGATGCCGGTCGTGGCGGTTGTGGCGGTGTTCGCCTTCGTGATGTCGGTGTTCCAGTATTACGGTGCCAATAACCGCGGGGTCGAGTTTTTCGTCGAAACCGAACCCGAGCAGGGGATCATCTATATCCGCGCGCGTGGCAACCTGTCGCTGGCCGAAAAGGACGCCTTGGTGCGGCAGGCCGAACAGGTTGCGATCGACACCGAGGGTGTGGAATCCGTCTTTGCCTTTGCCGGGGATGGTGGGCTGAACACCAATACCGGCGGGACGGGTGCCCCGAATGATGCGGTAGGACAGGTTCAGTTCGAACTGACCCATTGGCAGGCACGGACCAATGACCCAGAAATGTCCGGCTCGCGAATTGTCGAGCGGATGCAGGAACGGCTGTCCGACATTCCCGGCATCTATGCCGAAACGCTGATCCAGTCCGGTGGGCCGGCAGGGGCCAAGCCCGTTCATCTGCGCCTGACGGGGCAAGATTTCGGAAGTTTGGAAGCTGCGGTCGAGCAGGTGCGCGCGAAATTTGGTGACACTGCGGGCCTGTTCGGTCTGGAAGACACCCGCCCGGTGCCGGGCATTGACTGGCAGATCAATGTCGATACCGAGGTTGCGGGCCGTTTCGGGGCGGATGTGCAGACCATTGGCGGGATGGTGCAGCTTGTCACCCGTGGCTTGTTGCTGGACACGATGCGCGTCGACACCTCGGAAGAGGAAATCGACATTCGCGTGCGCCTGCCTGAACGTGACCGTCTGCTGTCCACGTTGGAAACCCTGCGCGTGCAGACGAATTTCGGAATGGTGCCACTATCCAATTTCATCACGACGGAAACCGTCTCCAGCCGGTCGCGGATCGACCGTATCGACCAGCAACGGTATTTCGACGTGAAAGCAGATGTGCGCCCCAATCTGGAACAGATTGTCGATGCCGATGGCAATGTCGTGCGCGTCGTCAACCGTGCAGATACGCATCCGGATGACCACGCGCCGGGGTCAGAGGCGTTCAACCGCGCCACCGACCTGCGCGCCGAAATTGCCCGCAATGACTGGCGTGTGGTCCCGATCAACGCGACAGAGCGGATCGAGACCCTGACCAACTGGTTGCAGACCGAGGCCGAGCTGCCCAACGGTGTAAGCTGGGAATGGACGGGCGAGCAGCAAGACCAACAGGAAAGCCAGACATTTCTGATCTATGCGTTTGGTGCGGCCTTGGGCCTGATGTTTGTCATCCTGCTGACGCAGTTCAACAGCTTCTACAACTCGGTTCTGGTGCTGCTGGCGGTGATCTTGTCCAGTGCCGGGGTGCTGATTGGCATGATCGTGATGGAGCAGACCTTCTCTGTCATCATGACAGGCACCGGGATTGTCGCGCTTGCGGGCATTGTGGTGAACAACAACATCGTGTTGATCGACACCTATCAAAGCTATGCCAAGATCATGCCGCGGATCGAAGCGATCATCCGCACGGTCGAGGCGCGGATTCGTCCCGTCTTGATGACCACGATCACCACCATGGCGGGCCTGACCCCGATGATGCTGGGGATCAGTCTGGATTTCGCCAATGGCGGCTACAGCATAGATAGCCCGACCGCGCTGTGGTGGAAGCAATTGGCCACGGCGGTAGTGTTCGGCCTTGGCGTGGCAACAGTGCTGACGCTGATGCTGACGCCCGCGATGCTGGCGCTGCGCGTCTGGATAGAGAAAGGCGCTTATCGCGGTGCATTGGGGCTGCGCTGGCTGTTTGCCAAAGGCGGCAGTGCCGCGCGGCGCGACCGGGAGTTGCACAAAAAGCTGGCGCGCGTGCGCGATACAGAATTGATCTGGGATACGGGCCTGCCTGCGCGGCGCCCTGTCACTGTTGCGCCCGACCCGGAATTGGAACCAGAACTGCCCTTGCGCGCGGCGGAATAGCGGCGCGCAGGGTCAGGTGGCCGCGAGTTTTGCGATCAAGAGCACGGCAAACCCGAAGCCGCTTAGCCCCATCGCGGCCAGCACCCCGTCACGAATGACAAGCGCGCTGGCCAGAATGCTGACGACGATTGCCAAGGTGGTCGCCGAAAAGGGCACGAGTTCGAAAAACGGCATGATAAGACCGCAGGCCATGCAGATAAGCAGCGCAAGGTGACGCCCCGGAAAGCCGAACACCCATTCCGCCCGTGTGCTGGTCTTGCGGTCGATGAAGGCCGCAGCGCGTTCCAACTTGGACAAGGCCCAGATTAGCCGCGCAGTTGGAAGCTGACGTCGCAGCAAGAAACCGGGCAGCCAGATCGCGGGTCTGCCCAGCAGAATCTGCCCCGCGACCAGCGCAATTGTCAGCCCGCCCAGCGATGACAGGCCCGGAATGCCGCTAAGAGGTGACACCAGAATCAATGCGGGGAGCAGCAGCAATACGGGCTGACTGCGGGCATCCATCGCGCGCAGAATGTCACCAAAGGAAATGCTTGGCCCATCGACCGCGCCGCGCACGGTGTCCAGAAGGTCTTGGATGGGGCGGTGCTGCGCATGGGTTGTTTCGGCCACTTCTGGTGACACGGTAATTTTTGCCCCTGTCTTGTGCTCTGTGCCGTCTGCCAGCGTATCCGCTTGGTTGAACATGGTCAGCGGCTATACCCCATAACAGGCGCGGGGCAACCGCACATGGCTAATAGTGTCTGCGCGGGCCGTATCCCGACAAGCCTATCTATATCCGAGTATGAACCGGAATCCTGCCCGCTCAATGCTGGATAACGCCAAGTTGACCGAGCGCCCGACGATTTCAGCTTTCACGCAGGAAAACCGGTCGATCCTGTGTCGACTGCTCTGGCACGAAAGCATAGCCACCGGTGTCGAAGTCGCGCAACCCGGCAGGGTCGGTCAGGCGGTTTTCCAGAATGAAGCGTGCCATCGCGCCGCGCGCTTTCTTGGCATGAAAGCTGATGATCTTCGGCTCTGCCCCGTCCTTGCTGTCCAAAAACTGCGGGGTCACGACGCGCGGGCGCAAGGCACCCATGTCCACCGCGCCAAAGTATTCTTGCGATGCGCAATTCACGATCACCGACGCGCCCACGTCGGTGGCCGCTGCATTCAGCGCCTGCGAAATTCGGTCGCCCCAATAGTCATAAAGTGATTTGCCCTTGGCGGTTTTCAGACGGCTGCCCATTTCCAGCCGGTAGGGCTGCATCGCATCAAACGGGCGCAAAAGGCCATACAAGCCCGACAGAATGCGCAAATGCCCCTTGGCCCAGTCCAACGCATCGCGGTCCAGCGACCCGGCATCCAGCCCGGTATAGGTGTCGCCCGCGAAGGCATGGATGGCGGGGCGCATGGCCTCTGGCGCGGGGTCGGCCTGAAACGCATTGAACCGGTCAAGATTCAGCTCTGCCAGCTTGTCGCTGATATGCATCAGCTTTTTCAACCCCGGCGCGCCAAGATCGCGCGCGATATCTGCCAGCGCGACCGCATCGGCCTGAAAGTCGGGCTGGGTGGTGGCATCGGGCCGGGCGGTCCAGTCCAGTTTCTTGGCAGGTGACAGGATAACAAGCATTCGGGTGTCCTTGTGTGGCAACGTCCCTTACCTAGTGATTGCGTCGCCCATGTCCAGACGGGTGAAATGGTTGCTCTTGCGCGCCTTCGCCCTTAGTTATGGCGCAACCCAACGAAAAAGGCTCAAGATGCTGTCGATTCTTCAGATTATCCTGCTTGTGCTGAACGTGGCGCAATTCATCATCATCATCCATATCATCCTGAGCTGGCTGATAAATTTCAACGTGCTGAGTTTGGGTTCGCCCATCGTGGCGTCAATCTGGGATGGCATCAATCGCTTGGTCGAACCGGTGTATCGCCGCATCCGCCAGTTCCTGCCGGATCTGGGCGGGATCGACCTTGCGCCGCTGGTCGCACTTTTGGCCATTTATGCCCTTCAGATCATCATCACCAACAATGCAGCCATGTTCCTCTGAGGGCGCTGACCCGCAGGCGATCCTCAAACAGGTATTCGGCTTTGACGGGTTCCGCCCCGGTCAGGCAGAGATCGTGGACTCTGTCGCAGAAGGCCATGACACGCTTGCGCTGATGCCCACGGGCGGCGGCAAATCCTTGTGCTTCCAGCTACCCGCGCTATGCCGCGATGGGATGACACTGGTCATCTCGCCGCTGATTGCGCTGATGCGCGACCAAGTGCGCGGCTTGCAGGAATTGGGCGTGGCCGCAGGCGCGCTAACCTCTGGCAATACCGAAGCCGAACGGGACGCCGTGTTCGACGCCATCGACCGGCGTGCGTTGAAGCTTCTGTATATTGCGCCAGAGCGGTTGGCATCATCCGGCACCATCGACCTGTTGCGCCGCGCGCGCTGCACCCTGATCGCGGTGGATGAAGCGCATTGTGTCAGCCAATGGGGCCATGATTTCCGCCCCGATTACCTGCGCATCGGTGATCTGCGCCGCGCTTTGGATGTGCCCATGGCGGCATTTACCGCCACTGCCGACGCCGAAACCCGCGCCGAAATCCTGAAACGCCTGTTCGACGGGCGCAGCCCCAATATCTTTCTGCGCGGCTTCGACCGGCCGAATATCACGCTGAACTTCACCGTAAAGGACAGCCCCCGCAGGCAAATCTTGACCTATGCCAGCGCCCGGCGCGGACAATCGGGCATTGTGTATTGTGCGACCCGTGCGCGCACCGAGGCGCTTGCCCAAGGACTGCGCGAAGCGGGCCATAACGCCCGCGCCTATCATGGCGGGATGGAGGCGGATACGCGCCGCGCCGTGGAAGAACTGTTCCAGCGCGAAGATGACCTGATCGTGGTCGCCACCGTGGCCTTCGGGATGGGCATAGACAAGCCCGATATTCGCTGGGTCGCCCATGCCGATCTGCCCAAGTCAATTGAGGCGTATTATCAGGAGATTGGCCGCGCGGGCCGTGATGGCGCGCCTGCCGACACGTTCACGCTGTATGGCCCAGACGACATTCGCCTGCGCCGCGCGCAGATAGATGAAAGCCCCGCCCCCCCGGAACGGCGCGAGGCGGACCATGTGCGGCTGAACGCGCTTCTGGGGCTGGCAGAGGCGTTGGGCTGTCGCCGTCAGGTTCTGCTTTCCTATTTCGGCGAAGCGTCGGACCCTTGCGGGAATTGCGATCTGTGTGCCCGCCCGGTCAAGCAGTTCAATGCCACGACGCTTGTGCGCAAAGCGCTGTCGGCCATGCTGCGCACGGACGAGCGGTTCGGCGTGGGCCACTTGGTCGATATTCTGACTGGAAATGCCACAGACAAGGTGCGCGCGCGCGGGCATGACCATTTGCCCACCTTCGCCGTGGGGCGCGAGTTAAGCCGCGCCAAATGGCAGGCGGTGTTCCGGCAGATGATGGGGCGCGATCTGGTCCGCCCCGATGCCGAGCGGCACGGGGCCTTGCGCATGACCGAAGCGGCGCGCCCCATATTGCGGGGCGAGGCCGAGATCACCCTGCGCGAAGACACGATCACCGCCGCGCGCGACGGACCTGCGGTGAAAGCGCTGGTCTCGGACGAAGACGCGCCGCTTTTGTCGGCGTTGAAGGCCAAACGCCGCGCGCTGGCCGAAGCCGCGCGCGTGCCCGCCTATGTTATCTTCACAGATCGCACGCTGGTCGAAATGGCGGAAAATCGCCCCGACAGCATGGATGCGATGGCGCGGATTTCTGGCGTGGGGGCGACGAAGCTGGAACGCTACGGGGCAGAGTTTCTGGCCGTCATCACCGGTGCCATGCCCGACGCGCAACACCCGCAGCGCCGCAAATTGGCCGGGCGAGAGGCGGGCGCGCTGTTCGATGACTTGGCCGAACTTGCGCGCGGCTTGGAACGCGGCGCGGGCGGCACCGACAAGCTGCTGACCCTGACGCCCGCCACATTACGCGCCATTGCCGAACGACGGCCCGCCAATAATGCCGAGCTTGCCCGGATAAAGGGCATGGATCAGGCGCGCATGGACCGGTTCGGCGCGGCAATCCTGTCTTGCCTGCACAGCCTGTGACGGGCTGGTTTACGTTGGGGCGGGGCTTGACCCTGCCGCCCAAGCGCGCGACGCAGTCGACGAAAGGACACCCGATGTATCCATTCCTGCGTTTCGCCGCCCAAATGCTGAAATACCGCAACGCCCCCCGTTTGGGCCTGTTGGACACGCATGTCTCGCACCACCGCTGCTGGCCGTGGGATCTGGACCCATGGGTTGAATTGAACAATGGCCGCACGCTGACGCTGTATGATCTGGGCCGCATTCCCATGGCCATGCGCACCGGGCTGGGCGATGTGCTGCGCGCGCAGGGCTGGGGCATTACGGTTGCGGGCAATTCCACGCGCTACCGCAAACGAATTCGCGCCTTTGAACGGTTCGAGATGCGCAGCCGTTGCATAGGCTGGGACGCGCGCTTCATTTATACCGAACAGTCGATGTGGAAGGGCGCGGAATGCGCCAATCACATTCTGATCCGCTCTGCCGTGACCAGCGCCAAGGGAATTGTGCCGCCAGCGCAGGTGTTGGACCGGTTGGGGCATACAGGCGATAGCCCCGCGCTGCCCGACTGGGTTCAGGCCTGGATCACGGCAGATGCGATCCGCCCATGGCCACCTGTGATGTGATAAATCATCTATCATCGATGTTTAATTTATAATCATTCCAAGGTTTGATCTGGGTCAAGGTGCGCCCCGATTCCTCACGCTATAGTTACCTCAGACGCGCGAAAGTTTTGCGGCAGGTGCCGCAGGACCGTCAGGAAACGATCGCATATGGAGGCTGACATGACCCCCCGCAACCTTCCCCGGCTTGGTGCAACGGCGCTTGCCCTTGTGCTTGGCGCAACCGCTGTCCATGCCGAGGATATCGCCGAATATATGGATTTCTTCGAGCCGCTGCCCTATCTGCCGCCGATCCCGGCCGATAACAGCATGGACCAAGTCAAGATCGACCTTGGCCGGATGTTGTTCTTTGAACCGCGCATTTCCGCGTCGGGCGTGATTAGCTGCGCGACCTGCCACAACCCGGCACTGGGCTGGACGGACCGCATCGACCGCGCTGTCGGCCATGCTGGCCAAGTGGGTAACCGCAACACGCCGACCGTGCTGAACTCGGGCTTCCTTGGCGCGCAATTCTGGGACGGGCGCGAGCCTGATCTGGAAGGCCAGTCGCTTGGCCCCATTCAGGCCGATGTGGAAATGAACATGTCGCTGGAAGAAGCCATCCAGCGCCTGAAGGAATTCGAGGTCTACCAAGAGCATTTCGCAACCGCCTTCCCCGACGATGCCGATCCGATCCGCGCCGAGAACGTGGCGCTGTCCATCGCCGCTTTCGAGCGGACGCTGAACACGCCGAATTCGCCGCTGGACCGTTTCCTGCGCGGTGACGTGCAGGCGATGACCGACCAGCAGGTCGAAGGCATGAAACTGTTCGTCGATGCAGGTTGCGTGGCTTGCCACAATGGCCCGGCCCTGACCGACAGCAACTACTATCGGTTCGAGCTGCCCAGTTCCAAGGACGAAGGTCGCTTCCTTGTCACCGGCGACGAATACGACAAATTCGCGTTCCGCACGCCGACGCTGCGGAACGTGGCTGTGACCTACCCGTATTTCAACAACGGGTCTGTCGACAACCTGCATGACGCGGTGAACCTGATGGCGGACCAGATGCTGGGCCGGGAATTCGCGGAAGATGAAAACGACGCGATCGTGGCCTTCTTGCACGCGCTGACCGGCGAAATGCCCGCGGTTGAAATCCCCGCGCTGCCATAAGGCGCTGATACATACAGGGTGCGCCGGTAATATTCGGCGCGCCCGCCGTCTTCTAACAACAGTCTCCCAACATCCTAACGCCCCTTGCGTCCTCCCACGCGGGGGCGCTTTTTTACAAAAGCGGGCTGGCCAGCGCGATGGTGTTGTTGCGCAACCGCCGCCAAAGCGGCCATGCCGCGACATCGGCGCGGTCAAGCGGCGTTGCGCGGTCAACATAGCTTTGTTGGCGCATGTCCAATTCAGCGGTAAACGCCGGGCAGGCCAGCAGCAGCGAGTTTTCGTAGTTCAGGTCGAAACTGCGGTGATCCAGATTGGCCGTGCCCAGCATGGCGAATTGACCGTCCACTGTCACGATCTTGGAATGGATCAGGCCGGGCCGGAACAGATGCACGTGCACGCCCGCGTGCAGCAATTCGGGCAACAGGCTTTCGCTGGCGGCACCCACGATGGCGCTGTCATTGCGTGCGGGCAAGACCAAGTTGACCGCCACGCCGCGTTCGGCCGCCGAACAGATCGCGACATGCAGCGACTGGTCGGGAACATAATAGGGCGTGGTCATGGTCAGCCGCTCGGTCGCGGCGTAGATCATGGCGCATAGCGCATCGGCTGGCGTGGTTTGCACATCGTCGGGGCCGGACGAGATGACTTGCGCGGTCACGGCTCCGGGTGGTGCGTCGACAAGGGGCGCGGATAGGGTGGCGCTAAGGTCTTCGGCGTGATGCGTCATCCAGTCCTGCACGAACACGGCCTGTTGTTGGCGCACGACCGGCCCTTCCAACCGGACAAGGATGTCCACCCAAGGCGCGAATCGGCGCTTGATGGCAAAGGCGGCATCGGCGCAGTTGCGGCTGCCGACCCATGACAGGCGATTGTCCACCACCACGATCTTGCGGTGATTGCGCAGGTCGATGCGGCCAAATAGCAGGCTGATGAACGGATTGCCCAAGGGGGCGGCGCGTTGCAAGGCAACGCCTGCGGCTGCCATCTGCCGCCACAGCGCCGAGCGTATCAGGTGCCGCGCGCCGTGGTCATCCACCAGAACCCGGCAGGTAACGCCGCGGCGAGACGCGCCGCACAGGGCCTGCGCCATGCGGGTGCCGGTGTCATCGGGCAACCAGATGTAATACAGCATGTGCACATGGTCATGCGCGGCGTCTATGGCGCTGATGATGTCATTCATCATGGCGTCGCCCTCTGGCAGCAAGGTCAGCAGATTGCCCGCGACCGGCGGGAACTGGCTGGTGGCCTGCCCGGCCGCGAAAGCCGGACGCGCAGGACCGCTGATTTCTGCCCTTGGGCTGTCTTGTCCGATCTGCGCGGCGTTCAGACGGTGGCGGATGTCGCGGATGCGTTCGCGCTGGGCGCGCGCCATGCGGATTTCGCCGAAAAGCGCATAGGCCCCAAGCCCGACCACCGGCAGCGCAAGGATGATCGTGACCCATGCCAGTCGGGCCGAGGGCGTCAGGCCAGACCGCAACAACGCCCGCAAGACGAAGGCGGCTTGTACCACGAACACCAATAAGACCCAGATCGAGGGCATCGCTGCTCCAGAGTTGATTGCGCTTGGTCCCGGTATTTGCTTGAAGCAGAAAGGTAGGACCTATCTAGTCCCGACATATAAGAAGTTCTTGCCCCGATTGGACAGACCCGATGCCGTTTTCGCAAGCTCAGGATAGATTTGTTGCCCCGGCCCGGTTGCGCCCGCAACTTTGGCGGCTGCTGTTGGGGGTTGGCTTGATCTTGCTGATCTACCTTGTGTGGATGGCGGTGATCGGGCTGGGCGTGACCTTTGCGGTGGGCGTTTCCGGCGCAGGGCGGGCCTTGGGAGAGATGGGGGTCGGATCGTCGCCTGTCTCTATTCTGGTTTTGCTGATGACCTTCGCGGGGCTTGTCCTTGGCAGCTTTGCCGCCGTGCGCTGGGTGCACAAGCGTTCTATCGCCAGTCTGTTCGGCCCGCGTGACCTGCTGATCCGCGATTTTGGCGTGGCCTTTGGCGTGTTGCTTGTGGTGTCGCTGCCGGGCATTCTGTGGCTTCTGGCCTCTGGCACGCTGATGCCCGGGGTGCCCTTCGCGACATGGCTTGTTTTTCTTATTCCCATGTTGCTGGGTCTGCTGGTGCAGACCGGCGCAGAAGAGATCGTCTTTCGCGGCTATCTGCAACAACAGCTTGCCGCGCGTTTCGTGGCGCGCTGGGTGTCGTTCGTGTTTCCATCCGTCCTGTTCGGCCTGTTGCACTACGCCCCCGAACAGATGGGGCAGGGCACATGGTTGCTGGTGGGGCTGACCGGGTTTTTCGGGCTGCTGATGGCCGATCTGACGGCGCGCAGCGGATCGCTGGGGCTGGCATGGGGTATGCATTTCGGCAATAATCTGCTGGCCATTCTGATCTTCACCACCGGAGAGGCGCTGGACGGTATCGCGCTGTTCCGTTTGCCGTATTCGCTGAGCGAGCCCTCTACAGTCTTCGGGCTGGTTCTTGTCGATATGGTCGGGCTGCTGGTGGTTTGGGCTGTTCTGCGGCGTTACCTGCGGGGTCGCTGATTGCAATTACCGCAGGCTTTGCTTATTTCGGCACAAAGCCTGCGCAGGGACGCCCCATGAACTGGATCACCAATTACGTTCGCCCCACGATCAGCTCTTTCTTCAACAAAAGAGAGATGCCGGAAAACCTGTGGGAAAAATGCCCCGAATGCGGGACGATGCTGTTCCACCGAGAGTTGACCGACAACCAGCAGGTCTGCACCAATTGCGGCCACCATATGGCACTGACCCCGCGCGAGCGCTTTGCCGGGTTCTTCGACGGCGGGCTGTATCAGGAAATTGAGGTTCCGGCGCCCCTGCCCGACCCGCTTCAATTCCGCGACCAGAAAAAATACCCTGACCGGATGAAAGCCGCGCAAAAAGGCACCGGCGAGAAAGAGGCGATGCTGGTGGTAGAGGGCGAAGTGCTGCGCACCAAGCTGGTTGCCGCGGCACAGGATTTCAGCTTCATGGCCGGGTCGATGGGCATGTATGTGGGCAATGCGATCATTGCCGCCGCCGAACATGCCGTGGCGCGCAAGCTGCCCTTGGTGCTGTTTTCCGCCGCTGGTGGTGCGCGCATGCAGGAAGGCATCTTGTCGCTGATGCAGATGCCGCGCACCACCGTCGCCATAGACATGCTGCGCGAAGCGGGGCTGCCCTATATCGTAGTGCTGACGCATCCGACGACCGGTGGTGTGACCGCCAGTTACGCCATGCTGGGCGATGTGCAGATCGCAGAACCGGGCGCGCTGATCTGCTTTGCCGGGCCGCGGGTGATTGAACAGACCATCCGCGAGACATTGCCAGAGGGGTTTCAGCGTGCCGAATACCTGCTGGAACACGGCATGTTGGACCGCGTCACGCCGCGCAAGGAACAGCGCGTAGAAATCGCCACCATCCTGCGTATGCTGACCGGGCAAAGCGCCGTTGTGCATGGCGACCTGCCGCCGCCGCCCGCACCCGCACCTGCACCGGCGGTTTGACATGACCACGGGTTCTGACGCGCTGCTGGCGCGGATGATGGAATTTCACCCCAAGATCATTGACCTGACTTTGGACCGTGTCTGGCGCTTGCTGGCCGCGCTGGACCACCCGGAACGCCGCCTGCCGCCGGTCATTCACATTGCAGGCACCAACGGCAAGGGCAGCACGCAGGCCATGATCCGCGCCGGGTTGGAAGGGGTGGGGCTGACGGTCCATGCCTATACCAGCCCGCATTTGGCGCGGTTTCACGAACGCATCCGGCTGGCGGGCGATTTGATCGCCGAGGACGCCCTTAGCACCATTCTGGACGAATGCTTGCAGGCCAATGGCGCGGACCCGATCACCTATTTCGAGATCACGACCTGCGCCGCGCTTCTGGCATTT
Organism: Roseibaca calidilacus; assembly: GCF_001517585.1. Lineage (NCBI taxonomy): Bacteria > Pseudomonadati > Pseudomonadota > Alphaproteobacteria > Rhodobacterales > Paracoccaceae > Roseinatronobacter > Roseibaca calidilacus. The sequence continues at coordinate 2,379,703 of NZ_FBYC01000004.1, read as the reverse complement.
GCCCGCACCCCCGCCGATTACACGCTTCTGGAAGTGGGGCTTGGCGGGCGGTTGGATGCGACCAATGTGGTCGATGCGCCTGCGCTGACGATCATCACCCCCGTCAGCATGGACCATGAGCAATATCTGGGCAACACGCTTGCCAAGATCGCGGCCGAGAAAGCCGGCATCATGAAACGCGGCGTGCCTTGTGTGGTTGCGGCCCAAGGGGATGACGCGCTTGATGTGATCGAAGCGCGCGCCGCCCGTCTGGGCGTGCAGCTGATGGTGCAAGGCCAGCATTGGCATGTCACGGTCGAAGCCGGGCGGCTGGTCTATCAGGATGAAACCGGCCTGTTGGACCTGCCGTTGCCGCGCCTTGCCGGGCCGCATCAGGTGCAAAATGCCGGAACCGCGATTGCGGCGTTGCGCGCGTTGGGCCACGGGGCCGGGGCCGAGGCCGCCGTCACGCGCGCAGATTGGCCTGCGCGGATGCAGCGCCTGCGCCACGGCCCGCTGGTCAATGCGCTTCCGCAAGGCACGCTCTGGCTGGATGGCGGGCATAACCCGGCGGCGGGCCAAGCAATTGCCGCCACGCTGAAGGCGCAGGGCGACCAGCCGCTCTGGGTTATCTGTGGCATGCTGAACACGAAGGATGTGTCCGGCTTCATGGCCCCGCTGGCCGTTCATGCGCGCCAGCTTTACGCTGTCTCTATCCCCGGAGAAGCCGCTACCCTTAGCGCGCAAGCCACGGCAGAGGCCGCGCGCGCCGTCGGGATCGACGCGGTAGAGGGCAAAAGCGTGCTGGATGCCTTGCAGGACATTGCCGCAAAAGACCCCGCCGCGCAGGTGTTGATTTGCGGCTCGCTCTATCTGGCGGGCAATATTCTGTGCGAGAACGGCTAACAGCCGCGCATGAAAAAGGGGCCATGCGGCCCCTTTTGGTAATCTGTCATCCGGCGGCTTATTCGGCGCCGAACTGTGCGAGATACGCGTAGATGTCTTCGGCAGACCCGCGCAGACGGTGGTTCATGTTCGAACGTGCGCGCGAATCGCCGGTCACTTCGCGCAGATAGCCGGTCGGGTCGGCAACATAGGCGACGAAGTTTTCTTCGGTCCAGGTGATCCCGGCCTCACCCGCAGCTACCATGGCTTTGGAAAAACGCTTGTAACCATCATAAGACCCGGCCACGCGATCGGCGACACCCCAGAGGTTTGGGCCGGTGGGTGCAACGCGGTGGGTCACCTCGCCATCGGGCGAAGCAATGCCATGGCAGGTCGTGCATTGGCGGAAATTGCTTTCGCCAGCGGCGGCATCGCCGGTGGCTTGGGCATTCGCGGTCAGTGGCAGGGCGCAGAATGCGGCTAGGGCGGCGGCTTTAAGCTTCATGGGGTCCTTTTCCTCCTTGGCTTGCAGTCGTCAGAATTCGGTTGGATACCGGACAACACATGCACAATACCCGACAAATTGCCCTGCGCAATGCGGTAAATATGAAATCTTGAATATACCTTTTACCGGCGATGATCGCGAATTTGCGAAAGCCCGCTGGAAACCATGACAGGCAGCCTGTATCGGTTCACATGTGCAGCAAGCCGACGAAAGGGCAGGGCATGGATATTCGCGCGCTGATGATGGGGCTGGCCTTTGCCTTCATGTGGTCTTCGGCTTTCGCATCGGCCAAGGTTATCGTGCATCATGCACCGCCGCTGATGTCGCTGTCGTTGCGGTTTCTGATATCCGGGCTGATCGGCATCGCGCTCGCGCGGGCGCTGGGCCAGACATGGGCCCTGACGCGCGCGCAATGGCGGGCCATTGCCGTGTTCGGACTGTCGCAGAACGCGCTTTACCTTGGGCTGAACTTCATCGCCATGCAAACGGTCGAAGCCTCGCTGGCGGCAATCATCGCATCCTCTATGCCACTTCTGGTGGCCTTTGCCGGATGGGCTTTTGCAGGCGAGCGTTTGCGGCCCTTGGGTATTGCGGGGCTGGCTGCCGGGTTTGGCGGCGTGGCCCTTATCATGGGTGCGCGCATGGGGGGCGGGGTGGACCTGTATGGCGTGGCGCTTTGCGTGGCGGGCGTCATCGCGCTGACGGTGGCGACCCTATCTGTGCGCGGCGCGTCGGCAGGCGGTAGCAACCTGCTGATGATCGTGGGCTTGCAAATGCTGGTCGGGTCGGTGCTGCTGGCTGGCCCCGCACTGGCGCTGGAAAGTTTCGAAGTGCAATGGTCATGGCAGCTTGGCGCGGCCTTCAGCTATACGGTGCTGATACCGGGTCTGGCCGCGACATGGGTGTGGTTTTTGTTGGTCGGGCGCATTGGTGCGGTGCGCGCGGCGACCTTCCACTTCCTGAACCCGTTTTTTGGGGTGGCGGTTGCGGCGGTTCTGCTGGGCGAAAGCCTTGGCATTTATGACGTGATCGGTGTCGCGATCATTATGGCGGGTATCCTTGCGGTGCAACGGTCCCGCGTAGTCACGAAACTGGGCTAGGCCGCGCCCTACGGCGTTGCGACTGCGCAATCCATCCCGCGCGCAGATAGCCTTGCACAGGCGCGGTCGGCTTCGGATTGGGTCAGGCCGGCAAAGCTGGCTTCGAACCGCCCTTTGACCTGCCTAATCCGGCTGATGCCGCTGGCAAGCGCCTGCGATTCGGCCATGCGCACCGTGATAAGGCTGCGCTCTGCATCGTGCCGAGAGTTGAACGCGCCCAGCGACACGCCCCAAAGCCGCCCAGCGTCAGAGGTCGAGACGCGGCTGATAACCTGCGGTTCCGAAGCGGCGAAGCGTTCAGCGACCATGGCCGTTGCCAGTTCTTCGTCGGTTACGGCGCTGCGGGTCAGGATAATGCCGGTTTCCGCCGGAAGCTCTGGCGCGGTCGAGACAGTCGGTTCGGCGTTCAGGTCAATGTCGGTGCCGATGGGTGCCGGCAGAAAGGATTCGGGCGCGCCGGTCCACAGCATGTCGGGCGCGGGGCCTTCATTCTGTGCGACCACTGCGGGCTGTGGCAGCGGATCAGACTCGACCTGTGTTTCGGTGGCAAGAAGCGAGAGGGTCTCTGACGTGTCCGTCACTTGCGCGATTTCTGTCGTGTCCGTCGCATCCGCGACCGGGTCAACCGCGTCTTGGTCGGTCGCTGCGGCATCCAGCGCTTCGATATCGGCATCTGTGGATAGCGCGGCCAAATCTTCAGGGGCGGCCAGTGTGAAACCCGCGGCTTCTGCAAGGGTGGTATCCAGCGTTTCGGCAATCTCGGCAGCGTCGCCGTCTGCTACCGGGCGCGGGGGCGGGCTGACATCCAGCGCTTCGGGGGCAAGTTCTGCAAGGCTCAATTCCGCCGCCGTTTCCGAAATCGAGACATCGACGCCTTCGGCAACGGCCACAAGCATATCTTCGGACAGTTGCGGGGCAGGGCGGGCGCGTGGGCGCAGGCTGGTGCGCACGGCGGTCACGATGCGGATGGTCTTGGCCCCGGCATTGGGGTCGTCATCGCCATTGCGGGGGCTGGCGACAAGCATGTCGCGCCCCTGATAGGCCGGGGTTGCCGGTGCGCGCACCGCCACGCGCGACTTGGCGCGGCTAAAGCCCATATCCAGCAATTCGGCGACCCGCGCATTGCGGGCGGCGGTGGACGACCCGCCGAACATGGTGGCAATGATATGCTTCGACCCGCGCTGTGCCGATGCCGTAAGGTTGAATCCGGCGGCGCGGGTATACCCGGTCTTGATACCATTCGCGCCGCTATAGGCGTCCAGAAACCGGCGGTTGGTGTTGGGCACATTGCCCACGCCCGCAAAATCCGAACGGCGCGAGAAGATGTTGAAATATTGCGGATAGTCGAAGAACAACTGCCGCCCCAGAATGGTCATGTCCCGCGCGGTCGAGACGTGGCCAGCTTGCGTCAGGCCATGCGGGTTTTTGAAGGTGGTGTTGCGCATACCCATCGCGCGGGCGGTGCGGGTCATGCGGTCGGCAAAAGCTTCGACACTGCCGGAAATGCCTTCGGCAATCACGACAGCGGCGTCATTGGCAGAGCGCAAGGCTGCGGCGCGGATCAGGTGGCGTAAAGAAATCCGCTGCCCTTCGCGAAGCCCAAGGCACACGCATTCGGCAAGCGTTGCGCGGCGGCTGACCTTGAATTTGGTGTCCAGCCCAACCTCGCCGTGTTTGACAGCCTCGAACGCCAGATACAGCGTCATCATCTTGGTCAAAGATGCCGGATGCAGCTTCGTATCGTGATTGCGCGCATGGATCACCTCGCCATTGCGGGCATCCATTACCATGGCGGCATAGGGCGCAGCCGACAGCGGCAAGAGTGCGGCCACAAGCGTCCATGCCAGCACCACAATGCCAAGCCCCATGCGCCGCATGATCTGCGCCTGCATATTCATGCCTCTACCTTTTGTCCGCTTGTTTTTGCGCGGTTATTTACTGCTCTGGTTTAAGGTATCATGAACGCGAACAATGGAAAAGCATGTTTATTCAACATGTTTCGGACAATTCTTAATGTTTTTTGCGCAAGTATAGCGGTCTGCCCAAGATTGGCCGCAAGATGCTGCGTCAGCAGCCGTCGATCCAGCCGACAAGATCGGGCAACTCTCCCAAATGGTGCAGCGCGCGAAATCGCGGGTGGGCGCGGGGCGGGTCCGCGCGCTCGATTTCCCATTCCAGCCCTTGCGGCACATGCACGCCCCAAGCCCCGGCCATGATCGGGGCGACCACGTCTGACCGCAGCGAGTTTCCGACCATAAGCGCGTGTTCGGCCCCGTCGCCATGGCGGGCGAAAATTCTTGCATAGGTGTCGGGTGTCTTTTCCGACACGATCTCTATCGCGTCGAACAGATCGCCCAGGCCCGACTGCGCCAGCTTGCGCTCTTGGTCCAGCAAGTCGCCCTTTGTAATCAGGACCAGACGGTGTGATGGCGCCAGCGCGCGGATGCTCTCTTCGGCATGGGGTAGCAATTCGATCGGGTGGCGCAGCATGTCCTGCCCCGCGCTTAGGATGTCAGAGATCACCGATCCCGGCACGCGGCCATCCGTTACCTCTATCGCGGTTTCGATCATTGACAGCATGAACCCCTTTATGCCGTAGCCATAGCGCGCAAGATTGCGCTTCTCTGCGTCCAGCAGGCGGGCCATCAGGGTGGCGCGCTCGGTATACTCTGCCAACAGCCCCGCGAAATGCTCCTGTGTCATGTGAAAGAAGCGTTCATTGTGCCACAGAGTGTCATCCGCGTCGAAGCCGATGGTCGTGATCCTGTCCATTTCGGCTCCTGCCAAGGGTTTTCAGAGGGGTGACTTGCCCTATATTCCCCGTTATATCAGCCAATACAAACCAAGCGGAAGAGCGTGATGCAGTTTGCACCGACCATGACAGAGGGTGATGGACCGGAAAATGATGGCGCGGTCGTCACCAAGACGAAAACCCGCACCCAGCGGCCCCCTATGTATAAGGTCATGCTGTTGAACGACGATTACACGCCAATGGAATTTGTCGTGCATGTGCTGGAACGCTTTTTCGCAATGTCCCACGCGATGGCCTTCGACATCATGTTGACGGTGCATAAAAAGGGCGTTGCGGTTGTTGGCGTCTTCTCGCATGAGGTGGCGGAAACCAAGGTTGCGCAAGTGATGGATTTCGCGCGCCGCCACCAACACCCGTTGCAATGCACGCTTGAAAAAGAATAACTGCGCTTTATGCCCCATAATCCTGTGACCTTGGCCGCTCCGGCCCCGCGCGCCGAGCGCCTTGGCCATGCCATGGACGAGGGGCTGGTGCTGCCCGATGGCGCAGTTACCGTTCTGCGGCCACATGCCGGTGAAAGCTTCGCGCCGCTGACCGTTGACCGCCTGCATCTGGTGCAGGGGTTCCGGCCCGACCATGACGCGCTGGCGGCGGCGGGCCATGATGTTGGTGTCCATGCGCAGCCCGCGCCGACCGTTCTGGTCTGTTTGCCGCGCGCCAAGGGCCACGCCCTGATGCTGATCGCGCAGGCCGCCGGTTTGGCACGCCAGATGGTTCTGGTTGACGGCCAAAAGACCGACGGAATCGATTCCATCCTGAAAGCCCTGCGCACGCGGGTGGCTGTGACCAACATTTCAAAAGCGCATGGCAAGCTGATCTGGTTCGACCCGCGTGGCGCAGATTTTTCAGATTGGGCGGGGGCGGCACAAAGTGTCTCGACCGAATTTGGCCCCATGGTGACAACGCCGGGCCTGTTTTCCGCCGATGGGGTCGATCCGGCCTCTGCCATGCTGGCCCGCGCATTGCCGCCCGAATTGCCCGCCCGCATGGCCGATTTCGGCGCGGGCTGGGGGTATCTGTCCGCCGCGATCCTGTCACGCAAGGGGCCAGAGGTGCTGCATCTAGTTGAATCCGAGCATGACGCGCTTGACGCCGCGCGCCAGAACATTCCCGACCCGCGCGCCCAATTTCACTGGGCCGATGCGACGGGTTTCGCGCTGCCCGATGCGCTTGGCGGGATCGTGATGAACCCGCCCTTCCACGTTGGGCGCGACGCGCGGCCGGAACTGGGGCTGGCCTTTATTGCCAATGCGGCCCGCGCCTTGGGCACACGCGGCCAGTTATGGCTGGTCGCCAACCGGCATTTGCCGTATGAGCAGGCGCTGGAAGATCGGTTCGTGCATCTGACGGTGCTGGAAGAAGATAACCGCTTCCGTGTCTGGCACGCCAAGCAACCGCGCAGGGTGAAACGATGAGTTTTTCGATCTCTGGCAAGACCGCCATCATCACCGGGTCGGCCAATGGTGTTGGTCTGGCGATTGCCCGGCATTTCACCGATCAGGGTGCGAATGTCGTTATGGCCGACCGCGATGAGGGCAAACTGAAATCCGAAGTCGCCACGATGTCGGGCGCTGATGAGAAGGTCATTTTTTTCGCCGGCGATCTGCGCGAGCGTCTGACCATCGCCAACCTGCTATCGGCAACGGTCGATGCGTTCGACCGCGTGGATATTCTGATAAATGCAACGCGGCAATGCGTGTGCTCTGACCCGCTGGATGACCAAAGCGACACCGTCGAAGAGGCATTGCAGCAAAACCTGCTGGCCAGCCTGAAACTGAGCCAGCTTGTCGCCAAGCGCATGATCGCCCAAGCCGAGGATGACACGGATATCAAGACCGCAGGGTCCATCGTCAACCTGTCCTCTATTGCCGCACGGCGCACCCAGCCCGAATTGATGGCCTATTCCATCGCATCCGCTGCGCTGGACCAGATGACCCGCTCTATGGCGGTGGCTTTGGCCGCGTCACGGGTGCGGGTGAACGGGGTGGCGCTTGGGTCGGTCATGAGTGCCAATCTGAAAGACCAGATGCAGGCGAATGATGGCTACCGCGACCGCATTCTGCACCATACCCCGATGGGGCGGATCGGCGCTGCGTCCGAAGCCGCCGAAGCCGTGCAATTCCTGTCCTCGGATGCCGCGGCCTTTATGACGGGGCAGATCGTGACCATCGACGGCGGGCGCACGCTGCTGGACCCGGTGTCGGTTCCGGCGCATTAAAGCGTCGCGGTGCCGCTGCGATCGGCCTGCGTAAATTGGATCAGATCCCAACGGTTGCCCCAAGGGTCGCGCCAGACCGCAACACGGCCATAAGGCTCATCGCGCGGGGTGCTTTCAAACGACACGCCCTTGGCCAGCATGGCGCGATAATCGCGGTCAAAATCGTCTGTGTCCAGAAACAGCCAGACGCGCCCGCCGCCTTGATCGCCGATGGCGGCATGTTGCCGCGCACCCACCGCGCGTGCCAGCAGAATTTCGGTTTCCGCGCCCGGCGGCGCAATGCGCACCCAGCGTTTGCCGCCACCAAGATCGGTATCTTCGCGGCACTCAAAGCCGATGCCGGTGAAGAACGCCAAAGCCGCATCGTAATCCGGCACCAACAGCGAAAATAGCGCAATGCGGCGGGGCATGGCCTATTTATACACGTTGTCCGGCGTGGGGAAGCTGCGGTCCTTGACCTCTTCGGCATAGGCCGACACCGCGCGCTCTATCGCCGGGCCAAGATCGCCGTAGATTTTCACAAATTTCGGCACGCGCGGGTTCAGGCCCAGCATGTCCTCCAGCACCAATATCTGCCCATCGCAATTTTTCGATGCGCCAATGCCGATGGTCGGAATATCCACCGCCGCTGTGATGCGGTCGGCCAGTTCCTCGACCACGCCTTCGACGACCAGCGCAAAAGCGCCTGCCTCTGCGACCGCTTTGGCGTCGTCGATATGCGTGGCCCAAGCGGCTTCATCCCGGCCCTGCACCTTGAAGCCGCCCATCGTGTTCACCGATTGCGGCGTCAGCCCGATATGCGCCATGACCGGAATCCCGCGTTCCGACAGAAAGCGGATGGTGTCGGCCATGCGCGCGCCGCCTTCCAGCTTGACGGCCCCGCAGGCGGTTTCTTTCATGATCTTTGCGGCGTTGCGAAAGGCCATTTGCGGGCTTTCCTCATAGGTGCCAAAGGGCATATCGACCACGATCAGAGCGGCTTGGGTGCCGCGCACCACCGCCTTGCCATGCATTATCATCAGGTCCAAAGGCACGCCGATGGTGCTGTCCATGCCGTGCATGACCATGCCCAGACTGTCGCCCACCAGAATGAAATCGGCGTATTTGTCGACGATCGCGGCGGTATGCGCGTGGTAGCTGGTCAGCGACACGATCGGCTCGCCCCCTTTGCGGGCACGGATTTGGGGCGCGGTGATGCGGCGGATGGGGGCTTGGGCGCTCATGTGCTCTCCTTCGGGGAAACGACGCGGTTGTCGATCAGGAACACCTGACCGAATTTGACCGCCAGCAGGATGACGGCGGGCCGTGTCAGCGGCCCGGAAATGGTTTCGAGTGTTTCGGCATCACGAATATCGACCGATTGCACCTGTGCGCGCGGCTCGGCTTCCAGCGTAGCGCGCACATGGCTGCGCAGCCGCGATGCGGTCACGCCGGCCGGGGCCATGTCGGCGGCCTCGGTCAGCGCACGGGCCAGAACGGGGGCGGCGGCGCGGTCCTCTGGTGTCAGGCGCACATTGCGCGAGGACATGGCCAGCCCGTCCGCCTCTCGCATGATCGGGCCGCCGATAATCTGCACATCCATATCCAGATCGCGCACCATGGTGCGGATGACCGCCAATTGCTGATAGTCCTTTTCCCCAAACACGGCGGCATCGGGGCGGATGATGTTGAACAGCTTTGTCACCACCGTTGCCACCCCGCGAAAATGGCCGGGGCGCAGTTTGCCGATCAGCACCTTGGCCAGGTCTGTGGTTTCAACAATGGTCTGGGCGGCGGGGTCATAAACCTCTGCCACGTCGGGGATGAACACGGCATCGACGCCAGCGTCGCGCAGCATCTCCAGATCGCGGGCCTCGTCGCGCGGGTAGGTGGACAGGTCTTCGGTCGGGCCGAACTGCGTGGGGTTCACGAAAATCGACACCGCAACCTTGCCGCCTTCGGCCCGCGCACGGCGCACCAGCGACATGTGGCCGTCGTGCAGAAAGCCCATGGTCGGAACCAGCGTGACATGGCCCGCAGCCTTGCGCCAAGCCCGGATCGCGGCCTTTGTCCGGCAAATTTCCATCCAGTCCCCCCGGTGTTTGTCTCTGCCTTTTACGGCGCGCCGCGCCCGCTGCCAAGCTGCGACACTCTGTCAAGACGGAACAGTAGGACAGATGCGTTTGTATGACTGTCACAAACAAGGAAACGACACATGAAACTTACCATCCTCGCCGCCGCCCTGCTTCTGCCGCTGCCTGCCTTGGCCCAAGGCAATGGCACGCCGGGCGCAGGCTTTATCGCGGAATGGGATATGTCGGGCACTGGTGCTGTTACGCCCGCTGATGTAGTAGAACGCCGCGCCAGCCTGTTCGAAATGTTCGATCTGGATGGCAGCGGAGTGCTGGACGCGGCAGAGTTGCAGAACATGGCCCAGACGATTGCCGACAGAGAGGCGGTAGAGGCTGAGCAGCGCAAGGGCCAAGGCAAGGGTGACGGGTATGGCAGCAACGGGCCGGGCCAGATCATTCACGACGCGATGGGATTGGCGTTTAACGACACCGATGGCGACGGGCAAGTGACCGCTGCCGAATTCGCGGCGGCCAGTGAGCGGCTGTTCCCCATGATCGACCGCAATGGCGATGGGGTGATCGATATGGCCGATTTCGGTCGCTAAACGCCCAGACATGGCGCGCCTGTCATGGGCGCGTCGTTTTTCTGCTGCGTAGCGTCGCCACGGCAAGGCCCGTGCGTGCGGCGATTTGCGAAGACAGGCGCAAGTTTACCCTTGCCGGAGTCCGCGCCCATGCAAACCCATGTCAAAGCCCTTGTTGTCGGCGGTGGGGCCGTCGGGGCCTCTGTCGCTTATCACCTTGCGAAAGCGGGCTGGCAGACCACGCTTCTGGAACGTGACGAGCTGACCTCTGGCAGCACATGGCACGCCGCTGGGCTGCTTCCGCTGTTCAACATGAGCTATGCGACCAGCCATATCCACGACTACAGCGTGAAGTTCTACAAGACGCTGGAAGAAGAAACCGGGCTGAACGCAGGTTTTGCCGTGGTTGGCAATTTGCGCATGGCGCAGACGGCAGAGCGTATGGACGAATATATGCTCTATGCCTCTACCGCCGAAACCGTGGGCATTCCTTACGAGTGGATGACGCCTGCGCAGATCAAGGAACGGTGGCCGCTGGTCCGCACCGAAGACCTGAAGGGCGCGATCTTCCACCCGACCGATGGTTACATCAACCCCGCCGATGTGACGCAGGCCATGGCCAAGGGTGCCCGCCAGCGCGGTGTTGAGATCGTGCGCAAGGTGCAGGTGGATGGCTACCGCTGGACCGGGTCGGAATGGGTCGTGACCTGCACGCGCATGGTGGAAAAGGGCGGCAATCTGGTTGCCTCTGATGAGCAGTTTGAAATTACCGCCGAACATGTCGTCACCTGCACCGGCAACCACGCACAGCGCACCGCCAAGATGTTGGGTATTAAAATGCCCGCCATCCCGGTGGAACATCAGTTCATCGTCACCGAACCTGACGCGGCGCTGGTCGAGTATCGCAAATCCAACCCCGAACACCCGGTTTTGCGCGATGCCGATGCGAAATGGTATGTCCGCGAAGAACGCGGCGGCTGGATTCTGGGGCCGTATGAACGCAATGCGCCCGCCTGTTTCGAATATGGCGTGCCCGATACCTTCCGCGCCGATCTGTTCCCGCTGGATCTGGAACGGATCGAGGAAGAATACATGTCCATGATCCACCGGATTCCGTCGTCCGAAACCGTGGGGTTGAAAGACGATTACAACGGCCCGATCTGCTACACGCCCGATGGCAACCCGCTGGTCGGCCCGGCGCCGGGCTTGCGCAACATGTGGCTGGCCGAAGGGTTCAGCTTCGGGATTACGGCGGCGGGCGGCACTGGTCACTACCTTGCCCAGATGATGGTTCAAGGAGAGGCCGAGATCGACATGGCCTCGCTTGATCCCAAGCGCTTCGGGTCTTGGATGACCACCGAATACGGCGCGCGCAAGAACGAAGAAGCCTATGAACACGTCTACATCCTGCACCACCCGGATGAGGAACGAGAAGCCTGCCGCCCCTTGCGCACCGCCCCCTGCTACGACCGGGTGAAGGCGCGCGGCGCGCAGTTTGGCTGCGTGAATGGCTGGGAACGCCCCAATTACTACGCGCCCGAAGGGTTCGACGATCACGCCGCGCGCAGCTTCCGCCGGGGCGGCTGGTGGCAATACGCGGTCGAGGAAGCGAAAGCTATCCGCGAAGGTGTTGGCATGATCGACGCCACCGCCTTTACCAAGCACCTTGTGCGCGGGCCGGGCGCGACGCAGTTTCTGGATTGGTTCACTTGCAACAAGCTGCCGAAGGTCGGGCGCATTAACCTGACCTATGCGCTGACCGCCACTGGCACCACGCGCACCGAATACACCATCGTGCGGCTGGCAGAGGATGAATATTACCTGATCTCTGCGGGCGCTTGGACCGCCTATGACAGCGACTACCTGCTGAAAGCCGCCCAAGACAAGATGGGCGAATTCGGCTGGATCGATATTCACGACATCACCACGCAATGGGGTGTGTTCGCGGTCGCTGGCCCGAAATCGCGCGATCTGCTGACCAAGCTGGTGAAAGATGCGGACCCGTCCACGGTCTTGTCGAACAAGCGCTTCCCGTGGCTGTCATGGCGCAATATCGAACTGGGCATGTGCCCGGTCCGCGCCGTGCGCGTGGCCTATACGGGCGAGCTGGGCTGGGAATTGCACCATCCGATCGAGATGCAGACCTACCTGTTCGACCAGATCATGGCCGCGGGCGAGGATGTGGGCCTAAAGCTGGTCGGCGCGCGGGCGCAGAACTGGCTGCGGCAGGAAAAATCCTACCGTGCCTTTGGCAATGAGCTGGGCCGCGATGCGACGCCGATGGAGGCCGACCTGCCGCGCTTCATTGATATGTCTAAGGATTTCCATGGTAAAGCGGCGATGGAGGCAACCGGCATCCGGTCGAAATGCTGCACGCTGCTGATTGACGGACCAGCCGACGCCGACCCATGGGGCCGCGAGGCGCTGTATGATGGCGACACGAAAGTGGGCCGTCTGACATCGGGGGGCTATTCGGTCGCTTTTGGCAAATCCATCGGCATGGGCTATGTGCGCCCCGATCTGGCGGTGGAAGGGACTAAGCTGAAGGTCCGCATGTTCAACGAGTTGTGGGACGCGACCGTCACCTGTGACAGCCCCTATGACCCGGAAAATGCCACCATCCGCAAGGACGGCTAGGCCCTAGCCGCCCAACAGGTTGCGCCAATCGTTATGCTGGGGTGAAAACCCCAGCATTTTCTTGGCCTTGGCGTTGGAATAGAAGCTTTCTTCCGGCCCAAGGCGGCACGTCACCGGCACGTCTGGGTAAAACGCGCCCAGCAGATCATCCGTCGTCATCCCCACCGAATGCGTGTCATTGGCAACGTTGAACACTTCGTAGCCCAACCCGTCTGTGCGCAGGCAGCAGTCCACCATATGCCCCAAGTCGCGCGCGTCGATATAGGCGAAGATATTGCGCCTGCGGCTGGCGGGATTGGCCACATAGCCCGGAAAATCGCGCGCATATTCAGGCGGCTCCACCACGTTGTTTATGCGCAGACCGTAAATATCGGCGCCTGTCCGGCGCTGAAACGACCGCGCCGTGACCTCGTTCACGACCTTGGACATGGCGTAGCTGTCTTCGGGGATGGTGGGGTGGTCTTCGTCTATCGGCAGGTAGTCGGGGTTGCGGGTGCCATCGGCAAAGCAGATGCCGTAGGTGGTTTCGGAGGATGCGAAGATCACCTTGCGCACACCCATTTTCAGCGCTGCATCCAGCACGTTATAGGTGCCTTGGGTGTTGATGCGGTAACATTCGTTGTCGCTGCGCAGCAAGATGCGCGGCACGGCGGCGAAATGCACCACGGCATCGAAGCGGGGCACACCTGTGCCGGGGTCCAACTCGTCAAAGCCCGCATAGCTGTGCATCACGTCGAACATCTGCCCGGCATCGGTGATGTCCGCGATGCGGTTGTCCACCCCCGGCAGGTCCAGCGGGGTCAGGTCCAGGTTCAGCACCCGGTGCCCCTGTTCCAGCAGATAGGCGATGGCGTGGCGGCCTGCCTTGCCAGAGCCGCCGGTGAACAGAATGCGCATGGTTTTCCCTTTGGGTCCGTGGTGTTTGTCGCGGCATAACCTATCGACCCCATGCGCAACAAGCTTTGCCGGTTCCGCCGCCGCGAACCACCGACTGGCGCTGCGCGAAAGGCGGCCTTGTGCGGTGCCCCTGCCCGAAGGCGTTTGCGCGGCCCTGTGCCGCAAAGTCGCATCGCGCATGTCGGTTCCGGGCATTTATGCGGCGGTGCAGCATTAGTCATGCCCCAAGTGCCGCGCTAGGTCTGGCCCAAGATCGCGCGAAAGGTTCCTTGCATGTTTCAGGTGTTCTCCGGCGTCTGGGCGCTGCTTTTGGGCATTGTCCTGATTATGCTGGGCAATGGTATGCATTTTACCCTGATCGGCCTGCGCGGCGGCGTAGAGGGCTTCTCGGCGCTGGAATTGTCCATCGTGGCCTCTGGCTATTTCATGGGCTTCCTCTCGGGCGCGCGGTATACGCCGGTGCTGATCCGCCGGGTTGGGCATGTGCGGGTCTTTGCCGCGCTGGGCAGTTTCATGTCGGCGGCGCTGATCGCCTTTCCGCTGCTGGCGGACCCATGGTTCTGGACGATCCTGCGTATCCTGATCGGGTTCTGCATGTCGGGCATTTATGTTGCCGCCGAAAGCTGGCTGAACAATGCCGCCAGCAACGAAAACCGGGGCAAGGTGCTATCGGCCTATATGATCGCGCAGACCATGGGCATTATTGGGGCGCAAGGGCTTTTGGCGCTGGGCGACGCGGCGGGCCCGGCGCTGTTTATTGGCGCGTCAATCCTTGTGTCGGTGTCTTTTGGCCCGATCCTGCTGTCGGCCACACCGGTGCCCGCCGCCGACGTGTCGCGGCCCATGTCGTTGCGTGCGCTGCTAGAGGCTTCTCCGCTTGGGACGGTGGGCATTTTCCTGCTGGGCGCGGGCTATGCCGCGCAAACCGGCATGGCGGCGGTGTTCGGCAATGAAATTGGGCTAAGCGCCAATCAGATTGCGCTGCTGGTCGCAACGCTGTTTGGCGGCGCGATGATATTGCAATACCCGATTGGCTGGCTGTCCGACCGTATGGACCGGCGCAAGCTGATCGCCATTGTCTCGGCGCTGGGGGTTGGGGCTTGTGCCTTGGGCTTTGTCACGAATGGGGGCGTGAGCTACATGCTGGTCGCGGCATTTTTTGCAGGCGGTGTGGCGACGCCTTTGTATTCGCTGTTTTTGGCCTACACCAATGACACCCTTGCGCCAGAGGATATGGCCGCCGCGTCGGGCGGCTTGGTGTTTACCTTCGGATTGGGGGCCATCCTTGGCCCATTGGTGATAGGTGCCGCGATGGAGCATTTCGGCGCGATGAGCTTTTGGTTCGTGCAGGCGGCGGCCTTCGGGGCGATTGCGCTCTATGCCCTATACCGCATGACACAGCGTGCGGCACCCACGGCGGAAGAAACCGAAAGCTACCTTGGCGTTCTGCCCTCGGCCTCGCCCGTGGCGGTAGAGGCAGCGGCGGTCTGGTCCGTCGAGAATGCAGAAGCCGAGGCAGAGGCAGCAGCCGAAGCGGCAGAAGCAGAGACAGAGGCGCAAGAACCGCGTTGAACCCGGCTTGCATCGGCCCTAGCTTGTGCGGCACCCAAGCATGAAAAGGGCCGATCATGACCAACCCGCTTCTGGCCGACTGGCACAGCGATTTCGAACTGCCCCCTTTTGCGCAGATCACGGATGACCATTTTGCGCCCGCCTTCGACGCCGCCATGGCCGAAGGGCGCGCAGCCTATGCGGCCATCGCCAACAACCCGGAGGCGCCCAGCTACGCCAACACGATCGAAGCGATGGAACAGGCGGATGCGCTGTTGGACCGCGTGGCGGGTGTGTTTTTCAACCTTGCGGGCGCGGACAGCACGCCCGCGCGCGAAGACTTGCAGCGTGATCTATCGCCCAAGCTGTCGGCCTATTCGTCCGAGATCATCAACAACCGCGCGCTGTTCGACCGGATAGAGGCGCTCTGGGCCGCGCGCGATACGCTGGGGCTGGATCCCGAACAAGACCGCGTGCTGATGCTGTATCGGCGCATGTTCTTGCGTGCAGGAGCGGCGCTTCAGGGGGACGCAGCCGCGCGGCTGACAGAAGTGAAATCGCGCTTGGCCAGTCTTGGCACGCAATTCACCCAAAACCTGCTGGCGGATGAACGCGATTGGGTCATGCCGGTCGATGATCTGTCGGGTTTGCCGGATTTCGTGGTCGCAAGTGCTCGCGCGGCGGCAGAAGAGCGTGGATTGAGCGGACATGTCATCACATTGTCACGCTCGCTGATCGTGCCGTTCTTGCAATTCTCGACCCGCCGCGACCTGCGCGAGCGGGCCTATACCGCTTGGGCGGCGCGCGGTGCAAATGGCGGGGCGACTGACAACCGCGCCATCGCCGCAGAGGTGCTGGCCCTGCGCGCCGAGCGCGCCAAGCTTTTGGGCTATAATACGTTTGCCGATTACAAGCTGGAAACCGAAATGGCTGGCACTCCGCAGGCGGTGCGCGATTTGCTAATGCAGGTCTGGACGCCCGCGCGCGCCAAGGCGGTGGCGGATGCCGAAAAGCTGGAAGCGATGCTGCACGCCGATGGCCAGCCTAGCCCCTTGCAGCCGTGGGATTGGCGCTATTACGCGGAAAAGCTGCGCCGCGCCGAACATGATCTGGATGAGGCGGCGCTGAAGCCATATCTAAGCCTAGACAACATGATCGCCGCGGCCTTTGACTGCGCGCACCGCCTGTTCGGGCTGGAGTTCCGCGCCCTCGACGTGCCTCTTTACCACCCCGACGCCCGCGCGTGGGAGGTTACGCGCGCAGGCCGCCACATGGCCGTGTTCATCGGTGACTATTTCGCGCGCGGGTCCAAGCGGTCGGGGGCGTGGTGTTCAACCATGCGCAGCCAGCGCAAACTGGGCGGCGATGTGCGGCCAATCGTTGTCAATATCTGCAACTTCGCCAAGGGCGACCCGGCGCTTTTGTCCTATGACGACGCGCGCACGCTGTTTCATGAATTTGGCCATGCGCTGCATCAGATGTTGTCGGATGTGACGCATGGCTTTATTTCCGGCACGTCGGTGGCCCGCGATTTCGTGGAATTGCCCAGCCAGCTTTACGAACATTGGCTGGAGGTGCCCGAAGTGCTGGCGCAGCACGCCCGCCATGTGACAACGGGTGAACCGATGCCGCAGGATCTGCTGGAACGCCTGCTGGGTGCGCAGAATTTCGACCAAGGGTTTTCGACCGTCGAATATGTCGCCTCTGCCATGGTGGATCTGGAATTTCACGCAGGCCCGCCGCCTTCTGACCCGATGCAAAAACAGGCCGAAGTGCTGGACGCTTTGGGCATGCCCCAAGCCATTCGGATGCGCCACGCGACCCCGCATTTCGCGCATGTGTTTGCGGGCGACGGCTATTCCAGCGGCTATTACAGCTACATGTGGTCCGAAGTGATGGATGCTGACGCCTTCGATGCTTTCGTTGAGGCGGGCGATGCGTTCGACCCGGAAACGGCCGGCAAGCTGGAACGCTTTATCCTGTCCGCCGGTGGCAGCAAAGAGGCCGAGGCGCTTTACACCGCCTTCCGGGGCCGTATGCCGGGGGTGGATGCGCTGCTGCGGGGGCGCGGGCTGGCGGCATAATTTTACATGCTTAGGCAAATTTCACAAAGCTGTGACGGTTGCAGGCCCCACGGACCCTTCCTATATACGCCTCAACCGCCCAGATGGGCAGACATTCGGGCAAGCAGGGGCCGCGTCGGACCTCTTTGCCCCATCGCTTGAAGAAGAGGATGAAGCATATGGCCAAAGTCATCGGGATCGACCTTGGAACAACCAACTCTTGCGTTGCCATCATGGATGGTAGCCAAGCCCGCGTTATCGAAAACGCGGAAGGCGCGCGCACCACGCCGTCCATCGTGGCGTTTACGGAAGATGAGCGCCTTGTCGGCCAGCCCGCAAAGCGCCAAGCGGTGACCAACCCCACAAACACCGTCTTCGCCGTCAAGCGTCTGATCGGGCGCCGCCTGACCGATGCAGAGGTCGAGAAGGACAAGAACCTTGTGCCCTATGCCATCGTCAACGGCGGCAATGGCGATGCATGGGTCGAAGCGCGCGGCGAGAAATATAGCCCCAGCCAAGTGTCGGCCTTCATTCTGCAAAAGATGAAGGAAACCGCCGAAAGCTATCTGGGCGAGAAGGTCACGCAAGCGGTCATCACCGTGCCCGCCTATTTCAACGACGCGCAGCGCCAAGCCACCAAAGACGCCGGTAAAATCGCCGGTCTGGAAGTGTTGCGCATTATCAACGAACCGACCGCTGCCGCGTTGGCCTATGGTCTGGACAAGAAAGACAGCAAGACCATCGCGGTTTATGACCTTGGTGGCGGCACGTTCGACATTACCATTCTGGAAATCGACGACGGGTTGTTCGAAGTGAAATCGACCAACGGGGACACGTTCCTTGGTGGTGAAGATTTCGACATGCGGATCGTCAACTACCTTGCAACCGAGTTCAAGAAAGAGAACGGGGTCGATCTGACCGCCGACAAGATGGCGCTTCAGCGCCTGAAGGAAGCGGCAGAAAAGGCGAAGATTGAACTGTCCTCGTCGCAGCAGACGGAAATCAACCAGCCGTTCATCTCGATGGACAAGAACACCGGCCAGCCGCTGCACTTGGTCATGAAGCTGACCCGCGCCAAGCTGGAATCGCTGGTGGGCGACCTTATCAAGAACTCTCTGAAGCCTTGCGCCGCAGCGCTGAAAGATGCGGGCCTGTCCAAGGGTGACATTGACGAGGTGATCTTGGTCGGCGGTATGACCCGTATGCCCAAGGTGATCGAAGAAGTGACCAGCTTCTTCGGCAAGGAACCGCATAAGGGTGTGAACCCCGACGAAGTGGTGGCCATGGGTGCCGCCATTCAGGCGGGTGTGTTGCAAGGCGACGTGAAGGATGTGGTCCTGCTGGACGTGACGCCGCTGAGCTTGGGCATCGAGACCTTGGGCGGTGTGTTTACCCGCCTGATCGACCGCAACACGACCATCCCGACCAAGAAGTCGCAGGTGTTCAGCACCGCAGAGGACAACCAGAACGCCGTGACCATCCGCGTGTTCCAGGGCGAGCGTGAAATGGCCGCAGACAACAAGATGTTGGGCCAGTTCAACTTGGAAGAAATTCCGCCCGCGCCGCGCGGTATGCCGCAGATTGAAGTGACCTTCGATATTGACGCGAACGGCATCGTGAACGTGTCCGCCAAGGACAAGGGCACGGGCCGCGAGCAGAAGATCACGATCCAAGCCTCTGGCGGGTTGTCGGATGCGGATATTGAACAGATGGTGCGAGACGCAGAGGCAAATGCCGAAGCCGACAAGAAGCGTCGTGAACTGGTTGAAGCCAAGAACCAAGCGGAAAGCCTGATCCACTCGACCGAGAAATCGCTTGAGGAATACAAGGACAAGGTGGACCCGACCACGGTCGAGGCGATTGAACTGGCCATTGTCGCGCTGAAAGACACGCTGGAAGGCGAAGATGCGGGCAAGATCAAGTCCGGCATCCAGAACGTGACCGAAGCGTCGATGAAACTGGGCGAGGCGATCTACAAGGCGCAGGCTGAAAAGGCCGAAGGTGCGGATGCGTCGGATGATGATGGCCCGCGCGAGGTGGACGAAGACATCGTCGATGCCGATTTCGAAGACCTTGAAGACGACAAGCGCAAGTAAGCCTGTCCGCTAAGCAAACAGGACCGGTCTGACTAGGGTCGGGCCGGTCCCCGTGTTCGGAGCCCACAGCCATGGCCAAGCCAGATTTCTACGACCTGCTGGGTGTCAGCCGGTCCGCATCGGCGGACGAGATCAAGAAAGCCTATCGCAAGAAGGCCAAGGAACTGCACCCCGACCGCAATTCCGATAACCCCAATGCCGAAGCGCAGTTCAAGGAAATCAACGAAGCCTATGATGCGCTGAAAGACCCGGAACGCAAAGCGGCCTATGACCGTTACGGCCATGCCGCGTTCGATGGCGGTATGGGTGCCGGGCAGCGTGGCGGCGGCCATCCGGGTTTTGGTGGCGGCAATGGCGATTTCGCCAGTGCCTTTTCCGATGTCTTCGAAGACCTGTTCGGCGATTTCGTCGGCGGGCGTGGCGGTGGTGGCCGTTCGCGTGCAAGCCGCGGCTCCGACCTGCGCTATAACATGCGGATCACGCTGGAAGAGGCGTATGCGGGCACCCGCAAGACCATCCGCGTGCCGCGCCTGTCGGAATGCGACAGCTGTCACGGCAGCGGCGCAGAGGGCGGTGCAGAACCTGTTACCTGCCCGACCTGTTCGGGCATGGGCAAGGTGCGCGCGCAGCAGGGCTTCTTTACGGTGGAACGCACCTGCCCGACCTGCGGCGGTGCGGGCCAAATCGTCAAGAACCCGTGCAAGGCGTGCGGTGGCGCGGGGCGCAAGGAAAAAGAGGCTAATCTGTCGGTGAACATCCCGGCCGGCGTGGAAACCGGCACCCGCATTCGCCTGTCCGGCGAAGGCGAAGCGGGCCTGCGCGGCGGGCCCGCGGGGGATTTGTATATCTTCGTAAACGTCGCTGAACACGCGCTGTTCAAGCGCGACGCAACGACGCTGTTCTGTCGCGTGCCCGTTAGCGTGACCCGTGCCGCCCTGGGCGGCGAGGTTGAGGTGCCGACCATTGACGGTGGCCGTTCGCGCGTGAAGGTGCCAGCGGGCAGTCAGTCGGGCCGCCAGATGCGCTTGCGCGGCAAAGGGATGCCGGCTTTGCGCGGGGCGGGCCACGGGGATATGCTGATTGAACTGGCCGTAGAAACACCGGTAAACCTGACCGCACGGCAAAAAGAGCTTTTGGAAGAATTCGAGAAGCTCAGCGCCGAAAATAATCCCGAGTCCAACTCGTTCTTTGACAAGGTCAAGGGGTTCTGGGACGGGATGAAGGGCTAAAGCTGCGCCAGCAATTCCGCGTGGCGCGCCAGAAAGCGTGCCCGCGCATCGGCGGGCGGTGTCAGGTCCAGCGACAGACCTTGCAGCACGGCCGCATCGGGGCGGCCGAAAAAACGGTTGGCTTCTGGTTCCGAAAATCCGGCGATTTGCGTGGCTTCCAGCCATGCCGACACTTTATCCGCCGCTTTGATGCGGCGTTTAATGGCCATGGGCAGCGCGGCAGGCAGACCGAACCGAATGTGGATCGCGGCGCTCAGGCGCGCATCTAGCGCGCCGTAATCCGGGCCAACCGCGGCCTTGACCGGCGAAATCATGTCCCCGATCACATATTCCGGCGCGTCATGCAGCAGGGCTGCCAATTGCCAGCGCGGTTCCGGTGCTTTGCCCGCGCGTGTGAAAATCCGTTCCACCAGCAGCGAATGTTCAGCCACGGAATAGGGCCAGTCACCCTTGGTCTGCCCGTTCCAGCGCGGGACAAAGGCAAGGCCATGGGCGATGTCCTCTATTTCGATGTCTACGGGCGTCGGGTCCAGCAGGTCCAGCCTGCGACCAGACAGCATGCGCTGCCATGCACGGGGGGGAGGGGGCATGAGATGTCCTTTCAGCCGCTGACTTAGCGCATGGCAATCAAGGCTGGCAAGCACAGAGGTGCGGAGGCATTATGCCCCCAATCCGACCAGCAGCATGGGGGCGATATGACTGCGAAACTGGGCTTGGCCTTGGGCACAGGGGGCGCGCGCGGGTGGTGCCATATCGGCGTGTTGCGCGCGCTAGATGAGATGGGCGTGCGGCCCGATGTGGTCGCAGGCAGTTCCATGGGCGCTTTGGTTGGTGCGGCCTATGCTGGCGGCGCACTGGATGCGCTAGAGGATTGGGCGCGCGCGCTAACCCCGCGCCGCGTCTGGTCGCTGATCGATATGCGGCTGACCGGGGGTGGGCTGGTCGGTGGCACAAGTATTGCCAAGATGCTGGAAGAAATCGGCCTTGATTGCCGGATAGAGGATCTAAGCCTGCCTTTCATAGCCGTGGCCGCCGATCTTTCCAGCGGGCAAGAGGTCTGGCTTCAAGAGGGTCCGCTGGCAAGCGCCACGCGCGCATCCGTCGCCATTCCGGGTATTCTCAGCCCCGTATGCATCGACGGGCGCTGGCTGATTGATGGCGGAGTGGTGAACCCGGTGCCGATCACACCTTTGACTGCCGCAGGTGTCCGGGTGGTTGTTGCCGTGAACCCGAATGCCGCCACCGGAGGGCTGTTCTGGACGCCGGGGCAGGATTGGCCGGGACTGCCGGATTTCTCAGAGATGGTCGACCAAGTTTCAGAGAAACTGCCGGATGCGCTGACGCAGTTCTGGCGATCCGGCACCAATGAGGCCCCGTCCAAAGACCCGAACCCGCCCAGCTATACGGCCTTGATCAATGCCACGATTGACATGATGAGCGACCAGATCCGCCGCGCTAGGCTTGCGGCGGATGCGCCCCATGTCCTGATCTCGGCACGGCTGGCGCATATGAATATCATGCAGTTTCACCTAGCGTCACAGGCAATTGATGAAGGTTACAGGGCGACCATGGCACAGGCTGACTGGATAGATACGTTGATGTCGTCCTAAAGCAAAACCCCCGGCCGGGGCCGGGGGTTGCAACGCTGTCCTAAAGTGTTGGATCAGTTCGGAATTTCCGAGGTGATGCCTTCGACATAGAAATCCATGCCCAGAAGCGTGCCGTCATCGGCCACTTCGCCTTCGGCCAGCCACGGCGTGCCGTCCTGACGGTTGATCGGCCCGGTGAACGGGTGGAAGCTGCCATCTGCGATGGCGGCGATCATGGCCTCGGCCTCGGCGCGCAGGTCTGCCGGGATCTTGTCGCTGAAGGGTGCGAAGCCGACCATGCCTTCGTCAATGCCGTGCCAGACATTGACAGGTTCCCATGTGCCGTCCATCACGGCCTTGACCCGCTCAATGTAATAAGGCGCCCAGACATCGACAATGCCGGTCAGGTGCGAATCCGGTGCAAAGCCCGACATGTCAGATGCTTGGCCAAAGCCCATGACGCCCGCATCCTGCGCAACCGTCAGCGGCGCGGTGGAATCGGTGTGCTGCATGATGATATCCGCGCCCTGTTCAATCAGCGCTTCGGCGGCGGCGGCTTCTTGTGCCGGGTCATACCAAGAATAGGCCCAGATGATCGAGAATTCGACATCGGGGTTCACGGCCTTGGCAGCCAGATAGGCAGCGTTGATGCCCATAATGACTTCGGGAATCGGGAACGACGCGATATAGCCGATCTTGTTGGTTTCGGTCATCTTGCCCGCGATATGTCCGATCACAGCGCGGCCTTCGTAGAAACGCGCGTTATACAGGCTGACATTGGGCTGTTCCTGAATGTAGCCGGTCGCGTGTTCGAATTTGATGTCAGGGAAGCGCGCGGCGACATTGTTCATTTCCGGGCCATAGCCAAAGGACGTGGCGAAAATGATATCCGCGCCGCCAAGCGCCATCTGCGTCATGACACGTTCGGCGTCGGGGCCTTCGGCCACGGTTTCGACATAGGTGGTTTCCACCGCGTCGCCGAATTCAGCTTCGACCGCCAGGCGGCCTTGGTCATGCGTATAGCTCCAGCCATGGTCGCCGATGGGGCCGACATAGATAAAGCCGACCTTGGTCGGGTCTTGGGCAAACGCCGGCGCGGCAAGCGCCAAGCCAAGCGCGGTGGCCGCGCCGAGGATGGATTTGAGGGTCATTTAGGTGTTTCTCCCTGTTTTGGCAGCAAGTTGCCTCAGCCCGAGGCATGGAAAGGCCGGTTCAGCGATCCGGGTGCGTTCAGCGACCCGCGCGCTTTGCCCGACGAGATGAAAACAAGCACAACGATGGTTATCAGGTAAGGCGACATTGACAAGTATTCGACGGGTATCTTGACGCCCGCCGCTTGCAGATTCAGTTGCAAAACCACAATTCCGCCGAACAGATAGGCACCGGCCAGCGCGCGGAAGGGCCGCCAGCTTGCGAACACAACCAGCGCGAGCGCGATCCAGCCTGCGCCCGCGGTCATGCCTTCGGTCCATTGCGGCACGCGAATGAGCGACAGGTAGGCGCCGCCCAACCCCGCGCAGGCGCCGCCAAACACAATCGCCAGCGCCCGCACGCGTTTCACATGGTAGCCCAGCCCATGCGCCGCGTCATGGTTTTCGCCCACTGCGCGCAGGATCAATCCGGCGCGGCTGTATTTCAGAAACCACCAGACGCCGATAACGATGGCAATGGCCAGATACACCAACGCGTCATGGCTGAAAAACGCGCGGCCAAAGAACGGGATGTCCGACAACGGGCCAAGGTCCAGCTTGGGCGTGCGCGGGGGTGAAATGCCGACATAGGCTTGCCCCAGAAGCGCCGACAGCCCCAGCCCGAACAGCGTTAGTGCAAGGCCGGAGGCGACCTGATTGGCCATCAGCGCCTGCGTCAGCAGCGCGAATAAAAGCGCCAAAAGCCCCCCTGCCACCGCCGCGCTGACAAAGCCCAAGGCCGGGTTGCCGGTCTGCACCGCCACGATAAAGCCCGCGACCGCGCCAAGGATCATCATGCCTTCCACGCCAAGATTCAGCACGCCTGCCTTTTCAACCACCAATTCGCCAATGGCGGCCAGCAGGATCGGTGTGGCCGCGACCATCAGCGCGGCGATCAGAACGGCAGGTTGGATAGAGCCAAGGATCATGCGCGCGCCCCTTTCGTGAATCGCAGCCTGTAATTTGTCTGGAAATCCAGCGCCAGCAGGAAAAACAACAGCATCCCTTGGAACACCTGAATGGCCGCGCCGGGAAGTTGCAGCATCATCTGGCTTAGCTCGCCGCCAATATAGGTCAGCCCCAAAAGCAGCCCTGCCAACACAATGCCAATGGGGTTCAACCGGCCCAAAAATGCCACGATGATGGCGGTAAAACCGTAGCCGCTGGCAAAGTCGATCCGCACTTGGCCGGAAGGGCCGCTGACCTCGAACATACCGGCAAGCCCTGCCAAAACGCCAGAGATGCCCAGACAGATCACCACCAGCCGTGCGGGCGAGACACCTGCAAAGCGGGCTGCGCGCGGGGCTTGGCCCGCCAGTTGCACTTGGTAGCCAAGGCTATGGCGGGTCATCATCACATAAGCGAAAATCACCGCTATCATGGCTGCGACAACACCCCAGTGCATACCGGTATTGGCGATCAGGTCGGCATTATGCGCACTTTCATAGCGGCGCAAATCGCGCGAACCGGGAAAGCCTGCCACATCGGGGTTGCGCAACAGCCCCAGCGCCATGCCCGCCAGCAGCCGCTCGGCCACATAGACCAGCAACAACGAGACGAGGATTTCGTTGGTATTGAACCGTGTTTTCAAAATGGCGGGGATCATGGCCCACAGGAAGCCGCCCAAGGCGCCCGCGATCACCATCAGCGGAAAGATATACCACCCCTCGACCGGGTAGAAAGCCAGCGCCACGCCCGCGCCGCACAAAGCCCCGATAATGTATTGCCCTTCCGCGCCAATATTCCAGATACCCGCGCGGAACCCGATGGCCAGCCCCACCGCGATCAAGATCAGGGGGGCCGATTTTATCAGCAGTTGCGGGCGCGAATAGCTGCCGAATTGTTCCGAGAAGATCGGGTCGAAAAAGATCAGCCGGATGGCCGCGACCGGATCTTTGCCAAGGGCTGCGAACATCAATCCGCCCGCGATCATGGTCAGCAGAACCGCCAGAAACGGGTTCAGATATTGCGCGCGTTTCGAGGGTGCGAGGCGTTTTTCCAGCCGGATCATATGCTTGCTCCCTCGGCCACGTCCATGTCATGCGCGCCGCCCATCATCAGCCCGATTGCATCGACGGTCAGACCCTTGGCAGGGCGCGGCGCGGTCAGGCGGCCTTCGTTCAGCGCGGCGAAACTGTCGGCCACTTCCAGCAGTTCATCAAGGTCTTGGGAAATGACAACCACGCCCGCACCTTGGCTGGCAAGGTCCAGCAGCGCTTGGCGGATGGTCGCGGCGGCGCTGGCATCGACGCCCCATGTGGGCTGGTTCACGACAATCACCGCCGGGTTTTGTTCAATCTCTCGCCCAATGACGAATTTCTGCAAATTGCCGCCCGACAGCGCGCGGGCCACCACATGCGGCCCCGGCGTGCGCACATCGAAGCGTGTGATCACCGCTTCCGCGAAAGCGCGGGTCTTGGCCCAATCGACAAATCCGTTCCGGACCAGCCCTTTGCGATATGCACCCGACAGATAGGCATTTTCGGTCAGGCTCATATCCGGGGCGGCAGCGTGGCCCAGCCGTTCTTCGGGCGCGGCGACCAGCCCCAAGGCGCGCCGCCCGTTCGGCCCCAGATGCCCGACCGGCTGGCCCCGCAGGCGCACGCGGTCCGAGGGGCTTTGCAATTCGCCCGACAGCATCAGCAACAACTCGTCTTGCCCATTGCCCGCGACACCGGCAATGCCCAGAACCTCTCCTGCGCGCAGGGAGAAGTGAATGTCTTTCAGCGAGGTGCCAAACGGATTGTTCGACGCCAGCGACAACCCGTCTACCTGCAAGACCACATCGCCAAAGGGGCGTTCGGGGCGTTCGGGCGGGGTCAGAAGCTGGCCGACCATCAGTTCCGCCAGTTCGCGCGCCGATTTCTCGCGCGGGTCGCATGTGGCGACCTTCTTGCCGCCGCGCAGGATGGTTGCTTCCGAGCAAAGCGCGCGAATCTCATCCAGCTTGTGGCTGATATACAGAATCGCCGTGCCATCGTGCGCCAGCTTGCGCAGAGTGAGAAACAGGATGTCCACCTCTTGCGGGGTCAGAACGCTGGTGGGTTCGTCCATGATAAGCAGCTTGGGGTCTTGCAGCAGGCAGCGAATGATCTCGACACGCTGGCGTTCGCCTGCCGATAATTCGCCCACCAAGCGCGCCGGGTCCAATGGCAGGCCATAGGCTTCGGACACGTCGCGGATACGCTTGGCCAGATCGCGCAGGGGCGGCGGGTTCTCCATGCCAAGGGCCACGTTTTCGGCCACGTCCAGCGCATCGAACAGGCTAAAATGCTGAAAGACCATGGCAATGCCACTTTTGCGCGCGTCCGATGGCTGGCCGGGGGCATAGGCCGCGCCGCGCAGCCGCATCTCGCCCGCGTCGGGCTTAACCAGACCATAGATCATTTTGACCAAAGTCGATTTGCCTGCACCATTCTCGCCCAGCAGCGCATGAATCTGGCCCGGCCCAATGTCGAAGGACACATCGTCATTTGCGACCACGCCCGGATAGGCCTTGGTCAGGCCGGAAAGCTGCAACAAGGGTGTGGCGTCTGTCATCTGTGCGGGAACCCCGTGTTGCGCGAAACCGTGCCATAACAAACCGTGACAACGCGCCAAGGGCAAGCGAAAGCTGCGCGCTTTTCGCCCGGTCTGGGAAAATGCCTGTCAGATGGCCATTGCATCTTTTGTGTTGCGACTGGCGGCGGTAACATAAGCAGATGACCCAAGCCCCTCGTTTCATCCATCTGCGCACCCATACCGAATATTCTCTTCTGGAAGGTGCGGTGCCGCTGAAAAAGCTGGTGAAAACCTGCGCGGAAAAGGGCTATCCGGCGATTGCCGTGACCGATACCGACAATATGTTCGCGGCGCTGGAGTTCTCGGTTCTGGCGTCGGGCATGGGGGTGCAGCCGATTCTGGGGTGTCAGGTCTCGGTTGCCTATGATCCGCCCGCGCCCGGCGAAAAGCTCCGGATGCCCGCGCCCGTGGTTCTGCTGGCGCAGTCAGAGGCGGGCTACATGAACCTGATGGCGCTGAATTCGTGCCTATATCTGCCCAAGGACCGCCCCGTGCCTCAGGTCACGCTAGAGGAGCTAGAGACGCATTCAGGCGGCGTGATCTGCCTGACTGGCGGGGCTGAAGGGGCGCTGGGCAAATTGATCCAGACCAACCAGATGCCGAAAGCCCGCGTGCTTCTGGAACGGCTGGCGCGCGCTTTCCCGGACCGGCTGTATGTTGAATTGCAGCGCCACGCGGGCGATGACGGTCAGATGATGGAAGCCGAGCGCCTGACCGAGCGCCCGTTTGTCGAAATGGCATATGAGATGGGCCTGCCGCTGGTGGCCACGAACGATGTCTATTTCCCCAAATCCGACATGTTCGAGGCGCATGATGCGCTGCTGTGCATCAAGGAAGGCGCGTATGTGGACCAATCCGCACCGCGCCGCCGCCTGACGCCGCAGCATTATCTGAAATCGCCCGAGGAAATGGCCGCGCTATTTGCCGACCTGCCCGAAGCGATAGAAAACACGGTCGAGATTGCGCGCCGCTGCGCCTACAAGGCCGAGAAACGCGCGCCTATTCTGCCCCGCTTTGCCGAGGACGAGGTCGAGGAATTGCGCCGCCAAGCCCGCGAGGGGCTGGCCGCGCGTCTGGCCGTGATCCCCCATGCCGCCCCAGTCGAAGATTACGAAAAGCGGCTGGAGTTTGAACTGGGGATCATCGAGGGCATGGGCTTTCCCGGCTATTTCCTGATCGTGGCCGATTTCATCAAATGGGCCAAGGAACAGGATATTCCCGTGGGGCCGGGCCGGGGGTCGGGTGCGGGCAGCCTTGTGGCTTATGCGTTGACCATCACCGATCTGGACCCGTTGCGCTATGCGCTGCTGTTCGAGCGGTTTTTGAACCCCGAACGTGTGTCCATGCCCGATTTCGACATCGATTTTTGCATGGATCGCCGGGAAGAGGTGATCCGCTACACGCAAGACAAATACGGCCATGACAAGGTTGGTCAGATCATCACCTTCGGTGCTTTGCTGTCCAAAGCTGCCGTGCGCGATGTGGGCCGCGTGCTGCAATTGCCGTTCGGACAGGTCGACAAACTGTCGAAAATGATCCCGGTTGAAGGGGTCAAACCCGTCAGCATTGAAAAAGCCTTGGCCGATGAGCCGCGCCTGCGCGAGATGGCCAAGTCGGAAGAGGTGGTCGACCGCCTGCTGACCCATGCGCAAAAGGTCGAAGGGCTGTTGCGCAATGCGTCCACCCATGCGGCAGGCGTTGTGATCGGTGACCGCCCGTTGGACCAGTTGGTGCCGCTCTATCGTGATCCGCGCTCTGATATGCCCGCCACGCAGTTCAACATGAAATGGGTCGAACAGGCGGGGCTGGTAAAGTTCGACTTTCTGGGCCTGAAAACCCTGACGGTCATTCAAAACGCGGTCGACCTGCTGAAACGGCGCGGGGTGACGTTGGATATTTCCGCCATCCCGCTTGATGACAAGGCGACCTATGACCTATACGCCAGTGCGCGCACCGTGGCCGTGTTCCAGGTGGAAAGTTCTGGCATGATGGACGCGCTGCGGCGCATGAAACCCACCTGCATTGAAGATATCGTGGCACTTGTGGCGCTGTATCGCCCCGGCCCGATGGAGAATATTCCAACCTATTGCGAGGTGAAGAACGGGCAGAAAAAGCTCGAATCCATCCACCCGTCAATTGACCATATCCTGGAGGAAACCCAAGGCATCATCGTTTACCAAGAACAGGTGATGCAAATCGCGCAGGTCATGGCGGGATATTCGCTTGGCGGCGCAGACCTGTTGCGCCGTGCGATGGGTAAGAAAATTGCCGAAGAGATGGCCAAGGAGCGCCCGAAATTCGTGAAGGGCGCGATTGAGAACGGGGTGAATGAGAAAAAGGCGGGCGAGGTGTTCGACCTGCTGGAGAAATTCGCCAATTACGGCTTCAACAAATCCCACGCCGCCGCCTATGCGGTTGTCAGCTACCAGACCGCGTATTTGAAGGCGAATTACCCGGTCGAGTTCATGGCCGGTGTCATGAATTGCGATATTCATCTGACAGAGAAGCTTGCGGTCTATAAGCGCGAAGTGGACCGGCTGAATATTGCTGTGATCCCGCCATGTGTGAACCGCTCGCGCGCGCGGTTCGATGTAAAGGACGGTGCGCTGGTCTATGCTCTCGGCGCGCTGAAAAACGTGGGCGTCGATGCCATGCGCCTGCTGGTCGATGGGCGCGGCGACAAACCCTTTGCCACGCTGTTCGACATGGCCCGCCGGGTGGACCTGAAACGCGTCGGCAAACGCGCGCTGGAAATGCTGGCGCGGGCGGGCGCGTTCGACCAGTTGGACCGCAACCGCCGCCGGGTGTTCGACAGTCTGGATGCGCTTGTGACCTATTCAGCCGCCGTGCATGAGGCGCGCGCCTCCAACCAAGTGTCGCTATTTGGCGAAGCGGGCACCGATATTCCCGAACCCCGCATGGCCCAATGTGACGATTGGTTGCCCACGGAACGGCTGGCCGCCGAACACCAAGCCATCGGGTTTTACCTGTCTGGTCACCCGCTGGATGATTACGCGGGCGCGCTGAAACGCAAGAAGGTGCTGACACTGGCCGAGATTGAAAAACAGGCCAAGGGTGGTGGCATTGCCGCGCGGATTGCAGGTGCCGTGTCGTCCCGGCAGGAACGCAAATCGGCGCGGGGCAATCGCTTTGCCTTTGTGCAGCTGTCCGATTCTACGGGCCTTTATGAAGTGACGGTGTTTTCCGAAGCGCTGGAAGCGGGCCGCCAATATCTGGAACCGGGTCAGAACGTGGTCATTTCGGTCGAAGCAACCATGGAGGCCGACACGCTGAAACTGCTGGCGCGCGGCATTCAACCGATTGATGCGGTCGTGGCCGATGCGGGCGCGGCGGGTTTGCGCGTGCATGTGGAAACACCCGATGCCATTGGCGCTGTGGCCAACTTGTTGGCGCGCTATGGGAAGGGCCAAGCGCGCGGGCCTTTGTGGTTTTGCGTGACAGATGCCGAACGCGGGCAGGAATACGACATCGACACCGGCCAGCACTACGCGATCACCCCGCAGGTGAAAGGCGCGGTCAAGTCGCTTGAGGGTGTGGTGCTGGTGGAAGAACTGTAGCCCCGTCCGGGGCTGGACAAGCGCGGCCTTGCGCCACAAAAACGGGGCACAAGCGACAAAGGATCAGACCTATGAGCACTGCACGGATTGTCACGGTTGGCGATATTCAGATCGGGGCCGCAAACCCGTTTGCCCTGATAACGGGGCCTTGCCAGTTGGAAAGCCTTGACCACGCGCGGATGATGGCCGCGCGCATTGCCGAGGCTTGCGCGCCCACCGGCACGCGCTTCATTTTCAAAGCCAGCTACGACAAGGCGAACCGCTCGTCCATCAGCACCCAGCGCGGGTTGGGGATGGAGGAGGGGTTGTCGATCCTGTCGAAAATCCGCGACGAATTCGGCTGCCCGGTGCTGACTGATGTGCACGACGCGCGCCAATGCGCGCCTGCCGCCCAAGCTTGCGATGTGTTGCAGATCCCGGCCTTTCTGTGCCGCCAGACCGACCTTTTGTTGGCTGCGGGCGAAACGGGTGCTGCGATCAACGTGAAGAAGGGTCAGTTCCTTGCCCCTTGGGACATGGGCAACGTGGCCGAGAAGATCGCCTCTACCGGAAACGAGCGGATCATGCTGTGTGACCGGGGCACGTCGTTTGGCTATAACACCTTGGTCAGCGATTTCCGGGGCCTGCCGATCATGGCGCAGACGGGCTACCCGGTGGTGTTTGACGCCACGCATTCGGTGCAGCAACCCGGCGGGCAGGGCACCACATCAGGCGGGCAGCGCGAATTCGCGCCGGTTCTGGCGCGCGCAGCCTGTGCGGTGGGCGTGTCGGCGCTGTTCATTGAAACGCATCAAGACCCGGACAACGCGCCGTCGGATGGTCCGAACATGATCCCAGTGGACCAGATGGAAGGGCTGGTCGCGCAGCTTCGTGCATTCGATGCGCTGGCCAAAGGGCTGGCCGTATGACCGACATCGCCATCATCATCCCGGCGCGCTATGCCTCTACCCGGTTTCCGGCCAAACCGCTGGCCCCGTTGCGCGGGGCGTCGGGGCAGGTGAAATCGCTGTTGCAACGCTCGGTCGAGGCTGGGCGCGCCGCTGTCGCGGATATGGGCGTGCCGGCGGCGCTTTATGTTGCGACCGATGACAGCCGCATCGCGGAAGAAGCCGCGCGCATTGGTGCTGACGTGATTATGACGGATGAGCGCTGTCGAAACGGCACCGAGCGTGTGGCTGAAGCCGTCCAGAACGCCGGAATAAGCGCCGAGATTATCGTAAACCTGCAAGGCGACGCGCCGCTGACGCCGCCGCATTTCGTGACCGCCCTTGTGCAGGCCATGCAGGCAGACCCGGAGTGCGGCATTGCCACACCCATCTTGCGCTGCGACGGGGAAGCGGTGCAAAACTTCATTGCCGACCGTGCCGCCGGGCGCGTGGGGGCGACGACCGTTGTGGCAAACCGGCTGGGCCAAGCGCTTTACTTCTCGAAAGAGGTGATCCCCTTCACCAACGGGCGCGGTGTGGTCGATGGCGTGGTGCCGGTGTTCCACCATGTTGGGCTGTATGCCTATCGCAGCGCGGCGCTTGACGCGTATATGGGCTGGGAGGTCGGCCCGCTGGAAGCGCTGGAAGGGCTGGAACAATTGCGCTTTTTGGAAAACGGCCACCCCGTGCGCGTGGTCGAAGTGTCGGCCCCCGGTGCCGTGTTTTGGGAATTGAACAACCCGTCCGACACCGCGCTGATAGAAGGCTATCTGGCCAAGATGGGGTGGGACTGACCCTGCCCTTGACAGCCCGGAATGCAGGCACATGTGCCGGGTTTCGGAAGATAGGCCAGATTCCGGGTAGCCGCGCTGCGGCATTTCCGGTAACTGTAAGTTTGACGTGACAGATCGGCCAGGCAGGATGAACAAGGCTTTGGCAGAAAACCGGGACAGGCCGCCAGTCGGTTTCAACGCAGGGCGCAGCGCGGGGGTGGTCTGGCAGGTCGCACAGGCCTTGCTGGTTTTCGGGGCGCTGGGCTGGTTGGTCTGGCGTGGAATCGACGCCATGGAGTACCGCTGGCAATGGTTCCGGGTCGAACCGTTCTTTTTCCGTATGATCGATGGCGAAATCATCTGGGGCCCGCTGGTGCGCGGGCTGCTTCTGACCATAGAGATCGCGGCAATCGCGGGGGCGTTGGCCATTGGTATCGGGTTTGTCACGGCGCTGGCGCGCTTGTCGAATTCTTTCGCCGCGCGAATTCTGGCCACGGCCTATCTGGAAGCCATCCGAAACACGCCGCTGCTGGTGCAGTTGTTCCTTGTCTATTTCGTGCTGGCCCCGATCATCGGGATCGACCGGTTCTGGGCGGGGGTGCTGTGCCTTGCCTTCTACGAGGGGTCATTCGCCGCAGAGATCATTCGCGGCGGATTGCGCGGCATTGACCGCGGCCAGTATGAGGCCGCCGATGCCGTCGGCCTGACCACTTGGGACAAATACCGCTACATCATCGTGCCGCAATCCATGCCGCTGATCCTGCCGCCGCTGACGGGCTTGCTGATTTCCACGATCAAGCATTCGGCTATTGTCAGTGTCATTGCGCTGGCGGAATTGACCACGCAGGGGCTGAACCTTGTGTCCAACACATTCATGGCTTTTGAGGTTTGGTTCATTGTCGCCGGGATCTATCTGGTTCTGACGGTGAGCCTGTCTTTTGCAATCACCTTGTTCGAGCACATCCTGAGCAAGCCCAAACGGTAACCAACCAGAGAGTATACCCATGACATTTCCATCCCTGAAAACCATGACCATCGCGGCCACGATGGCGCTGGGCGCCGTGCTGTCCTCCGCCGCCCAAGCCCAAGAAAGCGTTCTGGACACAATTCAAGAACGCGGCACGCTGACTGTTGGCATGTCCACCTTCGTGCCTTGGGCCATGCGCAGCACCGAAGGCGAGCTGATCGGCTTTGAAATTGACGTGGCCACCAAGCTGGCCGAAGACATGGGCGTCGAGGTTGAATTCGTGCCGACCGCGTGGTCAGGCATCATCCCGGCGCTGCTGGCGGGCAAGTTCGACGTGATCATCGGCGGCATGTCGATCACGCCGCAGCGCAACCTGACCGTGAACTTCACCGCGCCCTATGCCAATTCCGGCAACCAACTGGCGGCCAATGTCGAACTGACCGCCGATTTCACCGACATGTCAGATTTTGACGATACCTCGGTGAACCTTGTCTGCCGCCGGGGCGTGGTGGGCTGCGATGTGCTGGCCGCCAGTTTCCCGCGCGCCAATATCCTGCAATTCGATGACAACGCCCAAGCCCTGCAAGAGGTGCTGAACGGCAACGCCCATGCCATCATCGCCAGCGCGCCCGAACCTGCCTTCTGGGTTGAAGATAACGCGGGCACCATTGAACTGGCCTTCGGTGGCGAATACCTCGCCCGCGGCAACGAGGCCTTTGCGCTGCGCAAGGGCGACCCGGACGCGCTGAATTTCTTTTCCAACTGGATTCTGGTGAATCAGGAAAACGGCTGGCTGGAAGAGCGGCATGATTACTGGTTCTCGGGCCGCAAGGCATGGATGGACGTGGTCGCCACAGAGTAACCTGTTTTGACCCGCCGCACCCCACCGCCCCTGCCGCGCCGTCGCCTGACGGTTTTGGACATGGCCCTGTTCGGCCTTGTCGTGGCGGCTGTGGTTTTCGTGGCGTGGCGGGTCAATTCCGTGCTGGTCTATAACTGGGACTGGTCGCGCGTTCTGGGTTTTGTCGCGCGTATTGATGGTGAAACCGGCCAATGGGTCAGCAATCTGTTGCTACAAGGGTTGTTCACCACGATCCGGCTGGCCTTCTGGGGCACCCTTCTGGCCGCGATCATCGGGCTGGTCATGGGCTATTGGCGCACCTGCGACACGCTGGCATTGCGCATCATCAGCCGCACCTATGTGGAACTGATCCGTAATATCCCGCCTTTGGTGTTCATCTTCATCTTCTACTTCTTCATTTCCAGCCAGCTTTTCCCGGCTCTGGGTTTGGACAGCATCGACCGCGACAGCCCTTGGGTGGATAACGCTTTCTTTCGTTTCGCATTTGGCGAACCGGCGCTGTTCACGAATTTCCTGTCTGGGCTGATCTGTCTGGCGCTGTTCGAAGCGGCCTATATTACCGAAATCGTGCGCGCGGGAATTCAATCCATCGACCGTGGGCAATGGGAAGCGGGGCGCGCGATTGGCCTGTCACGCGGCAACCTGCTGCGCGACATCATCTTTCCGCAGGCCATTCGCAAAATCCTGCCGCCATTGGCGGGGCAATTCATCACGCTTATCAAGGACAGCGCGATCATTTCGCTTATCTCGGTGCAGGAATTGACCTTTCTGGCCACCGAAGTTGCCGCCACAACCGGCAAGACATTCGAGACATGGATCTTGGTCGCCGGCATGTATTTCGCGATCTGTTACCTGTTTGCCTTCGTCTTTGCCCGGCTGGAACGCCGCGCAGGCCGCGCCCGCCGCTAGGAGCTTTCCCCATGACACACCCCCCGCTGGTCGAGATTTCCGGCCTGTGCAAATGGTATGACGACTTCTCGGCGCTCTATGACATCAATCTTAGCGTGGCAGAGGGTGAAAAGGTCGTTATCTGCGGCCCGTCCGGGTCGGGCAAATCCACGCTTATTCGCTGCATCAACCAGTTGGAAGAACACCAGCAAGGCAGTATCCGCGTGGCGGGCCAAGAGGTGCGGCCGGGCATGAAAGGGATCGAAGCCATCCGCCGCGAGGTCGGCATGGTGTTTCAAAGCTTCAACCTGTTCCCGCATATGACCATCCTCGACAACCTGACGCTGGGCCCGATGCGCAATCGCGGCATGCGCGGTGACGCCGCGCGCAAACTGGCGATGGAATATCTGGACAAGGTGCGTATTGCCGAGCAGGCCGGGAAATACCCGCCGCAACTGTCGGGTGGGCAACAACAGCGCGTGGCCATTGCGCGGGCATTGTGTATGCAGCCGCGCATCATGTTGTTCGATGAACCCACCTCTGCGCTGGACCCGGAAATGATTGCCGGTGTGCTAGAGGTGATGGAAAATCTGGCCCGCGATGGCATGACCATGATCGTGGTCACGCATGAAATGGGCTTTGCGCGGCGTGTGGCCGACCGTGTGGTGTTCATGGACCAAGGCGAGATTGTCGAGACCGCCCCGCCAGAGCAGTTTTTCAGCGCCCCGCGCAGCAACCGGGCCAAGCAATTCCTTGGGCAGCTTCTGGCGCATTGATAAGGCTTTGAAACCGCCTGCCCGCGCTTCTATACACAGATAACAACCGGAGGAGCCGCCATGCCAAACCCCACCGCCGCCATGCTCGTGATTGGCGATGAAATCCTGTCCGGGCGCACGCGCGACGCCAATATGCATTACCTTGCGGGCGAATTGGCGCGTGTGGGCATTGACCTGGAAGAAGTGCGCATCGTGTCCGACAAGGCCCCGCGCATCGTGGCCGCGTTGAACGCGCTGCGGGGCGGTTACGATCATGTCTTCACCTCGGGCGGCATTGGCCCCACGCATGACGACATCACCGCCGATGCGGTGGCGGCGGCTTTTGGTGTGGGTATTGGCGTGCGCGACGATGCCCGCGCGATCTTGGCCGCGCATTACCAGCGCACCGGGTTGGAACTGAACGCCGCCCGCCTGCGCATGGCGCGCATTCCCGATGGCGCGGCGCTGATCGACAACCCGGTGTCCTCTGCCCCCGGGTTCAGCCTTGGGAATGTGCATGTCATGGCCGGCGTGCCTGCGGTGTTTCAGGCCATGGTCGCGTCTGTGTTGCCGGGGTTGCAGGGGGGGGCGGCGCTTTACAGCCAGACCCTGTGCATCCGGCGCGGCGAGGGAGAGATCGCGGGCGCGTTGTCCGACCTTGCCCGCGCCCATCCAAACGTGTCGATCGGCAGCTACCCGTTCCAGCGCGACGGGGCGTTTGCCGTCAACGTGGTGGTGCGCGGGGCCGACAAGGCGCAGGTCGACGCGGTCATGGTCGCGCTTTGCGCGCAGTTCCCAGAGGCGGTGGCATGATCGACGGCCCGGCCTGCATGGCGGCGCTTGCCGCCACATGGCCTGCGGCGCGGGTCTGGCAGCAAGACGGCTGGACATTGCGGGACGGTGCGGGCGGCGGCAAGCGTGTTTCAGCCGCCAGCGCCGATGACACGGCGCGCGCGGCCAGTCTTGCCGGCCTGATGCCCAAGGGCGCGCTGGCCATGCTGCGCGCAGAGCAAAGCGCGCTTGATGCCGATCTGGCAGCACTTGGCTACAGCATTCTGGACCCGACGCTGATCTATGCCGCGCCTGTGGCCGATCTGGCGCAAAAGCCGCCGCATGTCAGCCTGTTTGACATCTGGCCGCCCTTGGCGATCATGCGCGAAATCTGGTCCGAAGGCGGTATTGGTCCGGCGCGGCTGGCTGTGATGGACCGCGCGACTGGCCCCAAGACCGGGCTGATTGCGCGGCTGTCGGACCGCGCAGTGGGCTGCGGTTTCTGCGCTATTCACAATGGTATCGCCATGCTGCACGCGGTCGAAATTGCCCCCGCCTATCGCCGCCAAGGGGCTGCGCGGACCATGCTGCATGGGGCCGCGCACTGGGCGCAGGGCCAGGGGGCCAATTGGCTGGCGCTGGCAGTGACAGAGGCCAACACCACCGCCCGCGCGCTGTATGAAAGCGCCGGGATGCAGCACATCACGCGCTACCATTACCGGCATTTGCCCGGTTGAAGGATCATGTGTGACCCGAGCTAACAAGGACAAGCCCCCGAAACGCGCGCGGCCACGCAGCGGTTTGCTGCATATTGTCGATGCCGCGGGCTATTCGCTGGCAGGGCTGCGCCGTTTGTGGGGGGAAACCGCCGCGCGGCTGGAAATTGGCGGTGCTGCGGTCGTGGCGGTGCTGTTCGCCCTGCGCGGGGCAGAGCCATGGCACTGGCTGGTTGCCCTGTTCCTGTTCGCGCTGGTGCTGGCCATGGAAGCGATCAACACCGCGCTAGAGGATCTGGCAGACCACCTGTCGCCCGAATGGTCGCAGATGGCGAAAAATGTCAAAGACCTTGGGTCGCTTGCGGTGGGCCTGATGCTGCTTGCGACCAGTGGCTTTGTCGCCGCTGTCTTGCTGGCGTGGCTTTGATAGCAATTCCCATAGCCGTGCCCATCCGTTAACGTGCTGAAAAATTAGCATGGAGCAGAAAATGCATTTTCTGAAAACACTCGCCGTTGCGGCAACACTGATCGGCACCCAGGCGCAGGCGCAAAGCTGTGGCGGCGATTTCGGCAGTTTCATTGGCGGGTTGAAAACAGAAGCTGTCAGCATGGGCTATGACCGCGCCTTGGTGGACCGGTTTTTCGCCGGTGTCAGCCGCGATCCTGCGGTCATCACTGCCGACCGGCGACAAGGCATCTTCCAGCGCCCGTTTCTGGATTTCTCGCGCGCGCTGATTTCGCAGAACCGTCTGGATAACGGGATTCGCAATTACGAGCGTTACAGGGCGGTTTTTGATGCGGCCGAACGCCAATTCGGGGTGAACCCCGGCATATTGCTGTCCTTCTGGGCGTTTGAAACCGATTTCGGCGCGGTGCAGGGCGATTTCAACACGGTGAATGCGCTGGTCACGCTGGCGCATGATTGCCGTCGCCCGGAATTGTTCCGCCCGCAGGTTTTCGCGGCGCTGGAAATGCACCGCCGGGGCGATCTGGACCCGCGCAGCATGACCGGCGCTTGGGCGGGTGAGATCGGTATGGTGCAAAAGCTGCCCTCGGACATTATCAACCACGCAGTCGATGGCGATGGCGACGGGCAGATCACGCTGAAAACCTCTGCCGCCGATGCGATCATGTCGGGCGCGTCGATGCTGCGCGCCAAGGGCTGGCGCGCGAATGAACCGTGGATGCATGAGGTCGCGTTGCCCCAAGGTATGGACCTGACCCGCACCGGCCTGCGCACGAAGATGAGCGTGTCTGACTGGCAAGGCATGGGCATAAACCCCACGCATGGCAGCTTGCCACAGGGCGATCTGCAAGCCTCTATCATAGTGCCGCAGGGCCATCGTGGCCCGGCCTTTATGGTGTTCGACAATTTCAGCACGCTGTTCGAATGGAACCAGAGTTTCATTTACGTCACCACCGCCGCCTATTTTGCCACGCGGCTGACGGGTGCGCCGGTGTATCAGGCCGGAAACCCGGAAACCGGGCTGAACCAGGACCAGATGCGCCAATTGCAAACCAGGCTTGTTGCGCGCGGCTTCGATGTTGGGGCCGTTGACGGTATTCTGGGCGCGAACACCCGCGCGGCGGTGCAGGATGTGCAGGCGCAGCTTGGCCTGCCCGCCGATGGCTGGCCGACGCCGGCCCTGTTGCAGGCGCTTTAGAGCGCGTCGCGTTCATTCGCATTCACGCGCCGCACTCTAACCTTTTATGATTGCACGTCTTTTTGCGCAAAACTGGGAACCACTTTTGCGCGACGTGCTCTAATCATCGGGTTGTAGCCAATAGCTGTGATCGCCACGCTTGGCGCGCTGTGCAGTTTTATTCTGTCCGCCGCGCAGTTGCGGAACCTGCTGTAGCGCCCGGCGCAAGCGTCGTAGGGCAAGCGGTTTCGTCATGACCGGTATGCCCAGATTTTGGGCCTGCTCCATCAAAGCGGGGCCATGATCCGCCGTCACAAGGATGGCGGGTATATCCCCATGCTCGCTGCGCAAGGTTGCGATGGCCGCCAGCCCGGTCGCGCCACCATCAAGTTGATGGTCGGCCATGATGACATCGGGGGCAAGCCCCAGCGCTGCGATCTGCACGCGGGCATCGGGCAGCGAGGTGGCTTCGATTGGGCTTGCGCCCCAGTCTTCCAATATACCCATCAGCGCACGGCGGCTGGTGGCGTCATTTTCCACCACCAGAACCAGCATGTCGGACAACACGCCGGGGGGTGTTTCTGGGCCGGGGGGGCGTGGCGATAGCGCCGTTTCGGCCAGCGCAATCGGGACATGCAGCGCGAACACGGTGCCATGACCCAGCCGCGAGCGTAGGGTCAGCGGGTGGTCCAAAAGCGCACAGGCCTGTTCAACAATCGCCAGCCCCAAGCCCATGCCCGTCTCGGTGGCGGGGTTCAGGCGCGTGAATTCCTTGAAAATCTCTGCCTGCTGGTCGGGCGGAATGCCGGGACCGGTATCCCACACCTCTAGCCGCAGATTGGCGCCGCAGCGCCGTGCGCCCAGCAGCACGCGCCCTGTCCGTGTGTAGCGCAGGGCATTGGACACAAGGTTCTGCAAGATGCGTTTCAGATAGACCGGGTCGCTGCGCACGGCCTGTGCGCAGGGCATGACCACCAGTCGCAGCCCGCGCTTGTCGGCCATGGGCTGAAATTCGTCCCGCAGGCGCGCGAAAAGCGGTGCCAGCGGGACAGCCTCGCGCCGGGCACGCGCCGCGCCGATGTCGAACTTCGACAGGTCCAGCAATGCGGCAAGAATATCCTCTACGCTGGTGAAGGCGCTTTGCACGCGGTCGACCAATCGGCTTTGCGCAGGCGTGTTCTCCAGCGTGGCCAGCGAAGACAGGAACAGTTTGGCCGCGTTCAGCGGCTGCAACAGGTCATGGCTGGCGCTGGCCACGAACCGCGATTTGCTGGCATTCGCGCGTTCGGCGGCATCGCGTGCGGCTTCCAGTTCCATGGTGCGGGCCTGCACGCGGGCTTCCAACGTTTCGTTCAGCCGGTGCATTTCCGCAATAGCCCGGCGTTCGGTTGTCAGGTCGTTGAAGGACATCACAAAGCCGCGGTCGGGCATGGCCTGCGCCGACAGGTGCAGTTCCGTGCCATCCTCTTGCACGATGTCCAAACCCAGCGGCGGGCGCAAGGCCGGGCCATCAACCCAATCGGTCAAGACCTGCCGTATGCGACCCTGCCCCAACTGGCGACGGCGCATCAGGTCATCCAGCACCTGAGTAAAGGGCGTGCCACTGGCTAGCAGCGCACTGGGCGGGGCGAAAACCTCTCGCAGGCGGCGATTCCAGCCAGCAAGCCGGGCTTTCGCATCGAAGATCAGCACCGCTTGGTCAATATGGTCAAGAGTAGCGCGTACCATCTGCGCTTGTTCATCCAGCAGTTTTTCGCGTTCCAGCCGTTCAGTGCGCACCATGGCGGTTACGTCGGTTTGGATAACGGCTGTGCCGCCGGAATTCATGCGCTGTTCGCTGACCTGCAACCAATGATCGCCTTCCAGCGGCACCGTGAAATTGGCGTTGCGCCGTGTGTGGCTTTGCAAGCGCCGTTTGGCCCAATCGCGCCGCTCTGACACGGTGGTCAGGCCAATCCTGTCACTGTCCGACACCATGTGCACATAATCGCGAAATGGCAGGCCCGCGGCCAATTGTGCGCGGATGTCGGGCAGGGCGGCGCAGAACTGGCTGTTCCACATGGTCAGGCGGTCGCGGGAATCGAACATGGCGAAACCTTCGCCCATGGCTTCCAGCGCATCGACAAGGCTGTTGCGCGCGCTCACCGCGTCGCGTTCGGCCTGCGATAGCCGTGCATGTGTGACCCGCAACTTGTCGAGGGCTTCGGCAAGGTCGCGGGTGCGGGTGCGCACCTGTTGTTCCAGCGCTACAACATGGGCCAGTTGCCCCATCGGGCGGCTTTGCATCTGCCCGCGTTCCGCGCGGTCCATCAGCGCCGACAGAATGGCACGCAGGCGCGCATTCTGTTCGGCCAGCGGCAAGGAGGGGTCAATCAGGTCTTGCAGCATCATTCCACCCCGTAGGCGGCCAGATCATCGCCCGAATCGGGCGGGTAGAAGGCCAGCCCGGTAAAGGTCTGGTTCACATGCACCATGTTGAACTGTTCGCCATAGGTATTGAACCCGGTCACACCATGCCGGTCCAGCACATCCGACACCGCGCGCGCGGTTTGGGTATTCTCCGCCTCCAGCCGCCGCAGAATGCAGTCGCAGGCCAGAATGTCGGGGGTCACGCCGCCGGCGCTCAACCCGCCCAAGGCGCGGTCCAGATGCGCCACAAGGTCGGTGCCTTGGGCAAGCCGCAGCACCAGCCCGCGTTCGATTGCGGAAAAGAAACGCAGCGTTCCGTCCGGTTCCACCCGTTGAATGGCCAAAACATGATGGGCGTCCCCGACCTTTGAGACCACTGGGTTTGCGGCGAAGATGAACGGTGACAGCTGGCCGGGATCTTTGCCCAGAATGCGCGCATATTCCGGGCCTGCGGGCATACCGTTTATTTCCAGCACCAGCCGTTGTGCGGGGTCGGCATTTGTCACAACCATGCGGTGCTCGGTTGGTTCCAGATGGTCGAAGCGAAAGGCCGTCACGGTGCAGGGCGTGCGTAGCACCGCCAGCGCGGCGGTATTGGTCTGAAAGCGACGATCGACCAGCACGAAGGTCTGGCCAAAGCGCAAACCGTCACCTGCCGAGCCGCCGACAAGCGGGCTTTGGCCCAGAGCTTCGGACAGGGTCCAGACAAGTTGGTCTTCCATCAGCGACAGCCCGTCCGTCAGCAGAAAGGCCACCTCGTTCGCCCAATCGGCGGTTGAAAAGGTCAGCCCCGCGCGCAGATCGAAAGCCATGGTGCGGGCGCGTTCCGGGTCAAAGGCGCTCAGGGTCGGGACCGACCCGACGGCCACGCGAAACAGGTCGCGCGGCAGGCCAAGCGCGGTGATGCTGTGATCCAGATAGCCGCCCTTGCCGATTTCGCCCGCCGTGGTGCAGCCCATCAGGTGAACCGTCTCTGGCAGGTCGGCCAGCGCGTGTTCAATCTGGCGCAGGTCATGCCCTTCGCCCACGAACAGCACGATCAGCGCCAAGTCCTCTGGGGCAAGCCCGATCAGGACTTCGGCAATCGCATCTGCGGTCTTGGGCCGCACGGATTGCGCGCGGCGCATGATGCCCGGTCGTGTCATTCGCGCCGCCCCCCCCCTTGCTTGCGTTTTTTGCCCCGACGGGGCAAGCCTACGTCATAACGCAGGCAAGGCAAGCCCGCCGCTATTTCCGCAAGATCTCGGCAAAGCTGGCTGAATTGGCGATGCGCACCGCTTGCGTGCGGCTTTGCGCGCCCAGCTTGCGCAAGATCGCAGTCACATGTGCCTTGACCGTGGTTTCGGTAATCGACAGTTCATAGGCGATCTGTTTGTTCAGGTAGCCTTCGCAAACCAACGCCAGGATGCGCGCTTGTTGCGGGGTCAGGTCCGCCAACCGGTCGATGACGCTGCGTTCGGCAGTTTCTGGCGCGCTGGCGCTGGGGGCTGTGTAACCGTCTGGCGTGTAAGTGCCGCCTTGCAACGCGGTGCCAATAGCGGCGACAAAAGCGTCGCGCGGGCTATGTTTGGGCACGAACCCTGCCGCGCCAGCATGCATGACGGCGGCGATGATGCGGTCATCCGACATGGATGACACGACCACCACCGGCACACCGGGGGCCATGTTGCGAAGGCGGGTCAGACCGTCCAATCCGGCCACATCGGGCAAGTTCAGATCCAACACAATGGCATCGGCCATGGGGCCTGCGGCGAGGGCTTGCAGCCCTGCATCCAGCGTTGCTGCGGTCGCCACTTGCGGCAGGCCCAACGACTCTGACAGGGTCATCTGCAAGGCTTCGCAAAACAGCGGATGATCGTCGATGACTAGGATCATCCCGCTGCCTTGTTGTGTCAAATGTCCAACTGTTATCATATCGGAGCGCATGTCGTCGCCGCAACTGTCACAAATTGATAGCATAAGCCATTTTTCGTCAGCCTGCGCCCCCTTCTATCGTCGTAGTTCAACTGCTGCGAGTAGTTGACCGCACCGGGCCTTTGGATAATGTAGCTCCGAGCGGAGTGTGTGGTTCGGGGCTTCCGCTGGGGACCGCTTGAACCCGCGCCTGAGACGGCAGGACAGACATGATTGAGATTTCTCGCCGCGCCCTGTTGGGCACAGGAACAGCTTTTCTGGCGACGGGCTGTGCTGTCGCGCGCGATTCTGCCCGCAAAGCCGAGATCGTCTCTGGGGCGGATGCTGGCGACGGGACGTCAGATGCGGATTTCACCCTGATAGAGGTCACGCCCGAATCGCTGGACGAAATCGCGTCATGGCCGGTGACAGACCCACGCCCGAAACGCCGTTGGCCAAGCCGTGGGGCTGGTGTGACCAGCCAGAAAATTGCACCGGGGGACCGCATTTCCGTGCGCGTCTGGACCACTGAAGACGCTTCTTTGATTACCAGTGCCGGGCAACGCTATGCAGACATTCCCGATCTGGCGGTGTCGCCATCCGGGCATATCGTTCTGCCCTATGTCGAAGAGGTCCATGTCGCAGGATTGGCGCCAGAGGTCGCGCGCACGCGGGTTCAGGAACGTCTGAGCACGGTTATCCCGTCGGCGCAGGTGCAGATCACTTCGCATGCCGGACGGCGGAATTCGGTCGATGTGCTGGAAGGTGTCCGCAATCCGGGCACCTTTCCCTTGGCAGAGCGGAACCTGACAGTGCTGAACCTTGTCAGCGCCGCCGGTGGGGTTGCCGACAGTACTGGAAACCCGCAGATCATGATTACGCGCGGCGGGACCGTCTATCGGATGCCCTATGAGGACGTGCTGGAAGCCCCGGAACTGGATGTTGCCTTGCGCGGTGGGGACCGTGTGATGATCCGCCCCGACGCGCGCGGTTTTACCTCTTTGGGGGCAACCGGGGGGCAACGCATGTTCCCGTTCCCCTCTGAAAAGCTGAGCGCCTTGCAGGCCCTGTCGGTCATTGGGGGTATTGCCGATAATCGGGCCGATCCGCGTGGCCTGCTGATCTTGCGGCGCTACCCCGCCGGAACCGCACTGGGACCGCATGGGCCAAGCCGCGACAAGGTCGTGTTCAGCTTTGACCTGACACATGCCGAGCGCTTGTTCGCCGCTGACCAGTTCCAATTGCAAGATGGCGATGTTGTGTTGGCGACCATGGCTGCTGGGACCACGCTGCAACGCGCCTTGGGCCTGTTTGGCGGTCTTTTGAATGCCGGGCGGGCGCTGCGCGTGGATTGACGCAGTACCATAGTCAGGCAGGCAGGGTGAACCCGGCCTCTGCCATCAATTCGTTCGAACGGCTTTCGACCACCGCTTCCAGTTGCACCAAGAAATCGCGCTGGTTCTGGCCCGCAGGGATGGGCGGCAAAAATTCGACCACCGCAGTGCCGGGCTTGCGATACAGGCTGCGCTTTGGCCAGAACAGCCCGACATTTGTGGCAACCGGCACACAAGGCTGACCCAACTGGCCGTATAGCACCGCAGAGCCGACCTTAT
The DNA here is from genome assembly GCF_001517585.1 of Roseibaca calidilacus. Lineage (NCBI taxonomy): Bacteria > Pseudomonadati > Pseudomonadota > Alphaproteobacteria > Rhodobacterales > Paracoccaceae > Roseinatronobacter > Roseibaca calidilacus. The sequence goes on along the minus strand of NZ_FBYC01000004.1, from coordinate 2,334,962 downwards.
ACGGTTTGTGGTCGCCCGGCGCGACACGGGTGCCCTGCGGGTAGATAATGATCTGCCCGGCAAGCTCGCGGCCCTGTTCCACGCGGGCCAGCATGTCGCGGATCGCCGCGCCGCCTGCGCCACGGTCAACCGGGATGCAGTTCAGCCATTTCGCATACCAGCCCAGAAACGGCGTGCGCATCAGTTGCTTTTTCATCACGAAGCGAGGGTTCGGCATGGCCCCGAAAATCATGAGGATATCGCAGAAGCTTTGGTGCTTTGCGGCCACAAGCGCGGGGTAATGTGGCACCTCGCCACGAATTTCGATATGCAGGCCCACCATCCAACCGGCGGTCCAACGCACATATCGGCAATAGGTGTGGCAGGCTTTCAGCGCCATGTCGCGGCGCACCATCGCGAAAGGAGCAAAGCCCACGGCCACCACCGCCATGGCCAGATACATCTGCCCGATGAACAGCACCGAGCGAAGATATTGCACCGCGTGTCGCATTCAGGTCACTCCTCTTAGTACGGCAAAAGCCGTCGCCATGGCCGCCGCCCATGCCACCAGCGCCGCCAAAATGGGGATTGCCAGGGGTGCAAGCCAGCTTGCGCCCTGAAACCCCAGCCCGCTTGTTGCCTCTGGCCCAAGGCTTGGCAAGCCCATTACCGATACCATCCCAAGCGCTGTGCCGATTGTGGCCCCAAGGGCGGCGCGGTGCGTCATGCGGCGCACAAAGGCACGGGCGATGAAACGGTCGCGCGCCCCCACCAGACGCAACACCCGGATAACCTGTGCGTTCGACGCCAGCGCCGCACTTGCCGCCAGTGCTATGATTGCGCCGGTCACGCCGCCAATCAGCGCCAGTGCCAGCAGCGAAAGCGCGCGTAGCCGCGCGGCGGCCTCGATCAGCGGGCGGCGCCATTGCGTGTGATCGTCATAAATCGCGCCGGGGGCTTCGGCGCTTAGCCTTAGGCGCAAGCCTTGCCGGTCCGGGCCTTCAGCACTTTCAAACACTTCGATCATGCGAGGCAGGGGCAGCGCATCCAGCGGCAGATCGGGGCCAAGCCAGACTGCCAGAAGATCGGCCTGTTCTTGGGCTGACATCACGCGGGCGTCGTCAATGCCGGGCGTGGTGCGCAGCACTTCCAGTGTGGCATCGGTTTGCGCGTTCAACTCGGCAGGGGGGGCGGAAATCCGCACGGTTGCTGATTGGGCCAGCGCCGCCGACCAGCTATCGGCCAGCCGTTCGGCAGAAACCGACAGCGCCAGTGTGAATACCGCAAGGAAGGCCATCGCGCCTGCCCCCAGCCAGACCAGCCATGCGCCGTGCCCGCTACGAGGAACAATCCGGTCCGAGATCGTGCTCACAGGTCTGACCCCGCGCTTTGCAGTTTGCGCCCGGCAATGCGCAGAACCCGTGCAGAGACCTGCGATTTCGCCGTGCGGATCAGGTTCATGTCATGCGTTGCAATCAGAACGGCTGTGCCCATGCGGTTCAACTCGATCATCAGCGACAGCAAGCGTTGTGACATGTCCCAGTCCAGATTGCCGGTCGGTTCATCCGCCAGCAACACGCGCGGGGCGGCGATTACCGCACGGGCAAGGGCCGCGCGCTGACGTTCGCCCCCCGACAAGGTGGGCGGCAAGGCATCGGCCTGCGCTTTCAGCCCGACCCAGTTCAGCAGATCATCGACATCGCGCTCTGACACGTTGCGGCCCGTGGCACTTAGCGGCAGCGCGACATTGCTGCGAATGTCCAGATGGTCCAGAAACTGGCAATCCTGATGCACGATGCCAATGGAATTGCGCGCCTCTGCCAGCGCATCGCGCGACATCTGGCGCAGGTTCGTGCCTTGCAGTGCAACCGTGCCGCGGCTGGGCAGCAATTCGCCGTAGCACAGTTTCAGAAACGTGCTTTTGCCCGCGCCCGAGGGGCCGGTCAGAAAGTGAAAGCTGCCCGGTTCCAGCGCAATGGTCACGCCTTCGAACAGCGCGCCTCCACCGTAATCATGTGCGACGTCTTGAAATTCGATCATTCTTCACGTTGAAATATGTGTCCCGGTTGTGGGACAGGGCGGCTTACTGGCAAAAAACGCTAATCCTTGTTGGAAGGTGCTGGTAGGCTTGCTACAACATCTGATGTAACGCGCCAATGGCAGATATGGCGTCGAGGTGGAGTGACTATGCGTCTGGTATGCCCGAACTGTACCGCCCAATATGAGGTAGACGCCAGTTTACTTCCCGACGAAGGAACAGAAGTGCAGTGTTCTGCCTGTAGCACGGTCTGGTTCCAGCCGGGTCAAGCAAAGGATGGCACAATGCCGCCCCCTGCGCAAAAGCCGGAAGCCGCGCCGCGCCCGTCGCGCCCTCAGCCGGACGGCCAGCAAGCCGAGCGTTCGCCGCGCCCCGCGCGGCCCCGGCCCGATGCCCAGACAAGCGACGGCCCTTCGCAGCCGCCCCAAGCCGCTTCGCAGCCCGATACCGCTGCGCCAGAGCCTGCCAACCCGGCCCCCGCGGCGCGCTCGCTTGACCCGTCTGTCGCAGAAGTGCTGCGCAAAGAAGCCGAATTCGAAGCCGCGAAGCGCGCGCAAGAAGCATCCTCGCTGGAAATGCAGGAAGAACTTGGGCTTTTCGGGCCTGTCGAGGGCTCTGCACATCCGCGCGGCGGGGCGTCACGCCTGCCCGATATAGATGATATCAGCTCTACGCTGGAGCCGATCGACAGCGGACGCGGGGGGCAGTCTGGCCTGCCGCAGACGCAATCGGCCCGCAAGCGCAGCTTTCTTGGCGGGCTGATCCTGCCTATTGGGCTGGCATGTATCATGTCCGCGCTTTACTTGGCTGCCCCTATGCTGGCGCAATCTCTGCCCGCCCTAGATGCCCCGCTCGGCAGCTATGTCGCGCTTGTCGACAAGGCGCGGCTGGCTGTGGCCAGCCTGATCGGCGTTGCGCCGTAATCGGGTTGGCAGATACGACAGCACCCTGAACCGGCAGTTGTGACCAGCGTGTTTTTTCCGGTGGCCGCTTAATTTCCGCCAAATATCGACCCCAGAATGCCGCGGATCGCGTCATCCAGCGGGGCGGTGCGCGGGGCGGATTGCGCAGGTCGCGGCGTAGCCTCTGAGCGCGGGCTTTCGGGCGCGATCATCGGCAATGGGCGCGGGGGCAGATCTTCATGCACGCGGATCATGGTTTCGCGCCAGATGTCGGCGGGCAATCCGCCGCCGGTAACACCTGTCAGCGGCGAGTTGTCATCCGTGCCCATCCAGACCCCGGCGACATAATCGGCGGTGAACCCGATGAACCACGCATCGCGCGCGGCTTGCGTGGTCCCGGTTTTTCCGGCGGCCTGATGGTCTGGCAGTTTAGCCCGTCGCCCGGTGCCTTCTTCCAGCACGCGGCTCATCATCCATGTCAGCATTTGGGCCGAGCGCTCTGAAATGACACGTTCACCGATGCCGCTAGAGACCCCGAAAAGCGGGGTCGAATCGCCCAGCAGCTTCAATTCCTCTATGCCATAGGGCCGAACCGCGCTGCCGCCGTTCAGAATACCGGCATAGGCGGCGGTCATTTGCAGCAGGTTGGCCTCGGACGCCCCAAGTGCAAGCGCCGGCCCTTCGGCCAATTCGCTGCGCAGCCCAAAGGCATTGGCCACCTCGCGCACGCGGTCGCGCCCCATGGCTTCGGAAATCCGCACGGCAGGTGTGTTCAGCGATTCCGTCAGGGCTTCGGACATGGTGACAAAGCCCCGGAATTCGCCATCATAGTTGCGCGGCGACCATGGGCCAGACCCGGGCGTGTCGATGGTCAGCGGCGCATCCTCGACAATGTCGAAAGGCTGGAACCCGTTTTCCAACGCGGCCGCGAACAGGAACGGCTTGAAGGCTGAGCCGGTTTGCCGCTTCGCCTGCACCGCGCGGTTGAAGCCACCGGTTTGCGATTGCCTGCCACCGACCATGGCACGCACTGCGCCATCGGGGGACATGACGACGACGGCGACCTGTGCTTCTGAATCGTCGCGGACCTTCTCGGTAAAGACCTTTGCCACGGCGGCTTCTGTCGCTGCCTGCAAATCCGGGTCGAAGGTGGTTCGCATGATCACATCTTCGGTGGTTTCGCGCGCCAGATATGCCGGGGCGTCCAGCATCAGCCAGTCTGCAAAGGCGATCCCTTGCTGTTTCTCGGCGCGTTGCGACAAGGTGGCCGGATGCGCGCGGGCCTCTGCATATTCATGGGCATCCAGATACCCCTGATCGTGCATCAACTCTATCACAACGGCGGCGCGTTGTTGCGCGCGCTCTAGGTTCCGGGTGGGCGCGTAATAGGATGGCGCGACCAACAGACCGGCGAGCATGGCGCTTTCGGCGGGGCCGACCTCGTTTGCAGAGCGCCCGAAATAGCGCTGTGCGGCGGCTTCGAACCCGCGTGCGCCCGCGCCAAGGAAGGCCCGGTTCATATAGATTGTCAGGATGTCTTTCTTGGAAAACTTCGCTTCCAGCGCGAAGGCGTAGGGCAGTTCCTTGATCTTGCGCCATAGCGTGCCGCGGCGGCAATCTGCCTCGTATTCGGCCTCTGAACTCCATGTGTCGGAATTATAGGGCACGCCCAAGCATAACAGCTTGGCCACCTGTTGGGTTATGGTGGACCCGCCCGCACCGGAAAACGCGCCGCGCCCGTCAGACAGGTTTGCTCGGATCGCCCCGGCAATCCCGCGAGGCGATACGCCGAAATGCCGGTAGAACCGACGATCTTCGGTAGCGACGATCGCGTTTTTCAGATGTGGGCTGACATTGGCCGCCGTGATCGCCCCGCCGAAGGTTTCCCCGCGCCAAGCAAAGACCTCGCCGTTGCGGTCCGTCATTGTCACAGAGCCTTGCGCCCGGTTGTCGAGCATCTCTGCCAACGGGGGAAGCGTGGTGTAGAAATAGAATGTCGCCAGCCCAAGGATAAGCACCACCACTGCGGTGCCGCGCCACGCCACGCCCCATATGATCCGCCAGATCAGTGTCAGTGCTGCCCTGAAAAACCGCGAGATCGGGTTGCCGCCCTTGGGTTTGCCCGATCTTGCGGGTTTGCGTGCGGTAGCTTTGCCCGCCGACGGTTTTGCGCCCGGCGCGGCGCGGCGCGGTGCGACAAGATTTTTCCGGGGGGGTCTGGCGCTGCTCATCTGTAATTATGCCTGTTTGCCGTGGATCGGCTTTGAAAACATTTTTAACCTTTTGCCACGGGCGGAAGCTGTTTTCCACCACCTTCGGCGCGACACCGCAGAACTGTGCCAAGGCCGACTCGCTGTATTTCCGGTCGCTGCCACCACGATTTGTAACGATGGGACGGGCGTTCTCGTGCAAGGTATGCCCAAAAAATATGCAGTGATATAAATTTGTGCACTCTTTTTCGGATATTGCTGCATAGCGGCGTTTAAACACCTCCCGATCGTTGAGCCTATCCGCGCTTCACTTTCTGTTTACGGGGTGAGGCTGCGATTGGCCGACAACGTGGATGAAAGGGGATGACACCGTGAAATATATCATTGCGGCGATAAAACCGTTCAAGCTGGAAGAGGTTCGCGAAGCGCTGACCTCTATCGGCGTGCGCGGCATGATGGTGACCGAAATCAAGGGGTTCGGCGCACAATCCGGGCATACCGAAATCTATCGCGGCGCGGAATATGCCGTGAATTTCGTGCCAAAGCTGAAACTGGAAATCGGCGTCAGCGACGCGATGGCCGATCAGGTGGTCGAAACCCTGCAAAAAACCGCGAAAACCGACAAGATCGGCGATGGCAAGATCTTCGTGCTGGATCTGGCGTCAGCCACGCGCGTGCGCACCGGTGAAACCGGCGAAGACGCGCTTTGATTTCGTGGACCCAGTTCAAAAAGGACAAATGCTGATGCAACTCAAGAAACTCTTTCCCATTGTGGCCGCGGCGGCGCTTGTGCCGACACTCGGCCTCGCGCAGGACGAAGCGCTGAGCGCTGAACGCGTAAATTCCGAAATGGTCTTCATCATGAACACGCTGCTGTTCCTGATGGGTGGCTTTCTTGTATTCTTCATGGCTGCGGGCTTTGCCATGCTGGAAACCGGGCTGGTCCGGTCCAAGAACGCAACCATGCAGTTGGTCAAGAACGTGGCGCTGTTCTCGTTGGCGTCGATTGCCTATTTCGTTGTCGGCTTCAACCTGATGTATCCGGGCGATGGCTGGATCATCGAGGGTTGGATGGGCGGCTTCTCGTCGACGTCTCTGGAACCTGTTGGCGTGGCCTATGACGACCTGAACGACGTGACCTATGCATCTATCGGGTCTGACTTCATCTTCCAGCTGATGTTCTGTGCCGCAACCGCTTCGATTGTTTCGGGCGCCGTTGCTGAACGCATCAAGCTGTGGCCCTTCCTGATTTTCGTCATCATCCTGACCGGCCTGATCTATCCGATTCAGGCAAGCTGGAGCTGGGGCGGCGGCTTCCTGTCCGAAGCTGGCTTCTCGGACTTCGCCGGTTCTTCGATCGTGCACGGCGCAGGCGGTTGGGCAGCCTTGGCCGGTGTTCTGATCCTTGGTTCGCGGGCTGGTAAATATGGCAAAGATGGCCGCGTAACTGTCATGCCGGGGTCGAACCTGCCGCTGGCCACGCTGGGCATGTTCATCTTGTGGCTGGGTTGGTTCGGCTTCAACGGCGGTTCGCAGCTTGCCATGGGCACTGTCAGCGACGTTGCCGATGTTAGCCGCATCTTCGCCAACACCAACACGGCGGCTGCCGGTGGTGCAATTGCCGCGCTGATCCTGACGCAGGTTCTGTACAAGAAGGTCGACCTGACCATGGTGCTGAACGGCGCGCTGGCTGGGCTTGTATCGATCACGGCAGAACCGCTGGCCCCCGGCCTTGGTCTGGCCACGTTGATCGGTGCCGTGGGTGGTGTGATCGTGGTCTTCACCGTCCCGATGTTGGACAAGATGAAGATTGACGATGTGGTCGGTGCCATTCCGGTTCACCTGTTCGCCGGTATCTGGGGCACCTTGGCCGTGGTGTTGTCGAACAGCGATGCCAGCATTGGCGCGCAAATCTACGGGATCGTTGCGATTGGTGCCTTCATGTTCGTGGTTTCCGGCATCTTCTGGTTCATCCTGAAAATGGTGATGGGTATCCGCGTCAGCGACGAAGACCAGATGACCGGTCTGGACACGTCGGAACTGGGTATGGAAGCATATCCTGAGTTCGGTAGCCGCTGATCCGGCCCGTTCATGAAAACGCAAAGGCCCGGTCGCAAGACCGGGCCTTTTGCATATCAAGACAGCCGCCACGCGCGCGGGCAAGGCAGGGCCTATAGCGGAAAAAAAGGAAATGGTGGGCGATAACGGATTTGAACCGCTGACATCTTCGATGTGAACGAAGCGCTCTACCGCTGAGCTAATCGCCCCACGACGGGCCTGATAGCGCCGCCGTCTGGGCAGCGCAAGCCCTTTTCGCGCGAAACCCGGCCCCGCCATGCCAAGCTGGCATTACGGGGCCGGTCGCTGTTCAATGCGCCGGGCGCGTTGCGGCCTCGTCCGGCTTTGGGGCCATGCGCGCAAGGCGGGCGGCCTCATCGGCTTCGGCATCCCATTCCACCGGGTCCGGGGTTCGGACAAGCGCATGCTTTAGCACTTCGCGGACATGGCCCACCGGAATGATGGTCAGCCCTTCCTTCACATTGTCCGGGATTTCCGGCAAATCCTTGGCGTTTTCCTGCGGGATCAGCACCGTGTCGATGCCGCCGCGCAGGGCCGCGAGCAGCTTCTCTTTCAGGCCACCGATGGCCAGAACATTGCCGCGCAGCGTAACTTCGCCGGTCATGGCGACATTCTTACGCACAGGGATCTGCGTTAGCACCGACACGATGGATGTCACCATCCCCACGCCAGCACTTGGCCCGTCCTTGGGGGTTGCCCCCTCTGGGACGTGGACGTGAATATCCCATGCGTCAAAGCGCGGTGGCAAAACGCCGATTTCCGGCCCGATAGAGCGCACGAAAGAACTGGCCGCGTCGATCGATTCCTTCATCACATCGCCCAGCTTGCCGGTGGTTTTCATCCGGCCCTTGCCGGGCAGGCGCAAGCCCTCGATCTGCAACAATTCGCCGCCTACTTGCGTCCATGCAAGGCCGGTGACAACGCCGATCTGGTCCTCTTTCTCGGCAGAGCCGAAGCGGAAACGCGGCACGCCCAGAAAATCTTCAAGGTTGTCGCGCGCCACGATCACCTTGTCGGTTTCCTTTTTCACGATCTTGGTGACGGCCTTGCGCGCGATCTTGTTCAACTCGCGCTCAAGGTTCCGCACCCCGGCTTCGCGGGTATACAGCCGGATCGTTTGCGTGATCGCATTGTCGGAAATCGTCAATTCGCCGCGCTTCAACCCGTGGTTCTTGACCGATTTGGGCAGCAGATGCGCGCGGGCAATTTCCAGCTTCTCATCTTCGGTATAGCCCGACAGCGGGATCACTTCCATCCGGTCCAGCAGCGGCCCCGGCATGTTGTAGCTATTGGCCGTGGTCAGGAACATGACATTGGACAGGTCGTATTCCACTTCCAGATAGTGGTCGACAAAGGTTGCGTTCTGTTCCGGGTCCAGCACTTCCAGCATGGCGCTTGCCGGGTCGCCCCGGAAATCCTGTCCCATCTTGTCGATTTCATCGAGCAGGATAAGCGGGTTGGTCGTTTTGGCCTTTTTCAGCGCTTGGATGATCTTGCCCGGCATGGACCCGATATAGGTGCGCCGATGGCCACGAATCTCGGATTCGTCACGGACGCCGCCCAAGCTGATGCGGATAAATTCGCGCCCTGTTGCGCGGGCCACAGAGCGCCCAAGGCTGGTTTTACCCACACCCGGAGGGCCGACAAGGCACATGATCGGGCCTTTCAGCTTGGCAGAGCGCGACTGAACCGCCAGGTATTCGACGATCCGTTCCTTCACTTTGTCTAGGCTGTAATGGTCGGCATCCAGCACCTGTTGCGCGCGGCCAAGGTCTTTCTTGACCTTGCTCTTCACGCCCCACGGGATGGACAACATCCAGTCCAGATAGTTGCGCACCACGGTCGCTTCGGCGGACATGGGCGACATGCTCTTCAGCTTCTTCAGTTCGGCTTCGGCCTTTTCACGCGCTTCCTTGGAAAACTTGGTCGCGGCAATCTTGGCTTCCAGTTCCGCCAGTTCGTTCTGGCCGTCCTCGCCGTCGCCCAATTCCTTCTGAATGGCTTTCATCTGCTCATTCAGGTAATACTCGCGCTGCGTGCGCTCCATCTGGCTTTTGACGCGGGTCTTGATCTTGCGCTCCACTTGCAGGACAGAAAGTTCCCCCTGCATCTGGGCGTAAATCTCTTCCAGCCGCGCATTCAGCGCCGTCATTTCAAGGATGGCCTGTTTCTTGTCCACGCTCGACCCCAAGTGCCCAGCGGCCAGATCGGCCAAGCGTGCGGGGTCGGTGGCGTCGGCGATGGCCGCCAGCGCTTCGTCGGGGATGTTCTTGCGGATCTTGGCGTAGCGTTCGAATTCGTTCTGCACCGACCGCATCAGCGCGTGGATTTCATCATCAGGCCCGGCCGTGTCCGGCATTTCCGCCACAAGCGCTTCGAAATACCCGTCCTCGCGCGTGAACTCGGTGATGCGCACACGGCGCTGCCCTTCGACCAGCACCTTGACGGTGCCATCAGGAAGCTTCAGCAATTGCAGCACGTTCGCCAGAACGCCCACGCGGTATATGTCGCCGCTGGCGGGGTCTTCCTGCGTATGGTCCACCTGAGAGGCCAGCAAGATCTGCTTGTCGTCATTCATCACGGTTTCGAGCGCGCGCACGGATTTGTCGCGGCCCACGAACAGGGGCACGACCATATGCGGAAACACCACCATGTCGCGCAGGGGCAGGACGGGATAGCTGCTCAATTCGGTCACGTATATATCCTTTGTCTGGTCGGCACGCGGATGCCGAACATGTCTGAATGTGGGCCACAGGTCATGCGAATTCAAGCTGTCCGCGTGGCGGCGTGTAATAGGCTTGGTTTAAACAAAAGGAAAATGGTTTAAACGAGACATGACTTAGGCGTTGTCTGGACTGCGCCCCAAGCGATCAAATTCTGGGAAAGGGGCCCCGGTTGTGACCGGGGCCCAACATCTCACCCGCGTGCCCTTCACGTCACGAGAGGATCGTAAGCCCGGTCGTCCTGACCAGATATCCCACGATCGTCGATTAACCGCTCCAAGGCAAGCCGGATAACAGCTAAAAGTTTCGGCAATGACGGGTCAGCCGTAGACCGCTTCCTTGCCGAAATGCTTGGTCAGCAGATAGTAGATCACGGCGCGATACTTGTTGCGCTCGGACCGGCCGTATTGCTCGATCACGGCGTCTATGGCCTTGTCCAGTTCCGGCCCATCGGCCAGCCCCAGTTTCTTGACAAGGAAACTCTTGCGCACCGTTTCCAACTCATGCTCTTGCGAGCCGGCGACGGTGCTGGCATCGGGGTTGTAAATGGATGGCCCACAGCCAATCGTGACCTTGCGCAACAGGTCCATATCTGGCGTGACACCGCATTTTTCTTTCAGGTCAGAGGCATATCGTTCAATCAATTCGTCGCGACGTCCCATGGTTCGCTCCTTATTATGGTGTTCGCACTGGTTACTCAAACAGCGCATGATGCGCCTGACCAGACTTTGCGCAACTCTGCGCGCCAAACCAAGCAAAAAGCGCAAGGCTGTGTCAGGCTGCTTTGCGCTGTTGCCCGGCCACATAGGTTTGCACCACGGCGCGGTCATCGCCCATCACTTGCAGGGTGAACAATTCATCCGCCAGCCCGCGCGCACGTTCCATGCGCTGCGCCATTGCGGGGGTTGCGTGGGCGTTCAGCACGACGAAATCGGCCTCTGTGCCCGGTTCCAGCGTGCCGATGCGGTCGGTCAGCCCCAAAGCCACGGCATTGCCCCGCGTAATCCAGTGAAACGCGCGGTAGGGGTGCAGCCGCTGGCCTTGCAGTTGCAGCACCTTGTAGCCCTCTGCCAAAGTTTGCAGCAGGGAATAGCTGGTGCCGCCGCCGATATCGGTGGCGATGGCGTTGGTCAGCCCGCCCCCGCGCAGCTTGGCATCGTTGAACAGGCCCGACCCCAAAAACAGGTTCGACGTGGGGCAGAAGACGGGCTTGGAACCGGCCTCTGCCAGCGCGCCGATCTCGCGGTCGCTAAGGTGAATGCAATGGCCCAGCAGGCTGTTGCCGCGCAGCAACCCATAGCGGGCGTAGATGTCGGTGTAATCCTTGGCATCCGGGTAAAGCTGGCAGGACAGTGCGATCTCGGCGTGGTTCTCGCTCAAATGGGTCTGGATGTGGCAATCTGGGTGCTCTTGCGCCAGCGCTTGCGCCGCTTCCATCTGCGCAGGTGTCGAGGTGATGGCAAAGCGCGGGGTAATCGCATAGCCCAAGCGCCCCTTGCCGTGCCAACGCGCGATCAAGGATTTGCTGTCATCATAGCTTGATTGCGGCGTGTCGCATAAAGCGTCTGGCGCGTTGCGGTCCATCATCACCTTGCCTGTGATTAGCCGCATGTCACGCTTCAAGCCTTCGGCAAAAAGTGCTTCGGCAGAGGCTGCGTGCACCGACGCATAGGCAACAGCCGTGGTGGTGCCATGGTCCGTCAGCCGGTCCAGAAAAGCGCTGGCCATTTTGGCGCAGAGCGTAGGGTCGGCATAGCGCGTTTCCTCGGGGAAGGTGTAGTCATTCAGCCAATCCAGCAATTCTGCCGCCCAGCTTGCAATGACCTGCGTTTGCGGAAAGTGCAGATGGGTGTCGATGAACCCCGGCATCAACAGATGCGGGCGGTGGTCGATGATTTGTGCTTCGGGGGCTGCAACGTCGCGCGCCTCGCCCATGGCGCGGATCATGCCGTCCTCGACCAGCAGCGCGCCATCCTCGATATAGGTTAATGCGCCCTCGTCATCGGGCGTTTGCGGTTCGCGGTGGAAGGTCAGCAGCCGCGCGCGGATCAGGGTCTGGGTCATGGGGTTCCTTTGGTTGCGCGCGCGAAGGCGGCGAAAATCTCTTGCGCGGCCATCAGGGCGATGACCTCTGGCCGCTTGTCGCCAAGGCCCGCCGCACCTATGGGGCAGGTCAGCGCCGATGCGTCGGTGTTGTGGTCCTGCGCGAAACGGGTAAACCGCGCGCGTTTGGTCGCGGACCCTATCAGCCCGACATAGGCGGCATCGCCGCGCTTCAGCGCCGCAAGGGTCAGCAGAAAATCCAGCCCATGGTCATGGGTGGTGACCACGAATGCCGTGCCGGGCGGCGCATGGTCAATCTCGGCCTCGGCCATCGGCGTCAGGCGGTGATCGGCGCTGGCGGGCGCTTGCGCCAGTTCCTCGGCCCGGTTGTCCACCAACACCACGCGGCAGGGCAGCGGGGCCAAGACCTGCGCCAATGCCCGCCCCACATGGCCTGCGCCCAAGATCATGACGGTTGGGGCTTGCGCGCTTTCAAGCCGTGCCAGCAGGGCCGCGCGGGCGTCCGGGGTCAGCACGCTGAGCATAACCGTCACCCGCCCGCCGCAGCATTGGCCGATATCCGGCCCAAGCGCCAAGGTCAGGCTGTCTTGTGCGGTGCCTATGGCCAACATCTCGCGTGCTCGCGCCACCGCGCGAAACTCCATCTGTCCGCCACCGATGGTCCCCGCCTGCGCATGTCCCGACACAACCATCTCGGCCCCCACCTCGCGCGGGGCCGATCCTGCGACCGCGCTCAGTCGCAGATGCACCAAAGGCGAATCTCTTTCCAACAGAGCGCGCAGGGTCATCCGCGCAACCGCTCCACCGCCATCAGCACGCGTTCCGGCGTGGCGGGTGCGTCCAGCCTTGGGCATTCGCGGTAATCGGCCACCGATGCCACGGCCATGCCGATTGCCTCAAACACCGAAACGGGCAGCATGAAGGGCGGCTCTCCCACGGCTTTGGAGCGTTTGATGGTGCGTTCGGGGTTCACCGACCATTCCGCCAAGGCCACGTTGAACACACGCGGGCGGTCGCCGGCCAGTGGAATCTTATAGGTGCTGGGGGCGTGGGTGCGCAGACGGCCTTCCGCGTCCCAAACCAGTTCTTCCGAGGTCAGCCACCCCATACCCTGCACGAACGCGCCTTCGACCTGCCCTAAATCCAGCGCCGGGTTCAGCGAGCGGCCCACATCATGCAGCACATCCACCCGGTCCACGCGCGACTCGCCCGTCAGCGTGTCCACGCTTACCTCGGAACAGGCCGCGCCATAGGCGAAGTAGTAGAAGGGGCGGCCCTGCCCCTTGGCGCGGTCCCAATGAATGTCGGGGGTTTTATAGAACCCCGCCGCCGATAGCTGCACCCGCGCCATATAGGCGGATTTGATGAAAGCGTCCCAGGTCAGAATCTCCGCACCCACCGCCACGCGACCGGGCAGGAATTGCACCGCATCCTCGGCCACGCCCCATTTCGCTGCCGCGAAGGCCACAAGCCGCGCCTTGATCTGCTCGCACGCGTTCAACGCGGCCATACCGTTCAGGTCCGACCCGCTGCTGGCGGCGGTGGCGGAAGTGTTCGGCACTTTTTCCGTGGTCGTCTTGGTGATCTTGATGCGCGACAGGTCCACCTGAAACGCCTCTGCCACCACTTGCGCGACCTTGGTGAACAGGCCTTGACCCATTTCCGTGCCGCCGTGGTTTAGGTGGATGGAGCCGTCCGAATAGACATGCACAAGCGCGCCCGCCTGATTATACCATGTCGCGGTAAAGCTGATGCCGAATTTCACCGGCGTCAGCGCGATGCCCTTGCGGATAACGCCCCCCTTCGCGTTGAAAGCCAAGACAGCCTTGCGCCGCGCTTGGTAGTCGCTGGACGCCTCCAACTCATCCACCAGCCGCGTCAGGATGTTGTCCGTCACCTGCTGGTGGTAGGGCGTTACATCCGCCCCCTCGCGATAAAAATTCGCGCGCCGCACGTCTAGCGGGTCGCGGCCCAGCTTATAGGCGATTTCCTCGATCATACGTTCGGCGGCGATCAGCCCTTGCGGGCCGCCAAAGCCGCGAAACGCCGTGTTGCTGACCGTGTTGGTCTGGATCGGGCGCGACCGAAGGCGCACATGGGGGTAGTAATAGGCATTGTCGGCATGGAACAGCGCGCGGTCGGTCACGGGGCCGGACAGGTCGGATGACCAGCCACAGCGCGCGGCGAACATACCATCAACTGCGATAATGCGCCCGTCCTCGTCAAATCCCAGATCGTAATCTATGCGGAAATCATGGCGTTTGCCCGTAATCTCCATGTCCTGATCGCGGTCGGGGCGTAGCTTGACAGCGCGACCCGTGGCACGCGCCGCCAAAGCGGCGACCGTGCAGAACAGGTTCATCTGGGTTTCCTTGCCGCCGAAACCCCCGCCCATGCGGCGCACATTCACCACGACCGCGTTCGCGGGCACGCTCAAAGCATGGGCGACCATGTGCTGCGCTTCGGACGGGTGCTGGGTAGAGGCGACGACCACCATCTCGTCATCCTCGCCCGGAATGGCGAGCGCGATCTGCCCTTCCAGATACATGTGGTCCTGCCCGCCTACGCGCATTCGGCCCTGAATGCGGTGCGGGGCTTTCGCAAGTGCGCTTTCCGCGTCGCCACGCGCCAGCGTCAGCGGCGCGGTCACGTCGGGGTATCCGGCGGCCTCTGCGGCGTCGATGTCGGTCGCATGGTCGGCGCGGTCATAGCTGATCTTGGCCAAGGTGCAGGCGCGGCGGGCCAGATCGCGGGTTTCTGCCACCACGGCGAACAGGGGCTGGCCGTGGAACTGCACGTCACGGCTAAAGATCGGCTCATCATTGAGGCCAGTGGGCGAGATGTCGTTGTGGCCGGGAATGTCATCCTCGGTCAGGACCGCGACTACGCCGGGGGCCGCGCGCACGGCGGACAGGTCCAACGCGGTGATATGCCCCTTCGCTACCGTCGCGGTGCCGATATAGGCGTGCAGGCAGCCCGTGGGTTCGGTGATGTCGTCGGTATATTCCGCGCGCCCGGTGACGTGCTTTACGGCGGAATCGTGGATCACGCTGTCATGTGCCGCACCGGTGATGCGATCTGCGTCTTTCATTGCACATCCTCCAATGCCGCCGCTTCGCCCGAGTGTTCCAGCCAGAAGCGCGTCAGCAGGTTTTGCGCGGCTTTCATGCGGTAGGCGGCACTGGCGCGCATGTCCGAGAGCGGCGCGAAATCCTGCGGCAGGGCTTTGGCGGCTGTTTGCAGGGTTTCAAGCGTGAAGGGCTGGCCGGTCAGCGCCGCCTCCGTTTGCGCCGACCGCTTCGGCGTTGCGGCCATGCCGCCAAAGGCCAGCCTTGCCCCGGTAATCGTGCCATCTGCCACGGTCAGGGCCATGCCAAGTGCGACTGCCGAAATATCCTCGTCCCGTCGCTTCGACAGCTTATAGGCTGCGTGCAGCGTGCCGGGCACGGGTTTGGGCAGGATGATGGTTTCCACGAACTCGCCTGGCGCGCGGTCCTGTTTGCCGTAATCAAGGAAGAACTCTTCCAGCGGCATCTCGCGCCGCGCCGCCCCCTTGCGCAGCACCAACCGCGCGCCCAAAGCGATAAAGGGCGGCGGCGTGTCGCCAATGGGCGAGCCATTGGCGATATTGCCCCCCAGCGTGCCCATGGCGCGCACTTGCCAGCCTGCGATGCGGTCCCAATATCGGGCCATATGGGGGAAATGCTCAAGCAAGGGCGCGCGTGCATCCTCGTAGCTGACAAGCGCGCCAAAATGCAGGGCATCTGCGGTTTCCGTGACCGCGCGCAACCCGTCCAGATGCCCGATGAACACAGCCACCGGCAGATCGCGCAGAAATTTCGTGACCCACAGGCCCACATCGGTGGCCCCCGCGACGATACGCGCGTCGGGGTGCTGGTCCAGCACCTGCGCCAGATCCTCGACCGTGGCAGGCAAGATTGCGCGGCTTTGGCCATTGGTCATGTCCACCTGCGTGCCATCGGCCCATGCCGCCAGCCGCGCGGCCACCTGCGCGCGTTCTTCCATCAGCGGATCGGTCGTGCCAAGCGCGCCCATGGCCCGCGCCGCGCGGATGATGGGGGCGTAGCCTGTGCAACGGCACAGGTTGCCTTGCAGCGCGCGTTCGATTTCCGGCTCTGTCGGGTGCGGTGTTGCCATCCACAACGCATAAAGCGCCATCACGAAACCGGGCGTGCAGAACCCGCATTGGCTGGCGTGATGCTCCACCATGGCGCGCTGCACCGGGTGCAGGCCGCCATCTGTCCCGCGCAGATGTTCAACCGTGACCACATGGCAGCCGTCGCAGGATGCCAGAAAGCGGATGCAGGCATTCACGGGCTGATAGCGCAACGCGCCGCGCTCGATGCGCCCCACAAGCACGGTGCAAGCACCGCAATCGCCCTCGGCGCAGCCCTCTTTGGTGCCGCGCAGGCGCTGATACAGCCGCAGATGGTCCAGCAACGTGGCGGTTGCGCTTATGCCATTCAGCATCACCTCTCGGTCGTTCAGCAGAAAGCGGATATGGTCGCGGGCCACGGTGCGTCCTTTGGCGTTAGAAGATTGTCATGCCTGCAAGATAGCCTGCGCCAAAGCGGCATTCCATGCAAGCGGGCGCAAGGTTAAGGTGTTTTCGGGATTTATTGTCAGTCTGCGCACCGGTTGCGCACAGGCACCGGACAAGGGGTAGGAATTTGTTACGATCGGCAGAGGTTTTCGGCGCGTTCCTGCGGCTTGGCCTGACCTCTTTTGGCGGTCCGGTCGCGCATATCGGCTATTTCCGCGCGGAATTCGTGACCCGCCGCGAATGGCTGACCGATGCGGATTATGCCGAACTGGTGGCGCTGTGCCAGTTTTTGCCCGGCCCGGCCTCTAGCCAGGTGGGTTTCGCGCTGGGGCTGATGCGCGCGGGCTGGCTGGGGGCGGTTGCGGCTTTCGTCGGCTTTACGCTACCCTCGGCGATTATCATGCTGGCCGTGGCACTGGGCGCGGGGCTGGCCGGGCTGACAGGCGTGATCGCGGCGCTGAAGCTGGTGGCGGTCGCGGTGGTGGCGCAAGCGGTGCTGGGCATGGCGCGCACGCTTTGCCCGGATGGGCCGCGCGCGACGATCGCCGTGGGCGCGGTGCTGGCCTTAGGCCTGCTGGCAGGGCCATGGGCGATGGTCGCGGTAATCGTGGCGGGAGCGCTGATCGGCGCGGTGCTTAGGCTGGATACGGGCACAGGGCAGGGCGGCCTGCATATTCCAGTCGCGCGCCCGGTTGCCTTTGCGGCTTTGGCGCTGTTCGCCTTGGGCCTTATCGGCCTGCCGCTTTTGGCAGATCACAACGCGGGTATTGCACTTGCCGATAGCATGTTTCGTGCGGGCGCGTTGGTCTTTGGCGGCGGGCATGTGGTGTTGCCATTGTTGCAGGCGGAACTGGTCGCGCCCGGTTTGGTCAGCGACGGCGATTTTCTGGCGGGCTATGCGGCGGCGCAGGCTATTCCTGGCCCGCTGTTTACCTTTGCAACCTATCTGGGGGGGCTGGGTGGTCTGACGGGCGCATGTATCGCCACTTTGGCGATTTTCGCGCCGGGCTTTCTGCTGCTGGTGGGTGTTCTGCCCTTCTGGCAAGCCCTGCGCGGCGTGCAGGCCGTGCGCGCGGGTATGGCAGGGGCGAATGCGGCGGTGGTCGGCATTTTGGGCGCGGCGCTGTATGACCCTGTGTTTACCAGTGCGGTGGGCAGCCTTTGGCAGTTCGGTTTCGCGCTGGCCTGTTTTGTCGCCTTGCAGGTCTGGCGACTGCCTGTTTGGGCCGTGGTGCTGGCCGCAGGGCTTGCAGGTGCTGCTGGGTTGGCCATGTAAAAAGCCCCGCCGCGAAGGGCAGGGCTTTCGGGAATTGCGGTGCGGCGAAGATCAGTTCTTCGCGTAGAATTCGACCACGAGGTTCGGTTCCATCTGCACTGCATAGGGCACATCGGCCAACGACGGGGTGCGGGTGAAGGTCGCGGTCATCTTGGAGTGATCGACCTCGACATAATCGGGCACGTCACGTTCAGCCAGTCCAACAGCTTCCAGCACGATGGCCAGTTGCTTCGACTTGTCACGAATCGCGATCACGTCGCCTTCTTTCACGCGGTAGCTGGGGATGTTCACGCGCTGGCCGTTCACGGTGATATGGCCGTGGTTCACGAACTGACGCGCAGCAAAGATGGTCGGCACGAATTTCGCGCGGTAGATCACGGCGTCCAGACGGCGTTCCAGCAGGCCGATCAGGTTTTCACCGGTGTCGCCCTTGATCCGCTCGGCTTCGGCATAGATGCGGCGGAACTGCTTTTCGGTCAGGTCGCCATAGTAGCCTTTGAGCTTCTGCTTGGCGCGCAGCTGAATGCCGAAATCGCTCAGCTTGGTCTTGCGGCGCTGGCCGTGCTGGCCGGGGCCGTAGTCGCGGCGATTGACGGGGCTTTTGGCGCGGCCCCAGATGTTTTCGCCCATGCGGCGGTCAATTTTATACTTGGCAGAGGTGCGTTTGGTCACCGTCTGATCTCCTTCTTTATGTGCCCAAGACAGGCTATGAAGGGCGTTGTCCTTCCCCGCGCAGCGGGTGACAGGCCTTCCCTTGCGGGAGCCACCAACACCAACGAATACGCAGTCCCGATGGCCTGCGCGTGGCGTGCATTAGGGGGAAGCGAGCAGGGTGTCAATGCGGTTGGGTCAAACAATCTGGATATAGTCGGCCAGCATGGGCAAATCCGACAAGCCTGCCAGCGTGACCACGTCGCCGGTGCCGAAATCCAGCACCAGCCCCGCTGGTGTGACCGCGCCATAGATCGAGACGACTTGCGATGCGGTCAGCCCGCCGCCCCAGAGCGCACTGTCCAGTTCCAGTATGTCCGCATCGGCATAGGCGAAATCCTCTACCAGCAAGGTTTCTTCGCCATCGAGGAAAACGAACGTATCCGCGCCGGGCCCGCCGCGCACCGTGTCGTCGCCCGGTCCGCCATGTATCCGGTCATCCCCGCGACCGCCGCCGATGAAATCATTTCCGGCCCCACCGATAAGCGTGTCGTTGCCGTCCATGCCCCAGATTTCGTCGTCGCCCGCCCCGCCATCGACATAGTCATTTCCCTCAATCGCACCACCATAGATCGTGTCATTGCCCGGTCCGCCATAAATTGTGTCATCACCGCCCCCGCCGCCAATACGCCCGCCAAGGGTGCTGCCATAGATCAGGTCATTGCCGCCCATGCCCCATAATCGGGTGTCGTCCCCTTCGCCATGAATGGTATCGTCGCCGCTGCCGCCATAGATGGTATCGTTTCCGTCACCCCCGAACAACAGGTCATTGCCCGGTCCGCCGCCGATCATGTCATTTCGCGGCCCGCCATGGATCGTGTCATTGCCATTGCCGCCCCACAGACGGTTGTGACCATTGTCGCCATAAATCAGGTCGTCGCCATCGCCGCCGCGTACGGTATCATTGCCGCGCCCAGCCCTGATCGTGTCGTTGCCTTCGCCGCCTAGAATGCTGTCATGGGTATTGGTGCCCAATAGGCTTAGCCCCGGCGGCAAAGGTGACGGAACCGGTTCCGTTTCGCCCGCGATAATCAAAATGCTGTCCGGCCCATACAGCCCGTTGGGGAAGATGTCTTGCAGGCTAAGTGGGGCGGTGTTGAACGCGGTCAGGATGATTTCTGTGTCGCGAAAGCTGATGGTTGCCCCGGTGGGCGTGCTGGTGATCGCGAGTTGGCCCAAATTGCGCAACATCGGCAGGTCGGACATGTCCAGTCGGTCCGATCCGGGCTGGAAATCGGTGATCGTGACCCGCGTGCTGTTGGCGCGGATCACGAACAGGTCATTGCCCATGCCGCCTGAAAGCGTGCTTTGCCCGGCACCGGAAGACAGTATGTCCTGTCCGGCCCCGCCGATCAGCGTGTCGCCATCAGAGCACGCCATCAGAATGTCGTCGCCACTGCCCCCGGTCAGAAGGTCTGCGCCATTGCTGGAACTGCTGGCGACCTGCCCAAGGTTGGCGTGCCCCGCTTGCAGGTGCACCATGGCGGATGTGTGCTGCGTGCCGATAAAGGCATGTAAAACGCCATTCTGGATCGAGGCGGTTATTGTAGAGGGCGTGTTCAGCGAACCGCCCATGTCATCGTTGAACGCTTCCGTGAACACCAGATGCCCATCGGGCATCATGCGAAACAGGCTGACCCCATGATCCGCACCGACGGCCAGAACGAAGACATGATCGCCCTCTTGCACCAATGCTAGGTCTTGCACATTGGCGAACCGCGTGCTGGCGGTGTCGACAAGCTGTTGCGTCGGGGTCAGGCTGCCATCCGGTCCAACCTTGATCACGCTCAGCGACGACCCGGTGGCAGAGGCAATGATCGCATAAGCCGCGCCGCCCAGATTGGCGATTTCCATGGCGGTTGGGTTGCTCAGGGCCAACCCATCGGCCGCACCAAGGCTGGCAACCTGCGTGTAGATCGTTCCCGACCAGACGCTGTGGCTGAACAGCTCGCCTGATGACCCGTCCAGCGAGAGTACATAGTCAACGCTTGGCATTGACAAGTTATGTGCCGCAATCAGGTTGTCGGTGGCGATGGGCGCGTGAAACCCCATCCCTGTCTGGGCTGAAATCTGCCCCCACGCCTGCAACGCACCGGGCGCGTTCGCGCCCGCCGCGTCCGCCATTGCGTGCCATTCGACCATCTGCAAAGCGCCGATCCCGCCATCGGGTTGCAGACTGTATCCAAAGGCATGATCTGCGGTGCCGCCGACGAACAGAACCGGCGCGCCGTCAATTTCGGCCATGGCTACGTTGGGCATCAAGCCCGCTTGCAAAGCGTCGGGAAAGACCTGCATGTCATGCAGGGCCAAGCCGCCATCGGGCAACAGCCGATACACGCTTAGCCCACCGGCCGCACCGCTGCTCAAGATTACGAACGTTCCGGCTTGATTGGTCACGATCTCGCTGTCGGACACGCCAATGTCCAACGCGTCGGCGCCTGTCTGATAGACGCCCCCAAGATGCAACGACATCCCACCACCCATGTATTCACCCAAGGGTTAGAATGGCGGCCGGGCAGCGCGGCCATGCGGTGCAATTCGGGCAACAGCATGGTCTTTGAAGACGATTTGATCCTTTGCCCGCCTCTGCCATTGGGACGGTCGGTCTTGCGCAGCCGGGCCGCGCTGGGCTAGGGAAACTTAGGGTATCGGGTATTCGCCCAAGGGCAGGCATGTGCGTATTCTGCATTACAACTGGGTAGATCCATGCGACCCCGCAGCGCGGGGGGGCGGTGTCAGGATCTATGCCAAGGCTCTGATGGACGAGCAGCGCAGATCGGGCGGACATGACTGTGCGGCGCTTAGTGCGGGAATGGTCTATGACCTTTCGTCCCGGGCTAAACCGCGCTGGCAGGCATGTGGGCCGGGACGGTTCGAATTCGTCAACACGCGGCCTGTTGCCCCGTCACATGCCGAATTCGCGGCGGCAGCGCAGATCGCGAACCCCGCGACAGAGGCATTGTTCCGCGATTTCCTGCTGCAAACTGGCCCCTATGATGTGATCCATTTCCACGGCCTTGAAGGGCTGCCAGCGCGGGTGCTGTCGTTGCGCCGCGATTTCCCGAATACTCGCTTCGTGCTGTCGCTGCATAATTACTACCCGTTCTGCCCGCAGGTGAACCTGTGGTGGCAAGAGCGCGCACATTGTTCTGACTACGACAATGGCGCGCGCTGCCGCACTTGCCTGCCGGTGGCGCCGAACCCGCTTGCGGTGCGGCGCGCCTATGCGGTGGAAACGGCTTTCGCGCGGATTGGCGCACCGGCGGGAAGCTGGCCTTATGACCGTGTGCTGCGACCGGCCCTATCTGCCGGATGGCAAGCGCTGAAAGCCGTGCGGGGGCGCAAACCGGCCCTGCCTGCACCTGACCGGCCCGACACCGCGGCACCGGACTACGCAAAGCGCCGCGCAGAAATGGTCAACCTTCTGGAGCAATATTGCGACGAGGTTCTGGCGGTGTCCGATCGTGTCCGCGACATTGCGCAGGGTTTTGGCGTGACGAAGGCGCGCACCTGTTACATCGGCACGCGCCATGCGGAAGCATGGGGCCGCACGCGCCCGCGCCCGCTTGGGGCCGATCCGCTTCGGCTGATCTACCTTGGCTATATGCGTGCGGATAAAGGGTTCTTCTTCCTGCTCAGCGCGCTGGAAGCCCTGCCGGACCAGACCCTTGCCCGCCTGCATCTGACCGTAGCCGCCCGCAAAGGGCCGGCACAGGTCATGGCGCGCCTGCGCGGGCTTCGGCCAAGGCTGGCCGGGCTGACCTTGCATGACGGCTATGCCGCAGCCGATCTGGACAGGATCGTGGCGCAGGCCGATATCGGCATCGTGCCGCCCTTATGGGAAGACAATCTGCCGCAAGTTGCGCTGGAACTTCATGCACGGCATATCCCGCTGATGACCTCTGACAGGGGCGGGGCACAGGAACTGCCCGGCACGCGCGATCTGGTGTTTCGCGCGGGCGACACTGCCGATTTCGCGTGTGTGCTGGCGCGGGTCATGGCGGGGCAGGTTGATCTGTCTGGCTATTGGGAACACGCGCGCATTCCGACCGGGATCGCGGCACATGCCCAAGAGCTGGAAAAATTATACAAGGGCGCGCAATGAAAGCCGTCATTCATATCGGGATGCCCAAATCGGGCACATCCACCATACAGGCATTCTTGGGCATGAACGCGGCGGCACTGTCGCGGCAGGGCGTGCTTTATGACAGGTTCGATCCTAGATTTGGCAGCCAGTTCGAATTGCCGATCATCGGGCTAAGCGCGGTGGGGCACGCCATCCAACCGGAATTTGAGCGCAATCTTCTGGGGTTGCATACCGTGCAGGATCTGCGGGATTACGCAAAGCGCTATGCCACGCATCTGTCACAAACGCTCGCGGCGCGACAGGGGCATGAGGTTTTCGTGGGGTCCAGCGAACATCTTTTCGCATGGCTGGACAGTGTCGATCAAATTCGGGCACTTGACAGGTTTCTGAGCGAAAGGTTCGTGCAGGTGCAATATGTGCTCTATCTGCGCGCTCAAGACGAACTGGTTCTCAGCGGCTATTCCGAAGCGATCCGCCGCGTGCATTCGCATAGTCTTGCACAGCATGTTGCGACCGGCGGAAAGATCAACTTGCATGTGCCGGTGGATCGCTGGGTGCAGGCCGTTGGGAAGGATCGGCTTGTCGTGCGTATTCTGTCGCGGGACGTTTTGCAAAATGAAGATCTGCTGGCGGATTTCTGCCATCACACCGGGATTGACGCCGATGGCCTGCAACGCCCGGGGCGGGTGAATACAGCCCTGTCGGCAGAGGAGGTCGCCATTCGCAGAGCCTTGAACCGCATCCTGCCACGCCAAGCGCGCGGCGGCGACATGCATCCGGTGTATCGTGTGGCCTTGCAGACCTTGCTCAAGTTTCGGCGCAAACGCACACCCCTGACCCTGACAGACGCCCAGCGCGCAGAGATTCTCAAAAAGAACGCGGCCCAGAACGAATTGCTGCGGCAAGAGTTCTTTCCCGGGCGTCCAAGCTTGTTCTAAGCCCCCTGCACTGGCCGCAAGTTATAACAAGCGGTGCAGGCGTTTTCCGATATGCGCAGCTTGGGGTGGCTTGGGTAAACGGCCCGCGCGCCTTGCAACCCCCCAGATCAGGGCATGTGCGACCCGCCTTGCGCGCCCGGCTTGCGCAGACACGGCCAGCTGTGCCAGATGCGCGAAGAGCGCCGCCGCCTGACGGGGCGACACCAATCCGCTTGACACCATCTGCCGAAGCGTTCGCACTGTCGCGCGCGGGCTGTCCGTTGGGCGCGGTGCCAGCACCATCATCGCGTCCTCGACCCGCGCGGTTTTCGTCGGTCCATGCGCGACCGCGAAGCGCAGGCCGGTGGCCCAATCCGGGCCATCCGGGCTGGCGCTTGGGGGCAGCGCGGTGGCGAATATCAGCGCGGCCGGGTCCGGGCAGGGCAGGTCCGGCAGGGCAAAACCGGGGTCCCAACCTTGCGCGCCGCGTGTGACCGCGCAGACTGCCAAGGTTGCATCAGCTGGCTCTTGCAATGCACCCAGCATCTTGGCCGACCAGTCCGGCAAAGGCGTGTCGCCCGCTTTCAGAATGGCGCACCACGGCGTTTGGATGCTGGGTCGGGCTTGGGCAAAGAGTTTTGCCACAGGTCCGTCCGCCAATTCCAGAACACCTGTCGGGGGCAACCTTTGTGCTGCAAGTGCGCGCCGTGTTTGGTCTGCGCCGTCGCCTGCCTGCACAAGCACCGTATAGCGCAGCGATGGCGATATCTCGGGGCCGGGGCGCAGGTCTATGTCAGATGCACCGTCCCAATCCCAAGTCAGATCATGCGCCGCGAAATACGCACCCGCCCGGTCAATAAAAGCGCGCCGCAGGGCCGGATCGGTGACAGGTTGCAACCGTTCATGAACCAGCCGCGTGGCCAAACGAGACAAGGCGCAGCGACGATGCGGCATGCCGGCGCTATCCATCAATGCGCGCACTTCGTCCAAACGGTCGAATTGCTCGAAAATCTGCCGGTCGCCCTGCGCGGTGATCTGCCCGTGCCGGCCGCGCCGATGATGATATAACGGCTCTGGCACATACCACATCTGATCTGACCGGCAGGCCAAGGCCCAGTAGAACGGGTGGTCCTCATAGACTGCACCGGGTACGAACCTGAGGTCGCCTATGAAATCCCGACGGTATAGCTTGTTCCAAGCCGACGGAAAATGTCGCGCGACCATGCGGGCATCGTCAAGGTGACAAGCGCGCGCCGCTCCGGTGATGTCAGGAGCGCCATGGATCGCGGAATGCGCAAATCTTGATCCTGTGTCAAACTCCAGCCAAAGCGCCGAGGCCGCCCAATCCGCGCCCGTTTCTTCAAGCGTCCTGACCATGTGCGACAGAAATTCTGGTGCGAACCAGTCATCGCCATCCAAAAATGCGACATAGGTGCCGGATGCTTGGTTCAGACCGGTGTTGCGCGCGCCTGACAGCCCTTGCCGGCGTTGGGACAGCAGTCGGAACCGGGCATCGCCCGCGATCGCGGCGCGCACGATATCGGCAGAGGCGTCGGTCGATCCGTCATTGACCACAAGCGCTTCAAAATTCTCGAAGGTCTGGGCCTTCAGGCTGTCGATGGCCGTGCCGATATATTCCGCCACATTGTAGCAGGGCAAAATAACGCTCACCATGGGGGGCGCTGCGGTCGGGCGCTTGCCAGTCATATCCAAGGGCTTCCCAGATTTCGCGGCGCAGGCCAATGCATATTTTCAACCCGCATCTGTTTCTTTGACTGGGTGCTTTTGGGGCAATGCCCCGGCTATCTGACCACCAATTCTGCATGCAGCGCGCCTGCCGCGCTGATGCTGCTTAGAATGTCAATCATGTCCCGAGGTGCGACCCCAAGCGCGTTCAACCCTGCAACGATCTCGGAAAGCGATGTCCCGCCTTCGACTTCGGCCAAAGCCACTGGTGGCGCGTCCTCCAGTTCAGCGGCGGTCCGCGGCACGACGACGGTTTCGCCATCCGAAAAGGGGTTCGGCTGCACAACAAGAGGACGTTCTTCCACGCGCAGGGTCAGCCCACCCTGTGCAACGGCAACCCGGCTGATTCGCACGTCAGCGCCCATGACGATCGTTCCCGAACGCTGATCGACAACAACGCGTGCTTTGCTGGCAGGGGCGATGCGCAGGTTTTCGATCCGCGCAAGCGCGTGCGCGGTAGAGCGTGCGCCAGTCTTGGGCACCTGTAGAATCACCGTCCCCGAGTCGGTCATCCGCGCGGCGTGAACGGCGAATTCACGGTTGATCGCCTGCTCTATCTGAAGCGCTGTCGAGAAATCAGGCACGTTCAATGCCAGCCTGACCTCGCTCAGGCTGTCGAGCGCGAAATCGACCTCGCGTTCAACCCGCGCGCCGCCGGGAATGATGCCAGCCGTTGGCACGCCACGGGTTTCGCGTGCGGCGGCGCCTTCGGCAACGGCCCCCCCGGCCAGTATGCTGCCCTGAGCGACGGCATAGATCGTGCCATCTGCACCGTTCAGCGGCGTCATGACCAGCGTGCCGCCCAACAGGCTGGTCGCGTCGCCCACGGCCGAGACAGTTACATCCAGTGTCGCGCCGGCGCGTGCGAAGGGAGGCAGGCTTGCGGTGACAATTACGGCGGCAACATTCTTGGGGCGAAACTGCTCACCCGTGACATTCACGCCAAGGCGTTCAAGGATATTCGTCATCATGTCTTCGGTGAACGGGGCATTGCGCAGCCCGTCGCCGGTGCCATTCAACCCGACGACCAGCCCGTATCCCAGCAAATCGTTCCCACGCACGCCGTCGAATTCGACCATGTCCTTCAACCGCACGGTCGCGTGCGCGACATGGGCGGTCAGTGCAAGCACGCACACCAGTAGTCCGAGAATGCCGCATCTCATCGCAGATACTCTGTCAAGGATAGGCGCGACAAACGCGCTGTGACAAGGTAAAGCGCGTCCAGCTTCTGGGCTGCCGATTCGAGGGCCATAGCGTTTTCATAGGGGTCTGCTGCGCGCAATTCGGTGCGCAGAATCTTGTAGGAGGCTGATTTTGCTTCAGCTTGCGCAAGGGCTTTCGCTGCGCGGGCTTCTTGCGCGCCGATATTCGCTTGCGCTGCGATCCGTCCGTCGGTTGACGCGGTCATTGCCTCTGACCCGGCCGCCAGAAGCGCGCGCCTATCGGCAAGCGGCATCTGCGCAGACAGCGTTTCGGCCATGGCGCCCAAGGCCATGGCGGCGAGCGTATCGCGAATCCCCGGACTGGCGCCGGTCGTGTCTAGCCGGAAGCTGTTGCCATCACCCAGATCTATCGAATTGCTTGGGGCAGGCCCCCCCTGATAGGCGAGCGCTTCGAATGGACCACCATCGGCAAACCATGCCGTGACATGGGCCGTGACATCGGCAGGTGTCGCGTTGGCCGGCAAGCCCGCTGTGATAGAGTCGAGCATGTCTTGTGCCCCGGCAAATGGGCGCTGATCCCCGTCGATTCCGGCGAAAATGTAGCGCCCCGCGACCTTTGTGTTCAGAAGGCCGATCGCATCTTCGAACCCGGCCCGCGCTCTGGCCGCTGCTGCGCCAAGCGCATCGGGGCTGGTCGGCTGCGCTGACATGCGCAGGTCGGGCGCAAGCCGTTCGGTGATAATGCCGATCTGCTCTACTGAATTTTGCTGGCTTGCCAACAGGGTTGCCCCGAATTTGGCAGAGCTTGCATAGCGGTCCGCTTGCACCAGCCCGTGCTCTATTGTTGCAAGCTGCATCAGGTTTCCACCCAAGGCGCGCGCGGGATCTGACCTTTGGCCACTTGCGATTTCGGCGCTCACGCGTGCGATTTCTTGCCGCAATCCGCCGCCAATTCGTCGCAGCATCAAGGTCTGGCTCAAGTCGCCGGTTCCATAAGGGATCATGTCAAATCTCCAGCAAGTTGCGCATCATTTCGTCGATTGCCGACAAGACGCGCGCATTGGCTGAATAGGCGCGTTCCAGCGTGAGCAGGTTTTGCATCTCGCGATCAGTGTCTACACCTTGCGCGGCAAGATCTTCGTGCAAGGTCGCGTGCTTGGCGTTCGCGAAGGTAAGGGTGCTGTCCGCGTCGAGCCGCGCTGTCGCAAGGGCGGATACCTGTGTTGCGATATGCTCGGTAAAGCTGCGCGATGGTGTGCCGGGCTGAAGGGTGGTTGCGCCCGACAGCGCGGCTGACAGTCTGGCCAGACCGGTAGCGTCCAGAATCGGCCCGGGGGACGGGGCATTCAGGCCAGCCCGCAACCGCCAAAGCCCTGTGCCGGCCTGCGGATCAATCTGCGCGTTTAGCCGCAGTTGTCCGGCCAACCCGTCTGGCATGCTGGGCAATGTGGTTGTTCCATCAAGTGCGAACAATCCGAATTCGCCCGGTGCAAGGCTTTGGTCTGCGCTCGGGCCGGAGAAGCGGTTCAGAAGGTCCCGGGCGAGTGTGTCGAGCTGCGCTTGCGCACGCGGCGCGATCTCATCTCGGACGGCCAGATGGCCCCCGAGCCCTCCGCTGGCCAAGACCGGGCTGGCCGGGGCCAAGGCACGTCCGTTGAGCGATACCGGCGACAGTGCGCCATTCGCTACCGAGTCGCCCGCGGTGATGCCAATTGTGGGCGTGAAGCCGAATTCTGCGCGGGTCTGGTCGGCCAGAACCTGCCCGTCGGCAGACAGAAGCATGATGCGCCCATTGTCACGCGGGATTTCGGTAATTGGTATGATCGCGGAGATGTCGGAGGTAACGCGCTGCCGCTCGTCCATCAGGCCATGTGGGTTGCCCCCCAGAAGGGACTGCCGCTGGATTTCGATATTCAGCGCCACAACCTGGTCAAGAGCCGTGTTCAATTTTGCAACATCGGCGGCGACCGCATCATCCGCGTTCTGGCGGATGGATTGGGCGGTCTTTTCGAGGGTATTGAACCTTGTGACAAGGTGGCTTGCGTTCTGTGCGACCGCTTGAAGTGCTGCGTCCGAATCCGGCGTGGACACTGCTTGATGCAGGCTGGAATCCAGCGCCGCGACGAGTGAATTCAAAGAACCGGGATCGCCTGGCACGCCATAGGCACGTTCGAGTTCGGCGATGGCGGTTTGCCGGATTTCGGCATGCAGACGCATGGAATCTGCTGACCGCGCCGCACCTAGAAGCACCGGGTTCACGGCACGTTGCACCGGCAGGTCGCGCCCATTCACCAACAGGCTTGTCGGCACAAGATTGCGCACCCCATAGCCTTCGACATCGGCATTTGCGAGGTTTTCGGCAACAAGGCGGGTGCCGAGGGTCGTGATGCGCAGACCGCCCATCGCGGCATTTGTTGCTAGTCCAAGGCTCATCGCATCCTCATGTCATGTGTTGGGTTGGATCAACGCTTGATGTTGTTGGTTTCCTGAAACATTTCATCGACGGTTTGGATGACCTTCGCATTCGACGAATAAGCGCGTTGGGTTTGGATCAGGTTCGTCAATTCCTCTGCGACATCTGTCGCGGATTCCTGAAGGGCGAAGCCCACGAATTCGCCGACGGGGCCATCGCCCGCGTCCCAAAGGAAGAACGGACCGCTTTCGCGGGAAATTTGGAAGGATTGATCGTTTACCGATGTCAGCCCATTCGGATTGGGGACATCAACCAAGGGCACGCGGAAGAGCGTGCGACGGAAACCTTGATCATAGACAGCATCCAGATTGCCGCTGGCATCAATCGTCAGCCCGATCAGATCGCCCGCGCCGAAGCCATCCTGTGTGACCCCAGCCGGAGAAAAGGTAGAGCCGCGTTGCGTTACGCCACCTGGTTCGCCCAGACGCCCAAGCTGCATGTTGATTTGTTGCACCCCAACCGTCAGGTTGACGCTGCCGGTTGCCGGGTCATAGCTGTTCGAGCCGCCCAAGGCTGTCACAGAGGCAAGGGTGCCGCCGCTGCCGGGGCTGGTGTCGAAAACCAACTCGTATTCGCCGACGGTCGTGCCGCTTGCTTGGTCTTCAATGCTCATTGTCCAAGTATTGGCCGTTCCGGTCGGCTGAAAGGTCGCTTCCAGCGTTCCGGGCAAGCCAAGCGTGTCGAAATAGGCGATGGACAGAATCGATGGGTCCCCAAGCGCGCTTGGCGCGCTGTCGCTGGCAGGCAGGTTGACCGGCATGGTGATACGGCTGGTCGGGAACGATGCCTGTTGGTTCATCGCGATCTGGATCGGGCGCAGACCACTGCTGTTGTCGCGTACATTGGGCGGAACAATGCCATCTTCGCCCGCTGGCCAGCCCATGAGGACCATTCCTGCCGGGTTGCGCAAGAACCCGTTTGCATCCTGCCGAAAAGACCCTGTGGCCGTCAGAAGCATTGGCGCCGTGCCATCTTGCAACTGTGCGCCAAGCTCTGATGTGACGGGCAGAAAGCCACGCCCGTTGACCGCGATGTCAGTTGCATTCTGCGTGCCAATCAGCGCGCCCCCTTGGTCGGCAAGCCGCAAGGTGGATGTTCTGACACCCCCGGCGCTATAGGCGCCCTGATCGGCGAGGCCGCTGCCAATAACCATTGAATGAAACGAGGTTTGCGCCCGTCTGTAGCCATAGGTTGCCGAATTCGCGATATTGTCGGAAATGGTCGACAGCCGGTTCGCATTGGCGCGCAGTCCCGAAATACCGGCGTTCAGGGAAGAGGTAATGCTCATGGCCGCTCCGTCATGGGTTGGTGATTCTTCCCATGACTATCGGCGGCGCGGCTTAATTTATCCCTAATCGCGCCTTACGCTTGGATGCTGCGCAGCAATATCAGTTCCAGCCGGTTATTCCCGACTGCCATGGTGTTTTCAGGCAAGGCCGGGGATCTGTCGGCATGGCCTGTCACCCTGCTTAGGCGTTCGGGAGTGAAATCTGTGTCCAGAAGAAGCTGGCGGGTTGCAGCCGCGCGCGCAAGCGTCAGCTCCCAGACCGGATTGGTGCGCAGAACCGCTGGAAAGGCTTGCGAATGCGCGCCTATGGCAAGGGGGTTCTGCACGATGCGCATGGCTTCCGTCAGCAGGTGCAGCAGTTGGCGCAGAACCGGGCGCGGGTTTGCGCCGTCAGGGTTGAACAGCGGCGCGTCGGGCAGATCCGACACGGTGAACACAAGCCCCTCATCTGTAAGCTTGATGTTAACGTGTTTCAGCAATTGTTCAGCCTGCGCGCTTTCCCCGGCAAGGGCGGCGAACCGATCGGCGACATCTTGCAGCGCCTGCGATTCCGCTTGGTAGGCTTCGGCGGTGGCGATTTCGTCTGTCAGAGAGGCAATGGTTGAAATGGAAGACCCCCCAAGCGCCCCATCGCCCCCCGAAGATTGGCTGTCGACAGCGAAGGTCGGCGAGAAATAATCCGCGATCCCTTTGCGTTCGTCATCCGTGACCGAACCGAGCAACCACAGCATTAGAAAGAATGCCATCATTGCCGTCACGAAATCTGCATAAGCTACTTTCCAGGCCCCACCATGATGCCCACCCCCCGCAACGATCTTTTTGCGTTTGATGATGATCGGCCTGACATTGTCAGAACGTGCCATGTTCACCCACCTTTTTACCCGTCTTGGATTTTAGCATGAGGGTCTGAACGGTTGGTAAAGGTCGCAGGGTGGGGAAAAACGGTCACGTTTTCGCCACCATGGCAGGGCTTGGGACAGTTGGGGGCTTACTTTTCAGGCCAGAACCGTTAGAATCCTGTCAAAAATCGAGGCAGACATGAGCAGATTTCCTTTGATCATCGCGGTTGCGGTGTTGCTGTCGGCATGTGGCGGTCGAGAGTTTTCGGCGCCGCGCAACCTGGATGATGCTTGCGCAATGCAATCCGAAAGACCGAAATACTTCGCGGCCATGCGGGCTACAGAGCGCCGCTGGGGTGTGCCGGTTGCCGTTCAGGCAGCCATTATCCATGCCGAAAGCCGCTTTATCGGCGATGCGCAAACCCCGGTGCGCTACGCACTGGGTGTTATCCCGCTGGGGCGTCAAAGCTCCGCAATGGGGTATAGTCAGGCGCTGGACGGCACATGGGATGAATATCGTCGCGAAACGGGCAACCGCCGCGCGGACCGCACCGATATTCGGGATGCAACCGATTTCGTGGGGTGGTATTCCAACAAATCGCGCGAGCGTAACGGGATTGCCTTGAACGACGCGCGCAATCTGTATCTGGCCTATCATGACGGGCATACCGGGTTTTCGCGCGGCAGCTACAACTCCAAGCCTTGGTTGTTGCAGGTGGCGGACCGCGTGGCCAGCCGTGCGGTCATGTATGACCAGCAATTGCGGAATTGTCGGCGCGGTTGGTGGTAGCGCTTAGCTGACCGCCACCCAGATGGCGACGGCAGCAAGCAGCAGGGCAAAGCCTTTGTTGATCCTACGCAAATGCGCCGGGTTTTGGATGCGGGCAAGCAGGGTTTGGCCAAGCCCGGTCCAGAGCATGAAGGCAACCGCGTTGTTCAGGGTGAACACGGTCGCAACCCATGCCACGGTGTGCCAGTCTGCGGATGGAAACTGCGCATAAAGCGCGGCCATGATCGCCCACGCCTTTGGGTTCAGGGCCAGCAGCGCTGCACCGTCCCATAGGCCGGCATGTGCGGTGTTTGTCCGCAGGGGCAGCGCACTGGCGCGCCAAAGCCGTAGCGCCAGCCATAATATATAGCCGTTGCCAACCCATAGCAGCAGCCGGGCCGTGTCCGGCCCGGTCGCAACCAGCAGGCCGCCACCCACCGCAAGGGCCGCAGCCAGCGTTGCGGCGTGATAGCCGAAAAGCGCAGGCAGAGAGTTGCGCCAACCGAACCGTGCGCCATGTGCCGCGAAAAACAGGTTGCCCGGTCCGGGGCTGTAGGCCAGCGGCAACAGAAATAGCAGCAGGGTCAGGGTGGTCATCGGCGCGCGCTCCTTGGTGTAGAGTTGCGGATTACGCTGCCACACCCGCCCCTGCCGACCCGGAACCTGCGCAAAATGGGTCGGGGCGGCATTCCAATTTCTGCCGGATCGCACTAGATCAGGGGCAAGCCCGCACAAAAGGAATGCCCGATGCACAGTGATGATCCGACCGCCCCGCTTGCGCCTTTGACTCAGGCCATGTTGCGCGCGGCCAAAGCGGCGGGGGCAGAGGCCGCCGATGCTTTGGCTGTCGAGGGGCGTTCTGTTTCTATAGATGTGCGCAAGGGCGGTCTGGAACAGGCCGAACGCTCGGAAGGGTTGGAGATTGGTCTGCGGGTGTTTGTCGGGCAGCGGCAGGCCTGTATCTCTTCGTCCGACACGCGGCCAGAAACGCTTGCGGCCATGGCAGAGCGCGCGGTCGCCATGGCCCGCGAAGCGCCCGAAGACCCTTATGCCGGTCTGGCCGATAGCCAGCGCCTTGCCATGTTGCGCAGCGCCGACGGGCTGGACCTGTTCGACCCGACCGCCGACCCCGACCCGGCCATGCTGCAAGAGGACGCGCGCCGCGCAGAGGCCGCCGCCCTAGCAATTGACGGCGTGACACAGGTTCAGTCCGCCTCTGCCGCCTATGGCCAGCAGGCAATTTGGCTGGCGGCCACCAATGGGTTCAGCGGCGGCTATGCGCGCACGTCGCGCCACACAAGCTGCGTGGCCATCAGCGGTGAAGGCACGGCGATGGAACGCGACTGGTGCGGCGAAGGGCGGGTGTTCCAAGCCGATCTGCCCGCGCCCGAAGCGGTGGGCCGTCTTGCCGGCGAACGGGCCGTGGCGCGCCATGGGGCCCGCCGCCCGAAAACCGGGGCCTATCCGGTGCTGTATGACGAACGGGTGGCCAGCGGGCTGATCGGTCATCTGGTGGCCGCCATCAACGGCGTGTCAATCGCCCGCGGGTCCAGCTGGTTGCTGCGGGCCATGGGCGAGCAGGTCTTGCCCAAGTGCCTGTCGCTGATCGAAGACCCGCACCGAACACGCAGCAGCGCCTCGCGCCCGTTCGATGCCGAAGGGCTGCCGACCCGCGCCCGTAACCTTGTGGCCGATGGGGTATTGCAAGGTTGGGTTCTGGACCTCGCCTCTGCCCGCAAGCTGGGCATGGAAAGCACCGCAAACGCCATGCGCGGCACCTCGTCCCCGCCCAGTCCCGGCACGACAAATTGGGCGCTGACCCAAGGCACCGCCAGCCGCGCAGACCTGATCGCACAGATGGGCACCGGGCTGCTGGTGACGTCGCTGATCGGGTCCACCATCAACCCCAATACGGGCGATTATTCGCGCGGGGCCAGCGGCTTTTGGGTGGACAACGGCGAAATCGTCTATCCGGTCAACGAATGCACCATCGCGGGCAATCTGCGCGACATGCTGGGCCGGATCATCCCGGCCAATGATGCGCGGCCACATCTGGCGCATGTGGTGCCGTCGCTGTTGGTCGAGGGGATGACCCTTGCAGGCGACTGATGACCTGAAGCTGGTCATACAGGCGGCAGAACGGGCGGGCGAGATTGCCCTGCGCCGTTTCGGGCGCGCTCCGCGTGTCTGGGACAAGGGCCAAGGCCAAGGCCCGGTGTCAGAGGTCGATCTGGAAATCGACGCCGCGTTGCGGGACATGTTATTGGGCGCGCGGCCCGATCATGGCTGGTTGTCCGAAGAAACGCCCGACAGCCCGGACCGCTTGGGCCGGTCGCGGATATTTATCGTCGACCCGCTGGATGGCACCCGCGCGTATCTGGACGGGCAGGACGGGTTCGCCCACCCTGTCTGCCTTGTCGAAGACGGGCGCCCGATTGCCGCCGCGATCCATTTGCCTCGACTGGGGCAAACCTACAGCGCGGCGTTGGGGCAGGGCGCGTTCTGCAACGCTGCCCCGATTCATGTGGCTATGCCTGCGGACGTGCCGCGCGTGCTGGCCGCGCGCAGCCAGCTAGAGGCCGGGTTCTGGCCCGGCGGCGCGCCTATGGCCGAACGGTTCTTTCGCCCCGCCCTTGCGTGGCGCATGGCGCTGGTTGCGGATGGGTCTTTCGATGCGATGTTGACCTTCAAGCCAGCATGGCATTGGGACATTGCCGCCGGCGCGCTGATTGTGGCAGAGGCCGGCGGATGCGTTAGCGACGAAACTGGCGCTGCGCTGCGGTTTAACACCGCAACGCCGCGCGCGCCGGGGGTCATTGCCGCCAGTCCTGCCTTGCACGCTGACCTGTTGGCGCGCAAGCTGGGATAATCGGCGCAGCGTCAGAGCAGGAGAGCAGCACGGGTGACCGGCCATGTAGAACAGACGGCGCAATATCCCGACCTTGGCCTGATTGCCGGGTTGGGTAGCCCCTTGCTATGGCTGCATTGCGACACGCCGCGCCGTTTGGAAAAGCTCGCGGCGCTGTCAGAGGCCGTTTTGCAGGCGGATGAGGCTGTTGGGCTGGTGCTTAGCTTTCCGGTCGGGTGCACGCCGCCGCCGGAAATTCCGCGCCGTTTATGTGTCGCCTGCCAAGATGACGGGGCGCAGCTTGCCCGCCTGCTGGGGCGGGGGGCGCGGGTTGCGACAGCGCTACTAGCCACACGTTCGCTGGCGGCGCGGCTTGTGCTGCGGCTGCGGCGGCAGAATACGCGTGTTTTGCTGGCAGAAATGGCTGCACCCCGTGTAACCGGGCTATGGTCCGTCCTTCCGGGCCATACGCGCCGGGTTCTGGGCCGCGTGGACCATGTTTTTCTGGCGCGCGAGTCTTGGCAAGACCGATGGCAGCGCGCAGGCGTGCCGGGGGAGCGCATGTCTGTTATCGGCGCGCTGGCGCAAGCGCCGCTTGCGCTGAAGTGCAACGAGGCAGAGCGCGAGGCTTTGGCCGAATCCTTGCGCCAGCGCACCGTGTGGCTGGCTGCGGGTGTCCCGCCCGAGGAAGAAGAGCAGGTCATTGCCGTTCAGCACGAAGCCCTTCGCGAAACCCATCGGCTGGCGCTGATCCTGCATCCTTCCGACCCGATGCGTGGCCCGGCGCTGTATGACCGTTTCGCGCATCAGTTCAACATGGCGCTGCGCTCGCGCGATGACCCGCTTTTGCCCGAAACGCAGGTTTACATTGCCGATACAGAAGGGGAGCGCGGCTTGTGGTATCGGTTGGCGGTGGCGTGCTATATGGGGGGCAGCTTTAGCACCGGCAGCACCTATTCGCCGCTGGAACCCGCAGGGCTGGGTTGCGCCATCGTCCACGGCCCCGAAAGTGGCCGCTTCGATGCTGCCTTCGATATGCTGACAGAGCGGCGCGCCTCGCGGCGTGTTACGCGGTCCGATGCCCTTGGCGCGATGATGCGCAGCGTCTTGCGCCCCGAGCGCGCCGCAGAAATGGCGCATGGCGGCTGGCAGGTTGTGTCGGAAGGCTCGGAAGCGACCGAAACCCTTGTCACCGCCCTGTTGGCGGCAAACCGGGATTGATGCCATGCAACCACCTGCCTTCTGGTTCCGTCCTTGGTCTGTCATGGCCGTGCTGTTGGCACCGCTCGGGCTGGTTTACGCCGCAGCGACCGCGCGGCGTGTCGCGCAGCCTGCGCGTTTTGCGCCGGGGGTGCCGGTTATCTGCGTGGGTAATATCAATATTGGCGGCACTGGCAAAACGCCCACGGTGATTGCGCTTGTGCAGATGTTGCAGGCCATGGGGGTGCAGCCGCATGTCCTGTCGCGCGGCTATGGCGGGCGGTTGACCGGTCCGGTGCAAGTGAATGAACGCCAGCACAGCGCCACGGATGTGGGCGACGAACCACTGCTGATGGCTGCCTTCGCGCCGGTCTGGGTTGGGCGTGATCGCGCGGCGACCGCGCAGGTGGCCCAAGCGGCCGGTGCAAAGGTGCTTATTCTGGACGACGGGTTCCAAGATCCGGCCTTGCGCAAGGATCTGTCACTCGTGGTGGTGGATGCCGCGCTGGCTTTTGGCAATGGCAGGGTCTTGCCCGCAGGCCCGCTGCGCGAACCGGTGGCCGCAGGCTTGGCGCGGGCGGATATGATCCTTGCCATTGGCGAGGCGGGCCAGGTCGCGGCTTTTCGTAAGGGCACCGATTACCCGGTTCCGGTTCTTGGCGCGGCGCTGAAACCACTTGCCATGGGGCTGTCATGGCAGGGCCAGCGCGTGCTGGCCTTCGCGGGTATCGGACGGCCAGAGAAATTCTTTGCCACTTTGCGCGCCGAAGGGGCTGTGCTGCTGCGCGCAGAGGCGCTGTCGGATCATCAACCCCTGAGTGATGCGTTGATGACCCGGCTAGAGATCGAGGCCAAGGCGCTGGGCGCGCAGATGGTCACGACCGAAAAAGACGCCGTGCGCCTGCCGCGCCGCTTTCGTCAGAAGGTCATGACGCTGCCTGTGCGGCTGGCTTGGGAAGATGAAAGCGCGATCCGCGCAGCCTTGGGCCGGATTTTGGGCCCCAGTGCAGGTTAACCCCTGTCAAACAAGCCGCTGATTGCGCGCGACACTATATTGCTGGTGCGCGGCTTTTGCGCAGCGACGAAGGGCAGGGGGCGGCAGATGCTCATGGCGGCAATGCCCAGCCGCGCGGTCAGCGCGCCGTTCACCAACCCTTCGCCAAAGCGGCGCGACAATTTCGACACCACGCCGCCAGAGGCGACAGATCCCAGCATATCTTCGCCCACCGCCACGGCACCGGTGGCCAACAGATGCGCCACCACACCGCGTAGCAAGCGGATGCTGCCTAGCGCACCGGCGCGCCCCCCGTAGATTTCGGCAATGCGCCGGATCATGCGCAGATTGATTGCCAGCGCCGCGACCACATCGACCAGCGCCATGGGCAGCATGGCGGTCAGAAGCGCGACTTGCCGCGCGGCGGCCTCGACCTCTGCTCGGGCGGCTTGGTCCAATGGCACCAGAAGCGTGGTTTCAGATAGGTGCAGCAGCCCTTCGGCATCGGGTTGGTCCGGGGCCAGTTCGGCCAGCCTGTCGCGGTGCCAGCGCATCTCGGGGCGGTTGGCATAAAGCGCGGACAGGCGGGCCATAAGCCGCAATGCGGTGTTGCGGTTGCCATCATTGCGCGCCCTGTCGGCCTGTTGGCGCAAATCATCCAACCGCGCGAGGCGGCGAAACCCCATCCATTCGCGCAGGGCCACGCCAAGGCAGGCCACGCCCACCAGCGCGAGAAGCCCGCCCGCCACCCAGCCCAGCGACGGGTTGCGCGCGATCAGCCCGGTGACGAAATCCCATGCCGCAATCGACAGGGCCATGCCCAGAAGTGCCAACGCCGCGCCCCAGCCCAAACGGCCCAGCCATGTCATGCGCCGCCGTCCCAAGCTGAGGGTGGCACGCATCGCTGCGCCTGTTGGGGGCCCGTCTTCGGGGGGCTGCGCGGCGGTTGCCGGGGTTTCCGTCGCGCTGTCCTCCAACTCGAACAGGGTGGGCCCGCGGCTCATAGCATGTCTCCGATCAGGAATTGCGCGGCGCGGTCCAGCCTTATATGCGCCAGCCCGTCGCCCGGGCGGCGGGACAGGCCCACCGGGGCGAATTGCATCACCCCGAAATCGGCATCCAGCCATTTCGCTGCCCCGTCCCGCGCGGGCCCAATCAGGGCCATCGGGTCTTCGGGCAGGTCGCCTGCGAAAAACGCGGCCTGTTTGCCGGTGTCAGCCAATGTGCCGCGCACGCAGTCAAGCATCTCGCTGCCATGTGGGCGCTGATCTTCGACCGTGGCGCGCACGGCGGCAATGGCCATGGCTTCGGTCTGGGCGCCAGCGAAATCGGCCCGGTCGCGTGCTTGGCGCAACAGCGCGGCCATCAGCGCGGTCAGTTTTGCATGCTGGCCGTGGTGCAAATGGTCGGCCTTGGTTGCCGCGAACAAGATGCGTTCCACCCGTTTGCCGCCCAGCAAGCGGGTCAGCCACGCGTTGCGACCGGGGCGAAAGGCTGACAGCAATTCGGTCATGGTGCGGCCCAGTTCGGCTACGGCATCTGGCCCGGCATGGACTGCGCCCAGCACATCGGCCAATACGATCTGCCGGTCGATCCGGGCGAAATGGTCACGAAAGAACGGGCGCACGACGCGCGTTTTATACGCCTCGAACCGGCGTTCCATTTCGCGCCCCAAGCTGCCGCGCTGGCCTTTGTGGGCCATGGGCGCGAAGGTCAGCGCCGGGCTGCCTGCCAGATCGCCCGGCAGCAAGAACCGCCCCGGAGAGATGTCGGGCAAGCCCGCCGCCCGCGCCGCGCCAAGGTAGTCGGTAAAGCTGGCGGCAAGCTCTTGGGCGCGGGTTTCGTCATGCGGGGCATCTGGGTCGGTCTTGGCCAATGCGGCCAGAAAGGCCTGCGCATAGCCGCGCCGCGCCATGGCGGTCAGCAGATCTGTGCTCCATTGGGTGAAGGATTTGTCCAGCAGGGTCAGGTCCAGCAGCCATTCGCCGGGGTAGTCGATAATATCCAGATGCTGCACCCGTGCACCGCGCAAGCCCCCCAGCACCCCGCCCGAGCGCACTCGGAAGGACAGCCGCAGTTGCGCCACCTGCCGTGTGCTGTCTGGCCAATGCGGGTTCGGGCCGGTCAATGCCGCCAGATGGCGCTCGTATTCGAAACGCGGGATCGTGTCATCTGGCTGGGGTTGCAGATAGGCGGCGTCGATGCGGCCGTCGCTGACCGCTTGCAGCCCGCCCATGCGCCCCCGGTCCAGCAGGTTCGCCACCAGCGAGGTGATGAAGACCGTCTTGCCCGCCTGCGACAGCCCCGTTACCCCCAAGCGCAGCGAATTGTCGAACGCGCCACCGGCAATCGCATGGCCGACTTGGGTGGCGGTTTCCTCCACGCCCCGTAACACGTCACCTGCAAACCGACCGATACCCATAAGCCCCATACCCTTCGTTTTGACCTAGATAAGGGGCGCGCCGCCCTAGGGGAAGAGGCGGGGCGCAGCGCCCTCTGCCCAAACCGGGCGCTTGGCCATAACAGCGCCAAACCGATCCGAGGCCAGAAAACGCGCCAACCATGCATGCAGGCGCGGCCAAGGCTGCGCGTCGAACCACGTTTTGTCGATGAATGCGAATTGCCGGATGAAGGGCAAGATGGCGTAATCGGCCAGCGTGGGGTGGTCGAACAGCCAGTTATTCAAGGCCGCGTCCAGCGTGGCAAGATGGGCGCAGGCCTTGGCCCGATAGGTGTGCGCATCCTTTTCAGGGTAGCGGCTGGCGTATTTTACCCGGTCCAGCGCGTGCTTGAATGGCCCGTCATTTTGGGCGATCCAATCTTGGCCCGATGGCGGCATTTCCAGCCAGCCTTCGGGGTCGGACTGCCCAAGCGCCCAGAGCATGATATCTAAGCTCTCATCAAGAACGCCGTCGCCGGTGACAAGGCAAGGCACGGTGCCAGAGGGTGATGCGGCCAGAAACGCCGAAGGCTTGTCGCGCAGCAAGATTTCGCGCAACTCTACCTGCACGCCGCTTGCCGCCAACGCCAAACGCGCCCGGATGGCATAAGGGCAACGGCGGAAGGAGTAGAGGACCGGGATCATGCCCATGGTCTAGCGCAGGCGCAAGCGGATGCCAATTCCAACGCGGGCGCTGCTCTGCTAGTGCTTTGCCAAATCGAAAGGGTGGCCATGCAAGACGCAGATTTCTGGAGCAAGATGGCGCCCCGCTACGCCCGCGCCAAGATTGGGGACAGCGCGGGCTATGAACGGACCCTGCGCCAGGTCGCGCCATTGTTGCAAGGCGCCCGTGTGCTGGAACTGGGCTGCGGCACGGGGCTGACTGCGCTGGCGCTGGCCCCGCATGCGCAAAGCTACCATGCGACCGATATCGCGCCGGGCATGATAGAGATCGCCCAAGGGCGTGTGGCCAATGACCCGGTCGCGAACCTGTCCTTTCAGGTGGCACAGGCCGAAGATTTCGGGCCGGGGCAGTTTGACGTCGTGTTCGTGCAGAATTACCTGCACCTGCTGCGGGATTTGCCGGGCACCTTGGCGCATATCCATGCGATCTTGCCGTTGGGTGGGCTGCTTATCTCGAAAACGCCGATGCTGGGGCAAGCGCCGTTTTACATCCGCTGGCTGGTCCCGATGCTGCAAGCGGTGGGTAAAGCGCCTTACCTGACAATGCTTACGGCGGCAGATTTGGAGTTGGCTTTGACTCAGGCGGGATTCGCCTGCGATCCGACCGAATGGCACGCCAGCCAAGGCCGCGACCTGCGCGCCTTCATCGTGGCGTGCAAGATGTGATTGGGAGGGATGCGATGCCCATGCCCTGGACCTATCGCCATGCCAGCCGAGAATGGCGGGCATTCTTGGAAGATGTGAAGGATGGGATGAACCTGATTTCGGACAACATGGCCTATACGGCGGTGGATGGGGTGTTCCAATGCTACCGAAAACGGGTCACAGCAGCCGAAGGCTTGGGTTTTGCCAGCGTTTTGCCTTCTGTGCCGCGCGCCATTTTCGTGGCGGGATGGCAGCCCATGGACCCGCCCTTGCCGTTCGGGCCGCGCGCCGATCTGGTGGCAGAGGTCAAGGCGCTGCGGCTGCATCACAACCTTACGCCGGATAACGCGATAGAAGCGACAGCCGCCGCACTTCGCCGCCAAATTCTGCCTGCCGACTGGGCACGCGCCATGGCGGACCTGCCGCCACAGGCACGCGCGTTTTGGGATGTGCCGGGCGTGCCGGACGAGAACTTGCGCCCGCGCATTATCTGATGCGCGGGCTGTATTAGGTTAGGCGCGAACCAGTTCCTCGTAGCTTTTCGCCACGTCGCGGGTGATCTGGCCCACTTGGAAATGGTAGTTCCCGATCTGGCCCA
Organism: Roseibaca calidilacus; assembly: GCF_001517585.1. Taxonomy (NCBI): domain Bacteria; kingdom Pseudomonadati; phylum Pseudomonadota; class Alphaproteobacteria; order Rhodobacterales; family Paracoccaceae; genus Roseinatronobacter; species Roseibaca calidilacus. Next base: position 2,293,725 of record NZ_FBYC01000004.1, on the reverse strand, counting down.
CCGGTGTGACTTCGGCGGCAGTGCCGGTCAGCCAGCATTCGCTGAATGACTCCAGCTCCTCGGGCAAGATATGGCGTTCATGCACGACCATCCCCTTGTCGCGTAGCATGGCGATGACCGTCTGGCGGGTAATGCCGTTCAAGATCGCATCGGGGATGGGCGTGTGCACCTCACCGTCCTTTACGAAGAACACATTCGCCCCGGTCGCTTCGGCCACATAGCCGCGATAGTCGTAAAACAGCGCGTCCGAGCAGCCTTTTTCCTCTGCCGCGTGTTTCGACATGGTGCAGATCATATACAGGCCCGCGGCCTTGGCGGCTGTCGGGATCGTGTCGGGCGAGGGGCGGCGCCATTTGGCGATGTCCAGCTTCGCGCCCTGCATCTTGGCGTCGCCGTAATAGGCACCCCATTCCCACGCGGCCACGGCCAGACGGACCGGGTTGCGGCGGGCGGCGACGCCCATATCTTCGCCCGCGCCGCGCCAAGCGACCGCGCGCACATACGCGTTGGTCAGGTTGTTGGCGGCCAGCACTTCGGCCTTGGCGGCGTCAATCTGCTCGGCGGTGTAGGGGATCGGCATGTCCAGCAGGCGGCCCGATTCCAGCAGGCGCAGCGAATGCTCGTGCCCCTTGAAGATCTTGCCATCATAGCAGCGCTCGCCCTCGAACACCGACGAGGCGTAATGCATGGCATGGCTCAGGATATGCACATTGGCCTCGCGCCACGGCACCAATTTGCCATCCATCCAGATAAACCCTTCCCTGTCGTCATATGCGCCGGCCATCGGTGCCTCCATGCCCAAAGTTTTCAAATATTGCGCATATTAGGTCCGATACGGACATAAAGTTACGCAATTTCCAAGGATTGCTACCGATTCGGTCTTGGAATGTCAACAAGGCTGACATAACATTGCCCAAAGAGTGATCGAAGCTGTCACAGCGAGAGGCAAAGCATGGTGCAAACCGGACCAAACCCAAGCAGTGGCGAGAATCTGCTTTTCCTGACGGATGAACAGTTGCGCAAGGGCATAGAGGCGATGTTCTTCGCCTATCGCGGGTTTACCGCCGACCCCGACCGCATTTTGGCGGAATACGGCTATGGGCGCGCGCATCATCGGGCGCTTCATTTCATCAACCGCAGCTATGGCACAACGGTCAATAACCTGCTGGCCACCTTGGGCGTGACCAAGCAATCGCTGAACCGGGTGCTGCGCGGGCTGATCGCAGACGGGCTGGTAGAGGCCCGCGTGGGCCGCACCGACCGGCGCGAGCGTAACCTGTTTCTGACCGATGCCGGACAAGAGCTGGAGCGAAAGCTGGCCGAAGTGCAGCGCGTGCGAATGCGTGCGGCCTATCGCGCGGCAGGGCCGCAAGCCGTGGCCGGGTTCCGCCAAGTGCTGGAAGCGATGATGGATGACGACATCCGCCACACCTACCAGTCGCTGAAGGACGGTCGCTGATGCCAGAGGATACCGCGCCGCACCTTTTGGTCGTAGATGACGATGCACGCATTCGGTCGCTGTTGCAGAAATATCTTATGCGCAACGGGTTCTGGGTAACGACGGCGCGCGACGCGGCCCATGCGCGGCGGGTTTTGTCCGGATTGGCGTTCGATCTGCTTGTGCTGGATGTGATGATGCCGGGCGAAGACGGCATGGCGCTGACCCGTGCGATCCGGCAGGGCAGCAGTGTGCCAATCTTGCTGCTGACCGCGCGCGGCGCGCCGGATGACCGCATCGATGGTCTGGAAGCGGGCGCGGATGACTACCTGCCAAAACCGTTCGAGCCGCGCGAATTGGTGCTGCGGATCAACGCGATATTGCGGCGTTCGCCCGGCGAGGTCACGGAACCTGCGCGCCCGCAGGTGCTGTTCATCGGCCCGTTGCGTTATGATCTGGACAAGGGCGTCTTGAAGCGCGGGGATGACCCGATCCGCCTGACCCAGACCGAAGCTGCGCTCATGCGCCTATTCGCGCAGAACCCCGGAGAAGTGCTGAGCCGCGAAGCGCTGGTCGATTATCTGGGGCGCGACCGCGCCGGGCATGGCGGCGAGGTCGGGCAGGAACGCGCGGTCGATGTGCAGATCACCCGTTTGCGCCGCAAGATAGAAAGCGACCCGAAATCACCGCGCCACCTGCAAACCGTGCGCGGCGCGGGATATATGTTGGTGGTGGAATAGGGGTCGGTCCTTGCCAGCGTGATTTGGTTCGGTCGGCAGCAGTTCGCATCCGGCGCGGCGCTTTCTTGGCTGGCGCACAAGGTTCGCTGTCGCGTTCTGAACTGGACAGGCTGGCAAAAACTGCGAAACTCGGATCAGAAATTTCTTGCTCTGAACGCTGCTTTGGGTCTCCTAACAAGGTTAGTATTTTAAGAAGGAGAACCATATGGAACGTAGAAGTTTATTGACCATCGCTGCGATTGCCTTGCCGGCAATGTTGATGATGGGGTGCGTGCAGACGACAGCCACAACCGAAACGACACAGGCGTCTGCACCACCCGCCTTTTCAGCCCTCGCGGGGTCCTATACCGGTCAATATATCCCTGATCGCGGCGCGCCCGAAGCGCTGGCCTTGGTTATGCGTCCAGATGGCACGTATACTTTTTCCGGCGCCTTTGACTCGGACGGCAAGCTGACACAGCGGGGCGACCAGATCCGTTATGCCAATGCACTGGGATCACGCGGCGTGGTGACTGTTGCCGGTGACACGCTTTCATGGCGCAATACATTCACCGGAGACTCGTACACAATAAGCGTAACACGCTAGAAAACCCCACGGTTTCCAGCAGGAAGGGATGTTCTGACGGGCTGAAATCGCCCGCAGAACATTCCGAATTCTTCACGCCGTGGGATAGTGTTATTTATCGGTCAGCCTATTGAAAACTAACCGCTCGTTTAAGGCGGGTGCATGCCTTTGAGCGTTTGAGTTTTCCGACACGAGTATTTATGTCAGAGCGCCCGCCAACCGATATCGCGACGATAGAACCCCTCGGGCCAGTCGATGCTGTTGACCATCGCATAGGCGCGCGCCTGCGCTTCGGCCAGCGTTTCCCCCCGCGCGGTCACATTCAGCACGCGCCCGCCATTGGCCAGCACGCGGCCCCCATCCGCACAGGTGCCTGCGTGGAAAACCATATGCGAGCTGTCCTCGGGGCAGTTTTCCAGCCCGCCGATAGCACTGCCCTTTGTATAGCTGCCCGGATAGCCTTGTGCGGCCATGACAACCGTCAAAGCGTGGTCATCGGCCCAATTGACGCGGGCTTGGTCCAGTCGCCCTTCGGCGCAGGCCAGCATCAGGTCCAGCGCCTGCGCGCCCAGCCGTATCATCAGAACCTGACATTCCGGGTCGCCAAAACGGGCATTGTATTCGACCAACCGCGCGCGCCCGTTTTCGATCATTAACCCGGCATACAGAACCCCCTGATAGGGCGTGCCGCGCCGCGCCATTTCGGCCATGGTGGGGCGGATGATGTCATCCAGCGCGGCTTGGGCAATCGCATCGGTCAGCACAGGGGCGGGGCTGTAGGCGCCCATCCCGCCGGTATTCGGGCCGGTATCGCCATCGCCCACGCGCTTGTGGTCTTGCGCGGTGCCAATGGGCAGACAGGTTTCGCCATCGACCAACACGAAGAAGCTGGCTTCCTCGCCCTGCATGAATTCCTCTATCACCACTTCGGCCCCGGCGCTGCCGAACTCGCCGCTGAACATTGTGTCGATCGCGGCCAAAGCTTCGTCCAGCGTCATGGCCACGATCACGCCTTTGCCTGCGGCCAGCCCATCGGCCTTGACCACGATGGGCGCGCCTTGCGCCTGCACATAGGCGCGGGCGGCATCCGCATCGGTGAAATGGGCATAGGCGGCGGTGGGCGCATTGACCGCAGCGCAGATTTCCTTGGTGAATGCCTTCGACGCTTCCAGCCGCGCCGCTGCGGCTGAAGGGCCGAAGGTGGTGATCCCGGCTTCGCGCAAACGGTCGGCCACGCCAGCGGCCAAAGGGGCTTCGGGGCCGATGACGACGAAATCAATCGCTTCTTCTTCGCAAAAGGCTAGAACGGCGGACCCGTCGCAAATGTCGATATCGGCGCAATCGGCAATCTGGTCCATGCCCGCATTGCCCGGCGCGCAGATCAGCCGGTCGCATTTGGGGTTTTGCAAGATCGCCCATGCCAGCGCATGTTCACGCCCGCCGCTGCCCAGAACCAGAATATTCATCGCGCGCCCTCTCTTGGCCTTTGCCTGCGCGCGTTCTAGGCTGTGCGCCAAGCGGTGACAAGCGAAGGCGCGCAGGATGGACCTGATAGACGAGCCACAGGGCGAGATGCCGGGCAACACGCCCGAATTTACCGTGTCTGACCTGTCTGGCGCGGTAAAACGCACGCTGGAAGGCGAATTCGGCCGTGTGCGCGTGCGGGGCGAAGTGGGGCGTGTGGTCATCGCGCGCACCGGCCATATGTATTTCGACCTGAAAGATGATCGCGCCGTGATCGCGGGCGTAAGCTGGAAGGGGCAGGTCGCGCGCATGACCGTCCGCCCGGAAGAGGGGATGGAGGTGATCGCCACAGGCCGCCTGACCACCTTTGCGCCGCAGTCAAAATACCAGTTGCAAGTAGAAAGCATTGAACCCGCAGGCGCAGGCGCGCTGATGGCGATGCTGGACGCGCGGCGCAAGGCATTGGCCGCCGAGGGGTTGTTCGACGCAGCCCGCAAGCGGCGGCTGCCCTATTTGCCGCGGGTGGTGGGGGTTGTGACCTCGCCCCAAGGGGCGGTGATCCGCGACATCCTGCACCGGCTGCGCGACCGCTTCGGCGTGCATGTGCTGGTCTGGCCTGTGGCGGTGCAGGGGCAGGCCTGCGCGCCGCAGGTGGCGCGCGCGATCGAAGGGTTCAACGCGCTGCCCAAGGGCGGCCCCATCCCGCGCCCCGATGTGCTGATCGTGGCGCGCGGCGGTGGGTCTATCGAAGATCTGTGGGGCTTCAACGAGGAAATCGTCGTGCGCGCGGCGGCGGCGAGTGAGATTCCGTTGATCTCTGCCGTGGGGCATGAAACCGACACCACGCTAATTGACCATGCGTCGGACCAGCGCGCGCCCACGCCCACGGCGGCGGCGGAAATCGCGGTGCCGGTTCATGCCGATCTGGTCGCCCACCTGTCGAACCTGAACGCGCGGCTTGTCCGGGGCGGTGCGCAAAGCGTGGCGCTGCGGCGCCAGCGCTTGCGCGACCTTGGGCGCGCGCTTCCCCGACCCGAAGCCTTGCTTGCGCCTGCCTTGCAGCGTTTTGACCAATGGGCCGAACGGGTGCCGGGTAGCCTGCGCGCGGCCTTGCAAAGCAAACGGCAAGACCTGCGCGGGACGGCGGCAGGGCTTCGGCCCACGGCACTTGTGGCGCAGATCGACCGCGGGCGCGACCGGCTGGTGGCACAGGCCACGCGGGCCGACCGCGCGCTGTTGGCCCGGCAGGACGGGTGCGCGGCACAGCTTGGCCGTGCGGCCCGGCTGCGCCCAGAGGTGCTGCTGACCCAGATCGCGGGTGGACGCGAGCGCTTGCACACCCAAGCCACCCGTGCCGACCGCGCGGCCACGGCCCGGCTGGAGGCTTTGGGCACGCGGCTGTCCTCGCTGGAACGTCTGCGCCAGTCGCTGGGCTATCCAGCGACCTTGCAGCGCGGCTACGCGGTGGTGCGGGAGGAGGGTGGCGGCGTTGTCACCTCTGCAACACGCGCCGGGCAAGCTGGAACGCTAAAGGTGGAATTCCGGGATGGCACGCTGGACGTAATGGCGGGCAAGCGGCCCAAACCGGTCAAAGCGTCCACGCTGAAGCCCGATCAAGGGTCCTTGTTCTGAGCGTTACCGCGCCTTTTTGAAGCGCGGTTCCGTCCGGTTCCAAAGCCGTTTGATATTGTCGCGGTGCTTGTAGAACACCAGCAGTTTGGCCACCACCAGCACGGCCACGATCGGCAGATAGCCCAAGAACCCGGCATAGATTGACGACATGCCGCAAGCCGTCAGCCCTGCGAGCGATGAGTAGCGACTGGCCTTGAAGGTTACAAGCCATGTGGCGCAAGTGGCCAACCCCACGGGCCAGGCCAGCGCCAGCGTGATGCCGATGAAAGTGGCAACACCCTTGCCGCCCTTGAACCCAAGATAAACCGGGTAAAGATGGCCGATAAAGGCCGCAAGGGCTGCAACCTGTGCGGCATCCGGCCCGATCAGCCAGCCGGCCAGCAACGCGGCGACGGCCCCTTTCGCGGCGTCCAGCACGAAGGTGGCAACGCCAGCGGCTTTGTTGCCGGTGCGCATAACATTGGTCGCGCCGATATTGCCCGAGCCGATGGCGCGCAAATCGCCAAGGCCCATGACCCGCGCGATGACCACGCCAAACGGGATGGACCCCAGCGCGTAAGCGGCCAGCCCGACAAGCCCCAGCAGCCAAAGTGGTGTCACCAGTTCGGGGATCATGCCGGCACCTCTGCGGCATCAAACACACAAGCGCCGCCCACATAGGTCGCCAGCACGCGCCCTTCCATCCGGGCACCGTCATAGGGCGTGTTCTTGGATTTCGACGCCAGAGTGAAGCGGTCCAGCACAAAGGGCGCATCCGGGTCGAACAGGACAAGGTCAGCGGGCGCACCAGCGGATAGCCTGCCACCGGCCAGACCCAGCCGCCGCGCCGGGTTCAGCGACAGCGCGCGCCAGATGGTGGGCAGGTCAAGCCCTTCGGAATGATACAGCCGCATCGCGGCGGGCAGCAGGGTTTCCAGACCCACCGCGCCGGACGCCGCCTCTTCAAATGGCAGGCGTTTGGATTCCTCGTCTTGCGGGGTGTGCATGGAGCAGATCACGTCAATCAACCCCTCGGCCACCGCTTGCACCATGGCGCGGCGGTCGTCCTCTGACCGCAGCGGCGGGGTGAATTTGAAAAAGCTGCGGTAGCTGCCGACATCCAGTTCGTTCAACGTCAGGTGGTGAATGGAAATGCCCGCCGTCACATCCAGCCCGTTCGCTTTCGCGCGGGTCAATGCAGGCAAGGTGCGTGCGGATGTGATCTGGTCGGCATGGTAGCGCACGCCGGTCATTTCCACCAAACCCATGTCGCGGTCGAACCCCATGCGTTCTGCCATGGGCGACACGGCTGGCAACCCGCGCAGCGACGCGAATTTGCCAGAGGTGGCGCAAGCGCCTTTCGACAGGCCGGGGTCTTGCGGGTGGCCGATGACCAGCGCGCCAAGCCCGCGCGCATAGGCCATGCAGCGCGACAGAACCTTGGTGTCGGTGCTGACGCGGTCGCCATCGGTGAAGGCCACGGCACCGGCATCCAGCAGAAAGCTGATTTCGGCCATTTCGCGCCCCGCGCGGTCGCGGGTCAGCGCGGCCATGGCGCGGATGTTTACCGGCGTGCGCGCGGTCGCGCGGCGGGTGATGTATTCCAGCACTTCGGGCGTGTCGATCGCGGGGTCAGTGTCGGGGCGCATGACGATGGTTGTCACGCCCCCGCGCGCGGCCGCCAGCCCGGCAGTGCGCAACGATTCCTTGTGCTGCGCGCCCGGTTCGCCCACCTGCACACCCATATCCACAATGCCGGGGGCAAGGCATTTGCCGCCGCAATCGACCGCTTGCGCGCCCTTGGGGCAGGGGCCGTCGCGTTCCATGATCGCACCGCCCTGCACCAGCAGCGCGCCAAGCGTGTCGGTCCCGGCCTCTGGGTCGATCAGCCTTGCATTGTGAAACCACAGCATCAGCAGTTTTCCTTATCTAGCAATCGTGTCGCGCAACAGGGCGGCCACGGCAGTGGGGTTGGCCAACATGTTGATCGCATAGCTTTGGCGGTCGGTGCGCAGGTTTAGCCCTGTCAGCCAGACGCGGATACGGCGAATGTCCGACAGCGCGACCTCTGTGTTCTGGTCCAGCACAAGGCGGCGGTCGGTCAGCCAGTAAACCGGCATGGGCCGCATCAGCCGTTGCGCGGCAATCGGGCCGAACAGAAAGCCCAGCGTCACCAGCGTGCCGATGGAAGAGCCTTCTTTCACATTGCCCTGCACGGTATCGAATACAAGAAAACCGGCGGTCAGCGCCATCAGCCCTAGGCTGGCCATTAGCGCTTCGAACAGGATCGCGATTTCACGGTCCTGCGGCACCCGTGCGACAAGCTGCTCTCCGGGGTGCAGGGTGATCTGCGTCACGGCTTACACTCCCTTGCGCTTGGAGCGTTTCAGGCGCGCGGCTTCTATATCCGCCACAACCTGATCGGCGCGGTCGATATGCTTTATCAGGTATTTGTCACCCGCCTTGGTGATAACCTGAATATCGCCCATCAGGCGGCGCACCTTGTCCAGTTCCAGCAGATAAACACTGCGCCCGCCCGGCCCGATCAGCCGCATATTGGTCAGCCGCCAGCGGAATTTCATCTGCTCGGTATACAGCCACGCGCCCCGCACAGCCAGCGCCAGCACCGCCCCCAGCGCGCCAATCGCGGCATAGGGCGACCCGATGGCCCAAAGCACCACGCCCGCGCCGACCATGCCCAGCACGCCCAGCACACCATGATCGCGCCAGTAGCGGCCTTTGTCCGACCGAATTTCGCGCAGCAGTTTCTCGCCCGGTTCCAGCGGAATGTCGTCGGTGTCGGGACGGGTTTCGATCTGCTCATTCATGGCCGATCCTCCGCAATCGGTCGCGTTCGCGGCGGCGGCGCAAGTTCTGCGCCAGCAGGTCCATCGCCGCCATGCGCACCGCGACGCCCATTTCCACCTGTTCCTGAATGACAGAACGGTTGATGTCATCGGCAATCGCGCCGTCAATTTCCACGCCCCGGTTCATCGGGCCGGGATGCATGACAATCGCGTCGGGCTTGGCATAGGCCAGCTTTTCCGCGTCCAACCCGTAGCGGTGGAAATACTCGCGCTCTGACGGCACGAAGCCCCCATCCATCCGCTCGCGTTGCAGGCGCAGCATCATCACCACATCGGCGCCTTCAAGCCCGGCTTTCATGTCGTCGAACACCTCGACGCCAAATTCCTCGACCCCTTTTGGCATCAGGGTGCCGGGGCCGACAAGGCGCACGCGGTTTTCCATCTTGCCCAGCAAGATCAGATTCGAACGCGCGACCCGGCTATGGGCAATGTCGCCGCAGATTGCCACGGTCAGCCGGTGCAGCCGCCCCTTGGCGCGGCGAATGGTCAGCGCATCCAGCAGCGCCTGCGTGGGGTGTTCATGCTTGCCGTCGCCCGCGTTCAGCACCGCGCAATTCACCTTTTGCGCCAGCAGGTCCACCGCGCCGGAATTGCCATGGCGCACCACCAGAAGGTCCGGGTGCATGGCGTTCAGCGTCAGCGCGGTGTCGATCAGCGTTTCGCCCTTTTTCAGGCTGGATTGCGCCATGGACATATTCATCACATCCGCACCCAGACGCTTGCCCGCCAATTCAAAGCTGGCTTGTGTGCGGGTCGAATTCTCGAAGAACATGTTGATCTGGGTCATGCCTTCTAGCGCGCGGCCATGCTTTTCGGCGCTGCGGTTCAGCGCGACATAGTCCTGCGCCAGATCAAGAATAGTCGTAATCTCGACCGGGTGCAGATGTTCAATGCCCAGAAGGTGATCTTGGGTAAATGTCATGGGCCACTCGCGCAATGGGACAGCGCCACGGGTATAGAAACCCAGCCCCCATGCGGCAAGGGTAAACCGCGTGCTTTCCCTTGGCGCGCGGGCGCGCTACCTGTTGCGCATGGAATCGGCATGGCAAGACGACTGGCATCTGGCGCGCGCCTATCTGGCGTGGCAGGCAGAGCTTGGCGCAACCGATGCGATTTGCGATGCGCCGGTTAACCGGTATGACCTGCCCGCCAAGCTGGAAAAGCCCAAACCTGCCCCGGTCGCGGCAGCCCCGCTGGCAGAGGCCCCGCAGCCAGACCCGGTGGCGGATGCGCAAACCATGGCGCAGGCAGCGCATGATCTGGATGCGCTGCAAGCCGCGATGGCCGCGTTCGAACATTGCGAGTTGAAGCGCGGGGCGCGCAACCTTGTGTTCAGCGATGGGATGCGCGGGGCGCGCGTGATGATCGTGGGCGAAGCGCCGGGCCGCGAAGAGGACCGTGTCGGAAAGCCCTTTGTGGGCGATGCGGGGCAGATGCTGGACCGCATGTTCGCCGCAATTGGCCAGCGCCGCGACCAGCCGGACCCGAAAAAGGCGCTTTATATCACCAATATCCTGCCATGGCGTCCGCCGCAGAACCGCGACCCCTCGACCGAAGAACGCGCGATGATGCGGCCTTTCGTGCTGCGCCATATCGAATTGGCGGACCCCGACATCCTGATCTTGATGGGCCGCATTTCCGCCAGCACTTTGCTGGAACGTGACGTGCGCATCACCAAAGAGCGGGGGGAGTGGACAAGCGTTCTGGGGCGTCCGACCATCCCGATGCTGCACCCTGCCTACCTGCTGCGCAACCCGGCGGCCAAACGCGACGCTTGGGCCGACCTTTTATCCCTGCAAGCCAAGCTGAGAGAACTGCCATGAGCCGCATCGACCCCGAAAAACCCTTCATGCCTGTGCGTTTCGCCGTGCTGACCGTGTCCGACACGCGGGCGCTGGCCGATGACAAATCGGGCGACGTGCTGGCCGGGCGCATTGACGCGGCGGGCCATCTGCTGGCCGCGCGCGACATTGTCCGCGATGAACGCGACCAGATTGCGGCCAAACTGCGCGACTGGTGCGCGGATGACGGGATTGATGCCATCCTGACCACCGGCGGCACCGGGCTGACGGGGCGGGACGTGACGGTCGAAGCCCACCGCGATGTCTATGAGAAGGAAATCGAGGCGTTTGGCACGGTGTTTACCATCGTTTCCATGCAGAAGATCGGCACATCGGCCATCCAGTCGCGCGCTTGTGCGGGCGTTGCGCAGGGAACTTACCTGTTCGCGCTGCCCGGATCGCCGGGGGCCTGCAAGGATGCTTGGGACGAAATTCTGTCCAAACAATTCGATTATCGCCACCGCCCCTGTAACTTTGTCGAGATATTTCCCCGTCTGGACGAACATTTGCGACGGAAATGACCGGCTGCGGCGTTATAGCAGGTTGAACCATCTGCGCGCGCGGCGCGTAAAGGGTGTAGCCAACTTGGAGTAGCCATGCGTTTTCTGACCCGTAGCCTTTTGGGCTTGTTCTTGGCCGCTGTGTCGGTTTCGGCCTTGGCCTATGCCGGGGCAACCTTGGTCGGCGCCATTCAAAGCCGGGCAGAGGACTCTGGCGGGCGCGGGGGCGAAGCGCGCGAACGGGTGTTCACCGTGCGCGCCGTGACGGTGTCACCGGGGCAGGTGCAGCCTGTCTTGTCCGCTTTCGGCGAAGTGCGCAGTCAACGCACGCTGGAATTGCGCGCGCCCGTTGGCGGGCGAATCATAGAACTGGGTGATGGCGTCGAGGACGGGGCAGAAGTGCAGGCCGGACAGATGCTGTTCCGCGTGGACCCGGCAGATGCCGAAGCCGAACTGGCCTTGGCCCAAAGCGATCTGGCCCGCGCTGATGCCGAGCTGCGAGAGGCCGAACGCGCCCTGACCCTTGCGGCAGAGGATGTCGCAGCCACCCAAGCACAGTTTGATCTGCGCGCGCGCGCGCTGGCGCGGCGCTTGGACCTGACCGAACGCGGCGTGACCACCGAAGCTGCGCTGGAAGAAGCAGAATTGGCTGTCGCCTCTGCCCGCCAATCTTTGGTGGGCCGCAAACAGGCGCAGGCCAGCGCCGAAGCGCGCGTCGATCAGGCGCGCACGGCCTTGGACCGCCAGAAGATTACTGTGTCAGAGGCCGAACGCCGTTTGGCCGACACGACCGTTCGCGCGGGTATTTCCGGCACCTTGGCCGATGTTTCACTGGTTGAAGGGCGGCTTGTGAACACCAGCGAACAACTTGCCCGAATTATCGACCCAGAGGCCTTGGAAGTGTCCGTGCGCGTGTCGACCGCGCAATACCTGCGCCTGATCGACGATGACGGGCGTTTGCGCGATGCTGACGCGCGGATCGCACTGGAAGTGGCAGGGTATGAAATAACATCGCCCGGTCGCTTGGTGCGCGCCTCTGCCACGGTGACCACCGGCCAAAGCGGGCGCGAGGTTTTCGTGGAACTGGCCAATCCGCGCGGCTTTCGCCCCGGCGATTTCGTGACGGTGCGCCTGTCCGAACCTGCGCTGGACGATGTCGCGCTGCTTCCGGCCAGCGCCATCACGGTCGGCGGAGAGGTGTTGGTGATTGACGACGACAACCGCCTGAGCGCCCGGCCCGCCACGGTTTTGCGCCGTCAAGGCGACGACGTGATCGTCGAGGCCAGCGCGCTTGCCGGGCTAGAGGTTGTCCGCGAGGTCGGCCCGATGCTGGGCGCGGGCATTCTGGTGCGCCCCTTGCGGCAAGACGCTGACGGGCAGTTGCAGCCAGACGAGCCGAACATGGTCACTCTGGACCCCGAACGCCGGGCGCGCCTGATTGCGCAGGTCGAAGGCAACACGCGGATGCCCGAACAGGTGCGCGCGCGGCTGATTACCCAGTTGTCGCAAGACAGCGTGCCCGCGCAAACACTGGAACGGCTGGAAAGCGGCGCTGCCCGCCGTGGGGGATAAACCATGAGCGCAGAGAAAACTTCCCATCGTCAGCGCCTGTCGGTTCGGGCGATCGGCATTTTCCGCTATTTTACCCGGCACAAGACCGCCGCCAACCTGCTGCTGGTTATCATGATCGTGCTGGGGCTGGCCGCGATTCCGCAGATGCGCGCGCAGTTCTTCCCCGATGTGGTGGTCGACAACATCCGTGTCGATATCCCGTGGCCCGGTGCCGGGGCCGAAGATATCGACCGCGCCGTGGTGGAACTTGTCAGCCCGGCTTTGCAAGCGGTCGAGGGCGTGACAGAGGTCAGCGCCGAATCGCGCGAAGGCCGTGCCAGTTTCACGCTGGAGTTTGAAACCGGCTGGGACATGTCGCGCGCGAATAATGACGTGCAGGATGCGATTGATGCAATCTCGAACCTGCCCGAAGATGTGGAAGACCCGCAAACACGCCGGTCCAACTGGTCGGATCGCGTAACGAATGTGGTGGTCAGCGGCCCTGTGGCCACCGAGCAGCTTGCCCGCTTTGCCGACGAATTCGCGGCCCGGCTGTATGACGCCGGGATTACCCGCACCACAGTGCGCGGCGTGGCCAGTGCCGAAGTGATGGTCGAGGTGCCCAGCCGCAACCTGATCGAACATGACGTGACGATGGCCGAAATCTCGCAGGCGATTGCCGAAACCGTCAGCACCGATCCGACCGGCGACGTGGCCTCTGGGGCCGCGCGGGTGCGCACCGGGGTTGAGCGCCGCTCTGCGACAGAAATCGCAGAGGTCGCCTTGCGCACGCGGCCCGACGGGTCCGTGCTGACCGTGGGCGATATTGCCCGCGTGGAAAAAAGCGATATCAGCCGCGACCGCGCCTTTTTCGTTGGCCCCGACCCCGCAATCACGCTGCGGGTGGACCGCTCGCAACAAGGTGACGCGATTGCCATTCAGGCGCAGGTCGCGGAAATCGCCGAGCAGATGAACCGCACCTTGCCCGAAGGCACCAGCATAGAACTGGTCTCTACCCGGGCAGAGTTCATCTCTGGCCGGATCAACCTGTTGGTCAGCAACGCGGTGATGGGTCTTGGTCTTGTCGTGGTGCTGTTGTTCCTGTTTTTGAACGCGCGCACCGCGTTCTGGGTGGCGGCAGGCATTCCCGCGGCCATGATGGCGGCGATTGCGGTCATGTATATGCTGGGCCTCAGCTTCAACATGATCTCGCTTTTCGCGCTTATCATCACGCTGGGGATTGTGGTGGATGACGCCATCGTGGTGGGCGAACACGCCGATTACCGCGCGCGCGAGCTGGGTGAAACCCCGGCGCAGGCAGCGGAAAACGCAGCAACCCGCATGGCGCAGCCGGTTTTTGCAGCCACCGTCACCACGGTTCTGGCCTTTGGCGCGCTTATTCTTGTGGGGGGGCGTTTCGGCACGCTGATTGCCGATATTCCGCTAACCGTGATCGCGGTGCTGCTGGCGTCCTTGGTCGAGTGTTTTCTGATCCTGCCCAACCATATGGCGCACTCCATCGCCGCAGGGTTGAAGGAAAGCTGGTATGACTGGCCGTCGCGGCAGGTCAACAAAGGCTTTCGGTGGATGCGCGAAAACGCCTTCCGCCCGCTGATGCAACTGGTCGTGCTGGCGCGCTACCCGGTGCTGGCCGGGTTGGTCGCGCTTTTGGCGGTGCAAGCGGCCCATCTGGTGCGGGGGGACTTGCCGTTTCGGTTCTTCAACCCGCCGGAACAGGGGTCGATTACCGGCAATATCGTCATGAATGACGGCGCGACCCGCGACGACACGATAGAGATGTTGCGCGAATTGCAGCGTGCGTCGGATGAACTGGCCGCGCAGATAGAGGACGAAAGCGGCATTAACCCGATCACCTTCGCCATGGTCGAAGTGGGTGGCAATGCAGGCCGTCCGCTGGCCAGTGCCGAAAACAAGGATGGTGACCTGCTGGGCGGTATCTCTATCGACCTTGTCGATGCCGATCTGCGCCCGATTACCAGCTTTGCCTTTGCATCACAGCTGCAAGACATGGTCACGCGCCATCCGCAGCTAGAGGAATTCAGCTTCCGCTCATGGGGCTCTGGCCCCGGTGGCGACGGGGTGTCGGTGGACCTGACGGGGGGCGACGCGGAAACGTTGAAAGCGGCGTCCGAAGCGCTGCGCGCCGCACTTGCGCCATACCCCGAGATTACCGGGCTTGATGACAATCTACCCTATGACAAGCCCGAATTGGTGCTGGAACTGACACCGCAGGGCCAGGCGCTGGGCTTTACGATAGACAGCCTTGCGCGCGAGTTGCGCAATCGGCTGACGGGAATAGAAGCCGCGACCTTCCCGGACGGTCTGCGCACGGGCCGTGTGCGCGTGGAACTGCCAGAGACCGAACGCGCCGCCGATTTTCTGGACAGTATGCAAATGCGCTCGCCCAGTGGCAATTATGTGCTGCTGGGGGACATTGTGTCGGTCACGGAACGGCAGGGTTTCAGCCGCGTTCTGCGTGAAAACGGGGCGCGTGTTGTGACCGTCTCGGGCGATCTGTCCGAAGATGACCCGGCCCGCGCGCGCGAAGTGACCTTGGCGCTGCAAAACCAGATCCTGCCCGCTCTGGAAGCCGATTTCGGGATTGCCACGCGGCTGTCGGGACAGGCCGAACAGGAACGCGAATTCCTGACCGATGCCGCTATCGGCTTGGGGCTGTGCCTGATCCTGATCTACCTGACACTGGCATGGGTCTTTTCCAGCTGGATGCGGCCTTTTGTGGTGATGGCGGTCATCCCCTTTGGCCTGATCGGGGTGATCTATGGGCATATGTCATGGGACATGGCCATGTCGATGTTCTCTATCGTGGGGATCATGGGCATGGCGGGGATCATCATCAACGATTCCATCGTGTTGGTGACGACGGTGGACCAATACGCCCGCGACCGTGGGCTGATTCCGTCCATCATCGACGCCGCTTGCGACCGCTTGCGCCCGGTTATCCTGACCACGCTGACGACAGTTCTGGGGTTGATGCCGCTCTTGTTCGAGGCATCGACCCAAGCGGCATTCCTGAAGCCGACCGTTATCACGCTGGTCTACGGGCTTGGCTTTGGCATGGTGATTGTGCTGCTGCTGGTGCCCGCGCTACTGGCCATCGGGCATGATGTGCGGCGGCTGTTCACCTCGCTGTCGCGCGCACTGACACAGCCGCAAGGCGGCATCGGCCAGTTTCCAAGGGTGGCGGCGCTGGGGGTCATGGGCTGGCTGGCGGTTACACTGGGCTGGACCATCTGGAGCGGTGCGCTGCCGAGTCTGCTGTCCGGGCTGTCCGGATGGGGCGACCCGCTGCGCACGGCCCTTGTTCTGGCCATTGGTGGGGCGGCTGGGCTGTTGGCGGTGGTCTGGGTGGCAGGCGCAGTTGCGGTCCTGCTGGCAGAGCGCCGCGCTCAGCGGGTCAGCGAACAGCCCTGATGTTCGAACGTGCCGTCTTGGGTGATAAGCGTCATCCGAATGGCGCTGCGGTCAATGGCGGCGACCTGTCCTTTGCGGGCGTGCAGCATGGCCTGCCCTGACAATTGCCCGCCCGCGCGGGTTGTGGGCATGGTTTGCACCCGCCATGCACTGTCCGGCATTTCCAGCAGGATGAATTCGTCACCGGGCTGCTGCGGGATGGTCCAACGCGCGGTCAGATGCATGCCCTTGCGCGCGGGTTGGAACTCGCAACTCAGGTCGGACAGACCGGCCGCGCGCGCGCTTGCAGGCTGACGCGCCAACGCTTGCCGAATGGCGCGATCCGGCCCGCCGCGCCCATCCAGCGCGACCGCGAAATCCATGTCTACCGGAATGCAGACATCATCACACACCCCGATGCTAAGCGCCATGCGCAGGCCAATGGGCTGGCCCCTGCGCGCCGGTGTCAGTTCCAGCGGCAAGACAAGCTCATCTGCGTATCCAATGCTCAGGTAGCCAGCTTTGGTAAACAGGCGCGGCGCGGGCCAATGCAGCCGTGCACCGGCCAAGTTGTCCGACCCTGACAAATCCAGACGCGGCGGAATGCCGCTTTCGCCGGGATGCCGCCAATAGGTGATCCAGTTCCGCGCCAGCCGCAGATGCAACGCGGCCATGATCGTGCCATCCTCGGTGCGCCAGCCCTGCCGAATTTCGCCCGCGACAATATCGGACGGGCGGAGCGTTTGCGCCGTGGCGGGGGCGGTCGCCCAAAGCGCGGCGCACAGGGCAAGGCCGGTTATGTTTCGCAAAGTAAGCATGAGATTGTCATCCCCGGTCTGGCGGCGGATTGAAAGTCACAAAATGGCGAGAGCGGCGTTTGCCGGCAACCGCGCGGCAACAGAGGCTTTGCAACTGCCGTTTTGCTGGGGCATCCTGTCCGCATGAGCCAAGCTGAAACCCTGAGGGGACATTTGCTGATTGCCATGCCGGGTATGCCCGACCCGCGTTTCGCGCATTCGGTTGTTTTCCTATGCGCGCATTCCGACGAAGGTGCGATGGGGTTGATCGTGAACAAGCCCTTGCCCGATCTGACTTTCGGGACGCTGCTGCAAACCTTGGATATTCCGGTGCAGGGCGCGTATAGCGGCTTGGGCGATCCGCCCGCGCAGGCCGATGACCCGGTCTATTTCGGCGGCCCTGTCGAAAGCTCTCGGGGGTTCGTGCTGCACACGCCCGATGTGTATGCCGCCGATCCCAGCCTTGGGGTGACAGATTTCGCCGCACTCAGCACATCTTTGGATATTCTGGCCCAGATCGCGCGCGGGCAGGGACCTGCCGAAGTGCGGCTGGCCTTGGGCTATGCCGGTTGGGGGCCGGGCCAGTTGGAAAGCGAATTGCGCGCTGGCGGCTGGCTGACATGCCGCGCCGATGCGGGGTTGCTTTATGGCATCGCCGCTGATCGGCTGTGGAATGCCGCGCTGGACCGTATCGGGGTGGATCCGCGATTGCTGTCTACGACGCCGGGCCGGGCATAAATTCGCCACGATTGTGCCCTAGCTTTGTGCAATCTCAGATTGAACAACTTCATGCCATTATGTCTTTGCCAGAAATTGTCAGCCTGATCTTGGCCTATTGGCCAGAGATCTTCTTTCTTGTTCTTTTGGTCCTGCTTGGCGCGGCGCTTCTGGCGCGCCGGGGGCGACACAAACCCACGCGCGCGGCCCGATTCATTCTTGTCGACGGGTCCAATGTTATGCATTGGCGCGACAATACCCCCAATATCGAACCCGTGCGCGAGGTGATCGCCAGTCTGAAGGCACAAGGCTATACCCCCGGTGTCGTGTTCGATGCCAATGTGGGCTACAAGCTGGAAGGGCGCTATCGCAACCACTACAAGCTGGCGAAACGTCTTGGCTTGCCGCACGAACAGGTCATGGTTGTGCCCAAGGGCGAACCCGCCTGCCCGATGATCCTGCGCGCGGCGCGCGATTATGGCGGGCGCGTGGTGTCGCAAGACCGCTTCCGCGATTGGGAAGGCGAGTTTCCCGAATTGCGCCGCCCCGATTTTCGGGTGCGCGGCGGCTATGATGGGGGCAGGCTGTGGCTGGACCTGCCAGCGGTGCAGCGCGCCGCTTAACCGGCCCAGTCCATCGCCACCATGGTCAGCACGTCATATTGCGCGACAAGACTTCCATCTTGCTTGGATACCTCGCAATCCCAGCGGACCTCTCCATAAGCGCCATCGGCGCGCGGGTTGATGGCCTTGCAGGTCAGCACCACGCCAAGCGTGTCGCCGGGGTAAACTGGCGTCAGGAACCGCAGGTTGTCGATGCCGTAATTGGCCAGAACCGGGCCGGGATCGGGCTGCACGAATAGCCCAGCCGCGAAAGACACGATCAGGTATCCATGCGCCACGCGGCCGTCAAAGAACGGGTTTGCGCGGGCGGCGTCCTCATCCATATGGGCGTAGAAGGTGTCGCCGGTGAAGGCGGCGAAATGTTCAATGTCGGCCAGCGTGATCTCGCGCCGCGCGGTCACAATCTGGTCGCCAAGCCGTAGCTCTGCCAAGGATTTGCGGAACGGGTGCGTGTCCGCGCGGGTCTCTGCCCCTTGCATCCATTCGCCCGTCACGGCGGTCAGCAGGCGCGGCGTGCCCTGCACGGCGCTGCGCTGCATGTAATGATGCAGGCCGCGCATGCCCCCCAATTCCTCGCCGCCGCCCGCACGCCCTGGCCCGCCATGCACCAGCATCGGCAAGGGCGAGCCGTGGCCGGTGGAGGATTTCGCGCTGTCGCGGTTGCCGATCATCACCCGACCGTGGAAAGGGGCAAGGCCCAGCACGATCTCTTCGGCGACCTCTGGCGCATTGGTGAACAGCGACGACACCAGCGAGCCTTTGCCAAGTGCGGCGATCTCCACCGCCTGCGCCGGGTCGTCATAGGGCAGCAGTGTGGCGACCGGACCGAAGGCTTCGACCTCGTGCACGGCCTTCGCGCCCAAGAGATCATCCGCATAAAGTAGAACCGGGTTCAGAAACGCCCCGCGCTCGGCATCGCCCGACGTGACGCGCACTGTGTCGGGGGTGCCCGCGATAATCTCTGCCCCCGCTTGCAGCCGCGCGATTGCCGCGCGTACATCATCGCGCTGCGCCAGACTTGCCAGCGCGCCCATCTGCGTGGAGGTGTCGCCGGGCAGGCCGACCACGACCTTCGCCATGCGCGCGGCCAGCGCGTCGCGCACCGCGCCCGCAGCCGCGCGCGGCACCAGCACCCGGCGAATGGCGGTGCATTTCTGCCCGGCTTTGGCGGTCGTCTCGCGCATCACCTCGCGGATGAACAGGTCAAATTCGGGGCTACCCGGCGCGGCATCCGGTCCCAGAATGCAGGCATTCAGACTGTCGGCCTCCATCGTGAAGCGGGTGGAATTGCCGATGATCGCAGGATGCGCTTTCAGCATCTGCCCCGTGGCCGCCGACCCGGTAAAGGTAACAACATCCTGCCCCGTCACATGGTCCAGCAGGTCGCCAATGCTGCCGCACACCAGTTGCAGCGTGCCCTCTGGGAGCAGCCCTGTGGCCAGAATGCGCCGCACCACCAATTCGGTCAGATACGCGGTTTGGCTGGCGGGCTTCACGATGGCAGGCATCCCGGCCAGCAGGTTCGGTGCCAGCTTTTCCAGCATTCCCCAGACCGGGAAATTGAACGCGTTGATATGCACCGCCACCCCGCGCAGGGGTGTCAGGATATGGCGGGCGGAAAAGCTGTGGTCCTGCGACAAACTTTCGACAGCCCCATCGGTCAGCACACGGGTATTGGGCAAGTCCCGCCGCGCTTTCGAGGCATAGTTCAGCAGCGTCCCGATGCCGCCGTCAATGTCGATCCAGCCATCCTTCGGCGTGGCCCCTGTGGCCAGCGACAGGGCGTGGAAATCGTCCTTCTGCTCCAGCAGTGCCAAACCGACCGCTTTCAGCATCAGCGCGCGCTCATGCACGGTCATCGCGCGCAAGCGGGCACCGGCGCGGCGGCCATGGTCCAGCGCCTCTGCCATGTCCAAGCCGGTCGCATCAATTTCCGCGACCACCGCGCCCGTCGCGGCATCCAAAAGCGGCTTATATGCCCCGCGCCCGTCGCGCCATGCGCCGCAGAGGTAGCTTTGCAGCCGCTTCGGTTGGCGTGCATCCAGCATGGCGGTTCCTTTCAGGTATCGTAGCTTATGACCAGCCGGTCACTGATCGGCGTGCATTGGCAGGTCAGCACATAGCCTGCGCGCACTTCGTAATCTTCCAGCGCGTGGTTCACGGCCATCTCTGCCGCGCCTTCCATCACCTTGGCGCGGCAGGTGGAACAGACCCCCGCCGTGCAGGAAAAGGGCGCGTCCAGTTTTGCGCCAAGTGCGGCCTCCAGCACGGTTGTGCCATCCATCGGCATGTCGATGCTGCGTGTTGTTCCGTCCAAGATGACCGACAGCGCGCAGGTCTTGCCCGTAGCATCGGACGCGGCCACCGCGCACTGCGCAGCGCGGCCCGGTTGCGCCGCGCCGAACAGCTCGTATTTGATCTGATCGTCCGTCAACCCGTGCCCGCGCAGCGATGCCGCGATGGTCTGCATCAGCGCCTCTGGCCCGCAGATGAAGGCGGAATGCACGCTTTTCAGATCAATCCATTGCGTGAACAGGCGTTCCAGCTTGGCCGTATCCAGCCGCCCGGTGAACAGGTCAATTTCTTGCGCATCCTGTCCCAGCACATGCAGCACCGACAGGCGGCTGAGATATTGGTCTTTCAGATCGTCCAACTCGCCCCGGAACATGATAGAGGCGATGCGCCGATTGGCATAAACCAGCGTGACACGGGATTTCGGTTCTCGCGCCAGCACGGTGCGGATGATGGACAGGATAGGCGTGATGCCCGACCCGGCGGCGAACATCAGGTAATGGCGCGCCGCATCGGGCGCGAGCGGCGTGTGAAACGTGCCTTGCGGCGGCATCGCGTCCAGCACATCGCCCGGTTTCAAATCCGTATTGGCCCAAGTGCTGAACGCGCCGCCCGCGACCCGCTTTATGCCCACGCGCAGCGCGCCATCATCCAGCCCCGCACAGATAGAATAGGAGCGTCGCACTTCCTGCCCGCCGAAATCGCGCCGAAAGGTCAGGTATTGGCCCTGAATGAACTGGAACGCGCCTGCATCCTCTGGCCGCAAGGTCACAACCACGCTGTCGCTTGTGTCACGGGCGACCTCTGTCACGGTCAGGGGGTGGAAACGGCTCATGCGTGGGCCCTCAGATACATTTGAAATAGTCGAACGGTTCCAGACAGTCGCGGCACTGATAGGCCGCCTTGCAGGGGGTGGATCCGTGTTGGCTGACCTTCTGCGTCTGCGCGGACCCGCAGCGCGGACAGGCCACGACCACACCCGCGCCGGTCAACCGCTTCACCCGCCCCGCCACCACGCCCGTGGCCCCGGTGCCGTCCACCGGCGGGGCAATCCCATAGGCGCGCAGCTTGTCGCGCGCGGCCTCTGTCAGCCAGTCGGTGGTCCATGGCGGTGACAAGCGCTGCTGCACCCGCACTTGTGCCACACCCTTCTCGCGCAAGGCGCGCTCAATCTCGAAATTGATGACCGCCGTCGCGGGGCAGCCCGAATAGGTCGGCGTAACGGTCACAATGACTGCGTCGCCTTCCAGCGTCACCTTGCGCACGATGCCCAAGTCGGTGACGGAAATCACCGGTATCTCGGGGTCCGGCACCTCTGCCAGCCACGCCCAGATTTGCGCAGCATCTACCATGTTGCGTCCGGGTAGGCGCGGGGCAGAAATTGCATGGTCGCCAGCATATGTCCCAGATGTTCCGAATGCTGGCCCTGCTTGCCGCCCTTCTGCATGAAGCTGCTGTCGGGAATGCCCAGCGTCGCTTCAGCCAGCACGTCGTGCACAAGCGCGTCCCAAGTGGCGCGCAAACCCGCCAGATCGGGCATGATCCCCGCCTCTGCCAGTGCCATATCGGTTGCGTCTGGGGTCACCATCTCGCCCGTGTAGGGCCAAAGCGTGTCCAGCGCGGCTTGCATCCGGTTGCGGCTTTCATCGGTCCCGTCGCCCAGCCGGATCACCAGATCGGCCGAGCGTTCCAGATGATAGGCCACCTCTTTGCCAGCCTTGGCGGCAATCTCTGCCACACGCGTGTCCCCCGATTGCGCCAGCCCCGCCAGCATTGGCTGGTGCCAGGCATCGAACAGGAATTGTCGCATCAGCGTGTGGCCAAAATCGCCATTCGGGCGCTCGACCAACAGCAAGTTCCGAAATTCCCAGACATCGCGATGAAAGGCCAGATCATCGGCGCTGCGCCCGCGCCCCTCAACCTTGCCCGCCAGACCCAGCCACATCTGCGTCTGACCGATCAGGTCCAGCGCGGTATTGGCCAGCGCGATATCTTCTTCCAACACCGGCGCATGGCCGCACCATTCCGACACCCGGTGCCCCAGCACCAACGTGCTGTCGCCCATGCGGCACAGCCCCTCGACCAAGGCCGCGTCCAGATCCACCACCGCGCCCATCACATATGCCCGATCTCGTCGGGGATGTCGAAAAAGCTGGGGTGGCGGTAGACCTTGTCCTGCGACGGCTCGAACATCGGGCCTTTCTCGGACGGGCTGGATGCCGTGATGGCCGAGGACGGCACCACCCAGATGCTCACCCCCTCATTGCGCCGCGTATACACATCGCGCGCGTGGCGCATGGCCAGTTCTGCGTCGGGCGCATGCAGGCTGCCAACATGGCGATGGTTCAGCCCGTGCTGGCCGCGAATGAAAATCTCCCACAAGGGCCATTCCGAAGACATCGCTTTACCCTTTCATCCTTGCAAAAATATCCTGGGGGTAGGCCGCAGGCCGTAGGGGGCAAAGCCCCCTGTTCATTCGGCGGCCACGGGTGCCGCGCGGCGTTTGGCGGCATGCGCCATCAACCCCTCGCGCACCCACGCGCCGTCATCCCATGCCTTTTGCCGCGCGGCCAAACGCTCGGCGTTGCAGGGGCCATTGCCTTTCAGCACCTCGAAGAACTCGGACCAATCGGGTTCGCTGAAATCATAACCACCCTTGGCGTCGTTCCAGCGCAGGTCAGGGTCGGGCACGGTCAGGCCCAGATATTCGGCCTGCGGCACGGTTTGATCGACGAATTTCTGCCGCAGTTCGTCATTGGTGTTCATTTTAATCTTCCACGCCATGCTTTGCGCGGAATGCACGCTGTCCTTGTCCGAAGGGCCGAACATCATCAGGCTGGGATACCAAAAGCGGTTCAGCGCATCTTGCGCCATGCGGCGTTGCGCCTTGGTGCCGGTTACCATTTTGCGCATGATGTCAAAGCCTTGGCGCTGGTGAAAACTTTCTTCCTTGCAGATGCGGATCATGGCGCGGCTATATGGGCCAAAGCTGGTGCGTTGCAGCGGCACCTGATTCATGATCGCTGCGCCATCGACCAGCCAGCCCACTGCGCCGATATCGGCCCACGTCAGCGTCGGGTAGTTGAAGATCGATGAATACTTCATCTTTCCCGCCAGCAGCGCCTCGGTCAGTTCATCGCGCGACACGCCCAGCGTTTCGGCGGCGCAATACAGGTATAGCCCGTGGCCTGCTTCATCCTGCACCTTGGCCAGCAGGATCGCCTTGCGTTCCAGCGTGGGTGCGCGGGTGATCCAGTTGCCCTCGGGCAGTTGTCCGACAATCTCGGAATGCGCGTGCTGGCCGATCTGGCGGATCAGCGTCTTGCGGTAACCTTCGGGCATCCAGTCTTTCGGTTCGATCTTTTCGCCCGCGTCAATCCGCGCTTGGAACGCGGCCAGCTTTTCGGGGTCGTCCTGCGTCGCTTCGGATGTCACCATCTGTGCATACATCGCGGCTCTCCTCTCTCAGACACGTTCCAATATCAGCGCCACGCCTTGGCCCACGCCCACGCACATGGTGCACAGCGCATAGCGCCCTTGGCGGTGTTGCAATTCCCATGTGGCCGTGGCCACCATACGCGCGCCGGATGCGCCCAGCGGGTGGCCCATGGCGATTGCGCCGCCATTAGGGTTCACATGCGGCGCATCATCGGGCAGGCCTAATTCACGCGTGACGGCGAGGGCTTGGGCGGCAAACGCCTCGTTCAACTCAACCACATCCATGTCGGCCATGGTCAGCCCCGCCAGTGCCAGCACCTTGCGCACTGCTGGAACGGGGCCAATGCCCATCACGCGCGGGGCGACACCGGCGGCGGCGCAGGCAACCACGCGGGCACGCGGGGTCAGGCCATTGGCGTTTGCCGCCACCTCTGACGCCAATAGCAGCCCTGCCGCACCGTCATTCACGCCGCTGGCATTGCCCGCCGTGACGCTTAGGTCAGGCCCGTTGATCCCGCGCAGCTTGGCCAGTGCGTCGGCGCTTGTGTCGGGGCGGGGGTGTTCGTCGCGGTCGATGACCAGCGCGGTTCCTTTGCGCTGTGGCACCTCGACCGGGCACAGCTCATCCACAAAGCGCCCCGCCTTCTGTGCCGCGGCCCAACGTGCTTGTGAGCGTAGCGCAAACGCATCTTGGTCCGCGCGCGACACGTTCCACTCGGCGGCCACGTGATCGGCGGTTTCCGGCATGGAATGTGTGCCATGCGCCGCGTCCATCTTGGGGTTTACGAAGCGCCAGCCGATGGTGGTGTCATAGACCGCAGTCGTGCGCGCAAATGCGGCCTCGGTTTTGGGCATGACAAAGGGCGCGCGGCTCATGGATTCGACGCCGCCTGCCAGCATCAGCGCACAATCGCCTGCGCGAATGGCACGCGCGGCCATGCCCACCGCATCAAGGCCCGACGCGCATAGTCGGTTGACGGTAATGCCCGGCACATCGACCGGCAGGTCAGCCAGCAGGGCCGCCATGCGGGCCACGTTGCGGTTATCTTCGCCCGCTTGGTTGGCGCAGCCAAGGATCACGTCATCCACCGCGGCCCAATCCACCTGCGGGTTGCGCGCGACCAGCGCCCGCAGTGAGATTGCCGCCAGATCATCGGCGCGCACGGATGACAAGGCGCCGCCATAGCGCCCAATGGGCGTGCGTTGCGCGTCGCAGATGAAAGCCTGTGTCATCCAGCCCCTCCCAAGGCGGTATGCAACCGTTACTGCCAGTCTATCCGAAACGTGTCACAAAATGAAGAAAAATAATGCGCATTTTGTGCCGCTTTTGTCAGGCGGACGTGGACAGCGCTGCGCGACGCTCTGCAAATGCACGCTGTCTTTGATCTAGGGCTATGGAATCCATAGATAAAATATCGGCCTCTAGGGGTTCTGCGACAGCCGTTAGTGCAAGATAGCTGCGCCCGAAGGCAGCCCGCGCGGTGGGTTCGGGGTATCCCTCTGGCAGCAGATTGGCGGGCAACCGGGGCGCGTTCAGTGCGATTCGGCGCCAAGCATGGGTCAGAACCAGCCGGGCTTGCAGCGCGGTTTTCGGGGTTAGCTTGGGCAGGCCGGCAATCGCCTGCTCCAATGTGCAAAAAGCGCGGTATTCCTGTGCCAATTCCTCTAGCGGATAAGCATGTGCCAGCATTGCCGCCAAGTCGGCGCGCGCGCCATCGGCATGGGCGGTAAAGGCAAGCGCGCCTTCGGGCACGGCCCCGCGCGCCGGGCCAAAGGCCAGTTGCGGTGAAAGTGCGGCCATCCCCAACTTTTGCAACGCATCGGGGCTATGGCCTGCGGGGAAGAACAGGAACCGCCACGGGCGTTCTTGCGGGGCTGTATAGATGACCTGCGCCGCATGGTCGAATTCGGCGCGCGCACCGGGTGACAGGGCGTAGAAGCTGCGCCGCCCCTTGCGTGTGCCGACCAATTGCCCCGATGTGACCAGCCGCGAGACAGAGGTCCGCACAAGGGTTTCGCTGATGCGCAGATCGGCACAAAGTTCGATCAGATGACCGATCCACATCTGGCCATCGCCGGGCAGGACGACATCGCCAAAGACTGTCACGATGAAGGCGCCCGACCGCAGTGGGCAAAGCGACAGGATCGTATCGAAGCTGTGCGATTGCGTGTTCATGACAGCCCTCAATTTAATCTTTGGACAGAGTGCCGTCCCATGGCAGGCTGCGCAAGGGAGAGGGTGGCGTCGGCGTAAAATCAACCGATCGGTCGAAAAAACACTGGCG
The DNA here is from genome assembly GCF_001517585.1 of Roseibaca calidilacus. Classification (NCBI taxonomy): domain Bacteria; kingdom Pseudomonadati; phylum Pseudomonadota; class Alphaproteobacteria; order Rhodobacterales; family Paracoccaceae; genus Roseinatronobacter; species Roseibaca calidilacus. Next base: position 2,267,564 of record NZ_FBYC01000004.1, on the reverse strand, counting down.
TGAAAGCCAGTCTTGTGCTTTCAAATTGATAGTTGCTAATGCAACTTTATCCATGGGAGGAGAAAACATGACCTATCGCAGAACCCTGCTGGGGCTGATGGGCGGTGCCGTGGTCGGGGCCATAACGCTTGGTGCGGCCCCCGCAAGCGCGCAGGATGTCACGCTTCGACTGCATCATTTCCTGTCGGCGCAGGCCAATGTGCCGATGCATATTCTGGACGTCTGGGCGGATAATGTCGAAGCCGCCAGCGATGGCCGGATCAAGATCGACCGCTTCCCCAGCATGCAATTGGGCGGCACGCCGGGCGAGTTGTATGACCAGGCTGCGTCCGGCACGGCCGATGTGATCTGGACGGTGGTTGGCCTGACACCGGGCCGCTTTCCCAGCACCGAGGTGTTCGAGTTGCCGTTCATGGTCAGCGATGCCCGCGCGGCAAGCTATGCCTATTGGAAGATGTATGAAGAATCGATGCAGGACGAGTTTTCCGATGTTAAGATGATCGGAACTTGGGTGCATGGCCCCGGCGTGATCCATTCTGCCGACCCGGTTGAAACCCCTACCGATCTGGAAGGCATGAAGCTGCGCGGCCCGTCGCGCTTGACCGTGCAATTGCTGGAAACGCTGGGGGCAACGCCGGTCGGTATGCCGATTGCGCAATCGCCCGAAGCGCTGTCCAAAGGGGTAATCGACGGGGCCGTCATGCCGTGGGAAGTGGCACCTTCGTTGCGCATACCGGAACTGGTGGAAAACCACACAGAGTTCGACGGAAATATGCTGTATACCGTGACCTTCGTGCTGGCCATGAACAAGGCGCGCTATGACGGGTTGCCGGATGACCTGAAAGCTGTCATCGATGCGAATTCCGGCTTAGAGTTTTCAGTCTTTGCCGGCGGCACGCAGCAGGATTATGATGCCCCGGGCCGCGAGATGGCAGATGAAATGGGCAATAACATCATAACCATTTCGGATGACCAACTGTCCGAATGGGTTGATCTGTCCACCCCGATCTATGAGCGTTGGGTTTCCGATATGGCAGAGCGCGGTAAGGACGGTCAGGCGCTGATCGACCGTGCGCGCGAATTGATGGCCGAATACGACGCCACGAATTGATCTTGGCACAAAAGGGCAGGGCGCGCGCATCGCGGCGCGCCCTTCTTGGCGCACGGACCGGGAATAGAGTTCAGGCATGCACCGTTTTATCTATGCACTTGCACGCGGCATGGCGCTGCTGGGCGGCACGGCTTTGGCAGCCTTGGTGCTTATGACCTGCGTGTCGATCCTTGGTCGGCAGGCGAATACGCTGCTACACACGGATACCGTGCAAGCGCTGGCGCCCGGCTTTGCCGCATGGGCGCTGGGCACCGGCATTGGCCCCATTTTCGGCGATTACGAGATTACGGAAATGGGCATGGCTTTTGCGCTGTTCTGTTTTCTGCCGCTATGCCAACTTACCGTTGGTCATGCGCGGGTGGATGTGTTCACCGCGTTTCTAAGCGCGCGCAGCAACCGCATTCTTCGGCTGCTGATTGAAATTGCGCTGACCGGCGCGCTGATCTTGATTGCGTGGCGGTTGCAGGTGGCCACATCGGTGCGGATGGGCACAGGGCAAACCACCTATCTGCTGGAATGGCCGGTTTGGTGGGCGTATGCCCTGTCCAGCATTGCCGCTTGGGCCGGTGTCGTCGTGGCGGTTTACATTGTCTGGGTGCGCTTGCTGGAAGTGCTGCGCGGTCAGGAAATAATCGGTGACGGCGGGGAGGCCGAACATTGAGTGACATCACGATCGGCATTCTGTCGTTTCCAGCCCTTCTGGCGCTGATCTTTCTGCGCGTGCCGATTGGTTTGGCCATGTTCCTGACGGGGCTTGCCGGGCTGATCTGGGTGACAGGCGGCTCGCTTGTGCCGCTGGCCCGGCTGGAAACCGAAACCTACACCACGTTCGCCAGCTACTCGCTTAGCATTATCCCCATGTTTCTGCTGATGGGCCATTTCGCCACGCTGGGCGGGATGAGCCAAGCGTTGTTCAAGGCCGCCGAGGGGTTCCTTGGCCACCGCAAGGGCGGGGTGGCCATGGCTGCCATCGGGTCCAGCGCGGGGTTCGGCGCGATCTGCGGCAGCTCGCTGGCCACCGCCGCCACGATGAGCCGTGTCGCCCTGCCAGAGTTGAAGCGCTACGGCTATGCGGGCGGGTTTTCTACCGCGACGCTGGCGGCAGGCGGCACGCTGGGCATTCTGATCCCGCCCTCTGTGGTGCTGGTGATCTATGCCATCCTGACCGAACAGAACATTGCCAAGCTGTTTCTGGCTGCATTCATCCCCGGGATTATGGCTGCCATCGGCTATGTGATCGTGATTTCGATCTATGTGCGGGTGAACCCGGGCTCTGCCGGTCTGCGCCCCCCCATGCCATGGGGGGAACGCATGGCGGCGCTGGTCAAGATCTGGCCTGTATTGCTGGTCTTCGGTCTTGTTGTGGGCGGTATCTATGCGGGCTGGTTCACCCCGACAGAAGGCGCCGCCGTGGGCGCCTTTGGCACCGGGCTGATTGCTTGGGTCAATGGCGGGCTGACCCGCGCCACGCTGGCTGAAAGCTTCATCGTGACGGCCCGGTCCAGCGCGATGATCTTTTTCATCATCTTCGGGGCAGCGTTCTACAACGGCTTTCTGGCGTTGACGCAGGTGCCCCAAAGCCTTGCCGAATTCGTCGGCGCGCAAGGCTATGCGCCTTTCATGGTGCTGCTGATTATCCTTTGCTTTTACCTGATCCTTGGCTGCGTCATGGACAGCCTGTCAATGATCCTGCTGACCATTCCGATCTTCTGGCCGGTGATGATGGAATTGGATTTCAATTTCATCACGATGGCCGAATTGCACGCCATGCGGGCCGCCGAAGCGTTCCGCGCGGGGGTGGAACTGGCACCGGACATGCTGCGAAGCATAGAGCAGACCTTGGCCGCCGGCGCGGAACTGACGCGTGAGCAAATTCGCGCGCTGGGCTTGCGCCGGGTGAATGCGCTGGCGCTGGAGCGCGCCAATCTGGAATTGACCGCGATCTGGTTCGGGATTCTGGTGCTGATCGTGGTCGAGGTGGGCCTGATTACCCCGCCCGTCGGCATGAACCTGTTTGTCATAAGCGCGATGGATCCGAAAACGAGGATTACCGACACCTATCGCGCCGTGTTGCCCTTCGTGGCGTCAGATCTGGTTCGGGTGGGCATATTGGTGGCGTTCCCTGCGATCACCTATTTCCTGATCCCGGTGTAGCCCGGAATTCCCCAAGCAACTTGCTGACTGCGCTGTTCTGAAACTGATGCCTCATTTATAAATAGTGTTGTTACCAGCAGCGACTGGCGCGGTTCATGGGTCACCCAAGGGTGCGCGTTTGCAGAGGGTGGGCTGATCGCTTTTGACCGCAGCGTGCGGGTGCCGTTCCCAAATGCGGCGGGCTTTCGGCCCAATCCGCCCAACTTCGGGTGCTTTCTTGACCTTGTGCAGTGCGCAGGGCGGAAAACACTTGATAGACCGATCAAATCCAGCAAATTTGCGGTTAACGGCATGCCATTTTGGGTCTGCTGGCTGACATGGATAAAGCGACTATGCGTATATTTCTGACAATATTGACATTTTTCTTTGCGAGTTCGGTGCAGACGTTGGCGGAGCCGGATCATGGCACAATCGTGAAGGTTGATTATGAGGGACTATCCTATGCCGCGCAGTTCTGGACCGGCTCCGACAAACTGGTGATCGTCGGCCTTCCCGAAAGCGACCTGCGCGCATTTCCCCCTTCAGCCGCCGAGGCTGTGGCTGCGCGCGTTTTGGCGGCGGTCGGTATCTCCTGCGCTTTCGGTCCGGCGGCTCCGGATCAATACGGTCTGCCGCCGGGAACCACTTGGGATGTGCCCTATCGCTGCTAGCGCTGCCCCTTCCACGGGTAGCGCCAAATCCGTGGATCAAGCCCTTTTGGAAAGTATGAGCTGCGACGCTTCGCGGAAAAAGGCTGCCTTGCCGTTCCCAGTGTCGCGGCACATGGTCCAGATGCGGTCAAACGCCCCCGTGACCAAGCGCCCTTGGCCGGTTTGGACATCTGCAAGCAGCCAGCGTACGATCCGCCAGCCGCTGATAAGATGCGCATCTGCAATGATCGGGTCCGGGATCATCTGCGAAAGCAGGGCGTTGAACTCTGTGAAGAGGGCATAAAGGCTTTCGATATCCGCCGATCTACCCGAGCTTCCCTGCGCATGAATCATGTCAAGACGCCGCGCGATTTGGGACGGAATCGGCTCATCAGGAAATCGCGCGACAAGGCCCAGCAATTCATGATGCACAAGAAAATGCATGTTGCGTTGGGCTGGCTCCAATGGGCTGACAACTGAACCGACACCGGTTCGCACTTCGATCAGCCCCTCATAGGTCAGCCGTTGCAGTGCCTGACGCACCGGGGTGCGCGAGACGCCGAACTCTTCGGCCAGAACACCTTCGAGCAGCATGGCCTGACCGTCCTGAACATTCAGGCAAATCCGCTTTCGGATCGCATCTGCAATATCGCCGGCGCGTGGCTTGGCAATGTAAATGGTCATTGGTTTCTCATTCTGGCAAGCGCTTGTCACAGGCGCGACATGAAGCCTGTATACACGTATGCAACGTATTTATGCTACTTCACAGGCTATGGTCATGCAACACAGTCCGCCCGCGCCAAGTCGCGCCGCACCCGACTGGATCGGGATCGCGATTGTTGGGGTGATTATTGCAGGGCTTGCCGTTCTTGGCATCAATACTTGGCTGAACATGCAAACGGCCGGGATCACGCCGGGCTATGGGTTCTTGTCCCAGACTGCGGGATTTGATCTTAGCGAAAGCCTGATACGCGCCAACGCTTCTGACAGCTATGGGCGGGTGATCCTTGCGGGCCTGCTGAACACACTGTTCTTGGCGCTTTGCGCGCTGGTTCTGGCCACCGTGCTTGGGGTCTTGATGGGGCTTGTCAGCGTTACGCCAAGCCCGGCGGGCCGCCTTTTTGCCATGCTTTATGTCGAACTGTTTCGCAACCTGCCCAAAATCCTTGTGCTGCTGGTGCTATATGTCGTGACCGTCCGCGGCTTGCCCTCGGTGCGCGAGGCGGTCTCTATCGGGCCGGTCCATCTGACCAATCGCTCGATCTATCTGCCCATGATCGCGCCAGATCCGAAGCAACTTTGGTTGCTGTTGCCATTGGTGCTGGCCTGCGCCTTTGCGGTGCTGTGGCATCGTCATGCGGGCCGGATCAAGCGGGACACAGGCCGGGATGTGCCGGTCCTGCCGGTCGTTCTGGCCACTGTCATCGGACTTCCGGTCCTTTTCGGCGCTATGGTCGGCACGCCACTCGTGCCCGATCTGCCGCAGTTCCAACGCTTCGATTTCGAGGGCGGGGGCCGGTTTTCGATCCAGTTCGTGGTGGTTTTGCTCACGCTCGGCCTGTATCACGGCGCACAGATCGCCGAAGTTGTGCGCGGCGGCATCCTGTCTGTGCCGCAAGGACAGATAGAGGCCGCGCGGGCGCTTGGAATGTCGCCACGCTCCGTAACGCGTTTCGTGGTTCTGCCGCAGGTGCTGCGGATCGTCATTCCACCCATGATCAACCAATATGTGAACCTGATAAAGAACACCTCCATCGCCATCGCGGTGGGTTATTCCGACCTGATGTCGGTCAGCGGGACGATCATCAACCAGACCTTTCGCCCGCTAGAGATGATGCTGATCACAATGGGGCTTTACCTTGGCCTATGCCTTTTGGCGTCGTGGGGGATGAATTATCTCAACGACAGCCTGCGCGCCCGCAGCATGGGACGGGGGAAATGATTCCGCCCTCACCGCCGCCTCCGACTCGCGACAACCTGTTGAAGGAATGGGCCGGAACCCCGGTAAACGCCCTCGTCTCACTTGTCAGCGCAACGCTTGCGGTGCTTGTCGTCTGGGCGCTGTTGGATTGGGCCGTGCTCTCGGCCGTCTCGCCGCTGCGCCAGATGGAAGATTGCACCGGGGCGACAGGGGCTTGCTGGCGGTTCTATGTAGAAAAAAGCCGGTTCATGCTGTTCGGCACCTATCCTTTTGCCGAGCATTGGCGCCCGGCGCTAGTATGCGCCGCGCTGTTGGCGTTGTCCGTCGCGGTGGGCCTTCGTCTGACTGGCCGTTTGCGCGGCCTTGGCCCTGCAACACTGGTGACAATGTGGTGTGCGGTGATCCCGTTATCCTTTCTGTTGATGAGCGGGGGCTTTGCCGGACTTGCACCTGTGGACATGTCGCGCTGGAACGGTATGCCGGTTCTCTTGATCCTGTCGGTCATTGCCATTGCGTTGGCCTTTCCATTGGGGGTGGTATTGGCTGTTCTGCGCCACCAGACCCGTTGGCCGGTGCTGCGCCGCGCGGCCATCGTCTATATTGAAGGGATGCGCGGCTTCCCCATGGTCACCGTTTTATTCGTCGGTGTCTTCGTTCTGCCGCTTACGCTGCCGCCGGATACACGGATCAGCCCGGTCATTGCCACGCTGATCGCGCTGGTGTTCTTTCATGCCTCTTACTTTGCCGAGGATGTGCGGGGCGGAATGCAATCCCTGCATGTCGGCCAGCAAGAGGCCGCGGCCTCTCTGGGGTTGTCATGGCTGCAATCCATGCGGTTTATCCTACTGCCGCAGGCATTGACCCGCAGCTTGCCAGCTTTGGTGAATTCGGTGATCGGTGCTTACAAAGACACGTCCTTGGTGGTGGTCCTTGGGATACATGACCTGACCTCGACTGCGCGAATGGCGTTCAGCGAACCAGGCTGGGGACAATTCGCACTCGAAGCCTATGCCTTTGTCGGCATATGGTTTCTGCTGTCTTGTGCCTTCTTGTCATGGGTCGGGCGCGAATTGCACCGCAGCGAAGGCGCAAAGGGCCGTTGACGGCGCGGCCGGACTGTCACGAATCTGATGAAATACACCTGTATACAGGTTATGGCATCAACGTATGCCGCTCTTTTCAAACCGCAGGAGACTCCCATGTCCGCCGCAAAGACTCTCATGTCCGCAAGTGCCGCGATCCTCGTCGCCGCGACGACTCCGGCTCTTGCCGGGCCAATCCTGGACGACATCAAGGCCAATGACAGCCTGATCTGCTTGGTCAGCCCGACCGCGCCCGGCTTTTCGGTGCCCGACAGCACCGGTATCTTCCAAGGCTTCAACGCTGATTTCTGCCGCATGGCCGCCGCAGCCGTGCTGGGCGATGCCAGCAAGGCCGATATCCGTGGCGTCGGCTTTTCCGATTCGATGAAGACCATCGTCGCGGGCGAAGCGCATATGGGGTCGCGTTCGATCACCCGCACCGGCACCCGCGACGCAGACGAGGGCATGGCCTTTGTCGTGACGACCTTCTTCGACGGTCAAGGCTTCATGGTGCCCCGTGCGCTTGGTGTTACCAGCGCAACCGAACTCGATGGTGCCAGCGTCTGCGCCGAGGACGGCTCGACCACGCTTCTGAACATTGCCGACTGGTTCGGCGCGCGCGAGATGACCTACCGTGTCGAAAATATCGCCGACAAGACTGCCCGCCTTGAAGCCTTCTTCTCGGGCAAATGCGATGTTTACGCGTCGGATGTGACCGCCCTGACGGCGGACCGCCAATTGGCACCGACGCCGGGCGATTACGTCATCCTGCCCGAAATCATCTCGAACGAGCCGCTTACCCTGGTCGCGCGCCCCGACCAAGCATTCGAGGCCGCGCTCTATTGGGGCTTTCAGGTCATGCTGAACGCAGACAGCTATGGCATCAATTCGACCAATATCGACGCGGTCGTCGCCGATATCGCCAACCAGCCGCCTGCTGTGCAGCGCATCTTCGGCGCAGACAGCGCCACCACCGACATGGCCGCCAAGCTGGGTCTGCCGACGGACTGGGCCTACCAGATCGTCAAGCAGGTCGGATCTTATGGCGAGGTGTTCGACCGTCACCTTGGCGTCGACACGCCCTTTGCCCTGAACCGTGCAGAGACGCCGAACGCTGCGGCCGCAGATGGCGGCCTGATGTATCCCTATCCGATCCGTTGATCCCAAACTTGGTGCGCCTCGGTTCTTTGGCCGGGGCGCATACCCTTATTCGGCCCGGCCATGACACAGACAATTGACATTGCACAGAATGACACTTCGGTACGCGCGATTTGCCCGCATCCGCACGGCGGAACGGTCATCACAATGGGGTTCCCCGGTCTGGAGACAGATTTTCGGGGTCAAGCCTTTATCTCTGCCGACGTGATGGACGCCACGCTGGACCATGTCGCATCAGCCGGCACGAAGCTGGTGGTGATCCTGCCCCAGCCCAAGGAATTACCGCCCAAGGCGATATCGCTGCTGCGGCGCAGCCTAGATGCCCGCGCCCTGCGCAGCATTGTCATGCCGATCGTCGATTACTCTGTTCCCGGTCCCGCCTTCCTGCGCGCATGGCACCGGGTGTCGCCGGCCTTTGCGGCGGTCTTCGCCTCTGGCGGTTCCGTCGGCATGTGCTGCCAACATGGTGCGGGCCGTAGCGGCCTAGTCGCGGCAATGCACCTGATAGAAGCGGGCCTGAAACCGATCCAAGCCGTGACACTGTTGCGCAGCCAGTTCCCCGAATCGGTCGAGAACGATCTTCAGTTTCATTGGCTTGTTGACTATTCACAGTCTCTCCAAGCCAAAGTCGTCTAAGCCTCAGTTAGGCAGTTCTAGGTTTCGGCGAATGGCAGCGTTGCCGGGCAGGTGGATGGAACGCACCGTTTCCCAAAAGCGGCTCTCGGAAGCGGTCGGGTATGTCCAGATGTTGACGCGCAGATCATGCGCCCCAAGGACATCCCCATTGGGGTTTTAACCGACTTGATGGAACGCGCATTTTCGACTGGTTGTTGCGCCGCAAGGCAAGGCTATAGTCGAAGGTCGCGGGGTGTTTGCATCCTTATGGAACCGCAGTTGCACTAGCTCGATGCGCTGCCATAACGAAGGGGCGCAGCACAGCGGCGTTATTGCAAAAGTCTGACGACCGGGGATTCACTTCGTGAATCCATGCTGTTGGGCGCACCCTATAGGCAAACCATCTCCTGCCCGCTATCGTGCGACGAACTGACCCTGCGACTACACATCGCTGTGGAAGCGCTGGTTCCCGCTGATAAGGGGGGCTACACTGGCACGCTTTGGCGCGCGCAGCATCAAGGCCGACCCTGATGTCTGCCAATCTTTTCCGATGTGGCGATCCAGTTTTGCCTGTCAATGAACGTGCTGTTCAAGCTTCCTTTGCAATACACCGCTGAAATCCACATCCACCTCCGCATCGCACTCATGAACCGGTTCGATGCCATCGGCACCGCCGAAATCGCCCGCGTGGAAGAAGATCAGCAGGGTAAGGGGCAGTCACGCCTCAGGCGCGACTTGCGCAATAACGCAGTGTGGAGTTGCTGTACCTTGTAATCTCGCTGTGAATAACATAAAGAAAAACAGGCTCTTACATCTTCGAATTCGGTTGCGAATCACCCGCCTGTGCATTCATATGCGCAATTCGCAATTTTCCCCAAGGAACACCCCGACCATGATCACCCCGATATCCGAGGCGCTTGCAGAGCGTGGCTATGACACGCTTACCCCTGTGCAACAGGCGGTCAGCGCGCCCGAATTGGTGGGCCGAGATTTGCTGGTCTCGGCGCAGACCGGGTCGGGCAAAACCGTGGGCTTCGGCCTTGCTATTGCGCCGACCTTGCTGGCGGACGCGAACCAGTTCGGCCCGGCTGCGGCCCCCTTGGCGCTGATCGTGGCCCCGACGCGGGAATTGGCAAGCCAAGTCATGCGCGAACTGACATGGCTATATGCGCGCACCGGTGCGGTCGTCGCGTCTTGCGTCGGGGGCATGGACATGCGCACCGAACGCCGTGCGCTGGAACGCGGTGCGCATATTGTCGTGGGCACGCCGGGCCGCTTGCGCGACCACATTGAACGCAACGCGCTGGACCTTGGCGAATTGCGCGCGGTCGTGCTGGATGAAGCGGATGAAATGCTTGACATGGGTTTCCGCGAGGATCTGGAATTCATGCTGGGCGAAGCGCCCGAAACCCGCCGCACGCTGCTGTTTTCGGCCACCGTGCCGCCGATGATCGCCAAACTGGCACAGCAATACCAGCGCGACGCGGAACGCATCAGCACGCTAGGCGGCAGCACGCAACACAGCGATATCGAATATCAGGCTGTTCGCGTGGCGCAATCGGATGTGGACAATGCAATCTTCAACCTGCTGCGCTTTCACCATGATGAAAGCGCGCTGGTTTTTGCCAATACCCGCGCCATGGTGGCCCATCTGACCGCGCGGCTGGCCAATCGCGGCTTGCAGGTGGTCAGCCTGTCGGGCGAGCTTAGCCAAACCGAGCGCACCCATGCGCTGCAAGCCATGCGCGACGGGCGTGCGCGGGTCTGCGTGGCCACCGATGTGGCCGCGCGCGGCATTGACCTGCCCAAGCTGAACTTGGTCATTCATGCCGAATTGCCGACCAATACCGAAACCCTGCTACACCGCTCTGGGCGCACGGGCCGCGCCGGGCGCAAAGGCATTTCGGCACTGATCGTTCCGCCCAAAGCCAAAGCGCGTGCCGAACGGTTGCTGAAATGGGCCAAGATCTCTGCCGAATGGGTCGAGGCGCCCTCGGTCGAGGATATCCTTGCGCGCGATGAAGACAGGTTGCTGTCCGATCCGGTCTGGTCCGAAGCAGCCTCCGACACAGAGGCCGCCTTCGCCGAGAAACTGCTGGCGCGCTACACGCCCGAACAGATCGCGGCGGCCTATCTGCGGCTGTATCAGTCGCGCCACGCCGCCCCCGAAGACCTGTTGCCCGCCGACACCAAACCCACGCGGCGCGAGAAGGCTCCCTTCGGCCCCAGCCGTTGGGTGGCCTTGTCCGTGGGCCGCGCCGAAAGTGCCGAAGCGCGTTGGCTATTGCCGCTTTTGTGCCGCACCGGCGGGCTGGAGAAAGACGCTATCGGCGCGATTCGCGTGCAGGATTCGGAAACCTATGTCGAGATTGCCGCAGCAAGCGTTGACAATTTCATCGCCGGTCTGGGCGAGGGCGGCACGCTGGAAGATGGCGTGACCGCACGCGTGATGGATAGCGCGCCTGACCTGCAATCGACCCCGCGTTCGCCCCGGCCAGAGCGCGGGGATCGGCTAGAGCGCCCCGCGCGGCAGGACCGCGCCGAGCGCCCGGCACCACGTCCGCGCGAGGACCGTGCCGAGCGCCCGACCGGCCCAAAGCCGAAATGGGACAAACCGAAGGGCGAGCGCGCTGCCAGCGACAAGCCCAAGCCGCGCGACGACGGGGCCGTCAAACCCTATGAGAAACGCACAGCTCCCGCTGCGCGCGAAGACAGGCCCAAGCGCGCAGATGCACCTGCGAAATACGACCGCAAAGCGCGCGCGGATGCGCCGAAATCCAAAGGGTTCAAGGGCAAGCCGGAAAGCTCGTCTTTCAGCAAACCGGCGGGTAAACCAAAGCCCCCCGCTGCGGATGCGCGCGACACGTCGAAACGCTTTGTGGCGCCGGGCAAAGGCGGCAGCGCGGCACTGCGCAAGCCACGGGCAAAACCCGGCGCGAAACCCGGCTTCAAACCCAAAGGGTAATCAGTCGCAATTGTTATGGCGTCGCCACATGGCGGCGTCGTGACCTTCTGGAACCGCATCGCACGGGTCTGCAGCGCCATAGCCGCGCAGCGTGTTATACGCTGCGATCTGCGTATCGCTAAGCAGTGGCGGTGTTTCCAGATGGCGGACAAGGTGAATATAGCGCAGTTCAGCGCGGGCAGCCGCAGAGCGGTCGATCAAGGCGCGCAATGTATCGGGCGACAAGTCTCCGGCGCGAAACGCGGCCTCTATGGCTTGTTCGGCGGCGATAAATTCGGCCCCGGCTGCCTGCGCCTCTGATTTCATCTGCGCGAAGATTTCTTCAATAGCGCGGACCTGCTCGGCACTCAGCCCGATCTGGTCTTTCAACTCCAGCAAATGCGCGGGGCCGGGCACGCCGTTCAGTTCTGCGGCCAGCGCCAACCCCCACCCTGCGCCACGGCGCAGATCTTCCAGATCGCTTTCGGACAGGGACTTGATGTCGCGGTTTTCCATCCCGGCATAGGCCGAATGGCTGTGCTGCGCCGCAGTTGCCAGCGGCCACAGAACGGCAAGCAGTGTCAGAACAAGTTTCATTGGCGTCGCTCCATACCGTGTTTCCAAGTGCCTTGTTGCAGCGGCAGCGGCGCGCTCGTATGATCGCAATCATGCCCGATCCAATCCATGCGCTTTTCTCACAGGCTTGTGTTCTGGGCCTTGAAGCAGATCAGGTTCTGTTCCGGGCGGGCGACATTCCGGAACGGGTGTTCTTGGTCGTAACCGGAAATGTTGCGCTGCACCGGCATACGCAGCATGGGGCGACCTTGGTTTTGCAACATGCGCGGGCTGGGCAAATTTTGGCCGAAGCCTCGGCCTATTCCGACACCTATCATTGCGACGCTGTGGCAACGGCGCCAAGCCGGGTGGCCTGCCTGCCGAAACGAACATTCCTGACAAGGATGGCGCAAGACCCGTCGCTTGCATCGTTCTGGGCGGCACGGCTGGCGCGCGAAGTTCAAATCGCCCGAACCCGCGCCGAAATCCGAACTTTGCCGCGCGTGTCAGATCGTCTGACGGCATGGCTGACCGAGGGCAATACCATGCCGCCCAAGGGCGCATGGCACCATGTCGCATCCGAGCTTGGTATCACGCGAGAGGCACTGTATCGTGAATTGTCTCGCCGCCAGAAACACAAGTGACCCAGTGGGGTAGTGGTCACTTTCTGGCGGAAAATTGGAGCGGGCGAGGCGATTCGAACGCCCGACCCTAACCTTGGCAAGGTTATGCTCTACCCCTGAGCTACGCCCGCTCTCTATGTGGTGCGATTTAGAGAATTGCGCGGCGGGCTGCAAGAGGGAAACGCGCGAAGATTGCAGTTTTCATGACATTTTTTCTGCACCGGGATTCACGGTTTGCAAACCCTTCTGCGCCACGCTGGTTCTGCCCAGACCACGGAGCTGCCATGACCGATTCCGAAACGATCCGCCGCATCCTGTCGCCATCTCATGCCGCGACCGCGCAAGTTTTGCGCGATCTGTCGGTTATTCACCGCATGGAAATGCTGCTTGGCAAACTAGGCCGGCAGCCAAGGCCACCGTTGCAATTTGGGGGCGCGGGCAGGCAGCCTAGTCGCGGAAATACCGGCTGTCTTTAAGCTGGTCCCAAGCCCAGACAACCTCTTGCAAACGGTCCTCGTCATGCCGGGCGCCCGAATTGCGGTCCGGGTGCAGGTCTTTGACAAGGCTTTTGTATTGCTTGCGGATTTCCGTCCTGCTCCAGCTGTCGCGGGCATCCAGAATCTCTAGCGCCTTGCGTTCGGGTGCGGGCAGTTTGCGGGTGCCCCCGGCTGGGTTGTTCTTGCCGGGGTTGCGCGTGGCATTGTCACCCAGAACCTGATGCGGATCTTCGATTCCCAAGCGCTGCCATGCCAGCCGCTCATCCTTGGACCCAAGCGGCTGCGTGGCGCGGCCCCAAACGCGGTCGCGCTCCATCTCGTCCATCATCTCGGCTTCGGTCTGGCCCTCGAAATAGTTCCATTTCAGGTTGTATTCGCGGGCATGGTCCTTACAGAACCAAAAATACTCGTTCAACTGGTCGGGAGATTTCGGACAACGATACTTCCCATCTTCGGAACAGCCCTCGTGCTCACATTGCCGGACTGATGTTTCCCAAGCCCCGGACATGCCTCGCCGGCCACGGGCGCGCTTTTTCTTATCGCTCGAAGCTCTGATATCAAATTCGAAAAGTGGTTTGCGGTCCATAAGATACTCGGCCTTGCGCTTTGGTAACGGTCCATCTAGCCCCCGACCGGGGCTTTTCGACTCGGAGCGCCGATACTAGATATCTTTGCAGCATGATTGAAGAGGAACCGGGCAGAGAATGCAGATTCGAGATGAAATAGAGCATAAATTGCAGGAAGCGTTCCACCCGCGGGAGCTGATGGTCGAAGATGACAGCGAAAGCCATCGTGGCCATGGCGGCTGGCGCGAGGGTGAGCAGACCCATTTCAACGTGCGCATCCGCGCCGAGGATTTCGCGCAAATGGGGCGGCTGGCGCGCCATCGCGCCGTTCACAGCGCGCTGGGTGCCGATCTTGTTGGCCGCATTCACGCCTTGGCGCTGGATATCGACGGGTGACATAAGCATTTGCCTGCATCCCCTGTGTCGGGCATAGCTTTTGCTTATGAAGATTACCCTGCGCCAACTTCATTACTTTCGCGCCTTGGCCGAGACGCGCAGCTTCGGGCGTGCGGCGGCGCTGGTCAATGTCAGCCAGCCCGCCCTGTCCATGCAGATCAAGGAACTGGAAGCCATCCTTGGAACGGCGCTGATCGAACGCAGCCCGCGCGACTTGCGGCTGACCCGCGCGGGGCGCAGCGTGCTGGACCGGGCCAATCGTATCCTGTCCGAGGCGATGGAGTTGGAGGCCGACGCCCGCCATGCCCGCGGCCTTGGCGAGTTGAACATCGGGATGATCCCCACGGTGGCGCCCTATCTGCTGCCGGGCACGCTGGCGGCCTTGCGCGCCGCCGATATCACGCGCGAGTTGCGCCTGCGCGAGGCGCAAACCGCGACTCTTCTGGAAGGTCTGCGCGGCGGCGTGCTGGATGCGGTTGTCATGGCAGACCCACCCCTTGCGCCCGACTTGATCGCGCAACCGCTGTTCACGGATCGCTTCGTGCTGGCAGGCAGTGCCGCGCGGCTGGACGCTTTGGGTGCAAACCCCGAAGCGCTGCGCCCGGTCGGTTTGCCGCCGGACCAACTGTTGTTGCTGGATGAGGGGCATTGCCTTGCCGATCAGGCGCTGGAGGTTTGCGCGCTGGACCGCCGCCAGACCCGGCTGGATCTTGGGGCCTCGTCATTGTCGACCTTGTGCGGCCTTGTGGCGCAGGGGTTCGGCCTGACCTTTCTGCCCGAGATCGCACTGGCCACGGAAACACGCGGCACCCCCGCGCTGGCCCTGCAACGGTTCGATGCACCTGAACCCGCGCGCCAGATCACGCTGGTTCGCCGTGCGGGCAGCTCTCAGGTGGACTGGTTCGATGAATTGGCCGACCATATCGAACAGGCCGCGCAGGCGCTGATCGCGCAGGCGCGACAAATTGCGCCCACGACATGAGCGCAATGCATATCCGGCATTCCGGGCTTGCGTTGTTTTTGCCTGCCAACCGGGTTATGTGACAAAACAGTTCTGAGGAGGACAGCCCGTGCGCGACCTGAAACTGCCCGACCAACGCCACCCGGAAAAAGCCCATCGCCCGGTGCAGGCGCAGCCGAAGAAGCCCGACTGGATTCGGGTCAAGGCCCCCGGCGGCGCGGGCTATGCCGAAACCCACAAGATCATGCGCGAACACAAGCTGACCACGGTCTGCGAAGAAGCGGGCTGCCCAAACGTGGGCGAATGCTGGTCCCAAGGCCATGCCACGATGATGATCATGGGCGAGATCTGCACACGCGGTTGCACATTCTGCAATGTCGCCACCGGCCGCCCCGACACGCTGGACGCGTTCGAGCCGGGGCGCGTGGCGCATGCGGTCGAAAAGCTGGGTCTGAAACATGTGGTCATCACCAGCGTGGACCGCGACGATCTGGCCGATGGCGGCGCTGAACATTTCGCACAGACCATCCGCGCCGTGCGCCACCGCAGCCCCGACACGACGATCGAGATCCTGACGCCGGATTTCCTGAAATGCGCGCCATCCGCCTTGGAAACTGTGGTCGCCGCACGGCCAGACGTGTTCAACCATAATCTGGAAACCGTGCCCGGCCTGTATCCTACCGTGCGCCCCGGCGCGCGCTATTTCCACAGCCTGCGTCTGTTGCAGCGGGTCAAGGAACTGGACCCGACAATGTTCACCAAATCCGGCATCATGGTGGGTTTGGGCGAGGAACGCCAAGGCGTGTTGCAGGTCATGGATGACATGCGCAGCGCCGATATCGATTTCATGACGATCGGGCAATATCTGCAACCAACCCCGCGCCACCACCGGGTTGACCGGTTCGTCACCCCGGAAGAATTCAAAAGCTACGAGAAGGCAGCGCTTGGCAAAGGGTTCCTGATGGTCTCTGCCACGCCGCTGACGCGCTCCAGCTACCATGCTGGCGATGATTTCGCGCGCCTGCGTGCGGCGCGTCTGGCCAAATTTGCGGTGTAATCGCCGCGCGGACGCTTTTGTCTGGTGCGCGAATGGCTGCGGGCGGGAATATTTGTCGCAACACGGCATCGGGCGCGGGGGTGCATTTGCCCCGCGACGGGCGTAATACGGGCGCGTAATCACGACTCAAGACATGAAGGTCCGCATATGAGCTTTTCCCGCGCCATCAAGATCGCCCCCTCTATCCTTGCCGCCGATTTCGCCAATTTCGGGGCCGAATGCCGCGCGGTCGAGGATCAGGGCGCGGATTGGGTGCATGTCGATGTGATGGATGGGCATTTCGTGCCCAACATTACCTTTGGCCCGGCCACCTGCGCCGCCATTCGCCCGCATATTCGCGGCGTGATGGATGTGCATCTGATGATTGCACCGGTGGACCCATATATCGAAGGCTTTGCCAAGGCCGGGGCCGATATCATCACCGCGCATATGGAAGCGGGGCCGCATATTCACCGCACGTTGCAGGCGATCCGTGCGACCGGGGCCAAGGCCGGGCTGGCGCTGAACCCCGGCACGGGGCTGGACGGGGTGGAGAACCTGCTGGACCTGCTGGATTTGGTTTGCGTGATGACGGTGAACCCCGGTTTCGGCGGGCAGGCTTTCATCGACATGACTGACAAGGTGCGGCGTCTGCGCGCGCTGATCGGGGACCGGCCCATCCACATAGAGATTGACGGCGGCATCACGCCCGACACCGCCCCCATCATGGCCCGTGCGGGCGCGGATGTGTTGGTCGCAGGCTCTGCCGTGTTCAAGGGTGGGTCGGTTACGGACCCTGCGCCTTATGGCGCCAATATCCGTGCCATACGCGCTGCGGCTGAAAGCGTGACCGGGGCGGTCGTGTGAAAGCGGTCATCTTCGATCTGGACGGCACGCTGATTGACAGCGCGCCCGACATTCACGCCGCCGCCAACGCGGTCTTGCAGGGCGAGGGGCTGCCATTGGTCACCTTCGCGCAATCACGCAGCTTTGTCGGGCGTGGCGCGCGCGTGTTCGTAGAGCGGATGGAGCATGCCGTGACGGGCGGCAATGACCCCGCTCGCACCGACCATCTGCACAAGCGCTTTTTGCATTTCTACGAACGCGCGCATGAGAATACGCGCATTTACCCCGGCGTGGTGGATGTGCTGGAGGGCTTGCGCGCCAGTGGTTTCGCCCTTGGCCTGTGCACCAACAAACCCTTGGGGCCAACCCGCGCGGTGCTGGCGCATCTGGGCTGGGAGAAGCTGTTTGCCGTGGTTATCGGCGGCGACAGCCTGCCCGTGGCCAAGCCCGACCCCGCCCCCCTGATGGCTGTGGTCACGGGGCTGGGTCTGACCCTGTCCCAGATCACCTATATCGGCGATAGCGAAACGGATTCCGAGACCGCCGCGCGTGCCGGCGCGCGCTTTGGGCTGTTCACCGAGGGCTACCGCCAAACTGCCCCGGAAGACATGTATCACCAGTTCCGGTTCGACGATTACCGCGCCTTGCCCGACCATCTGAAAGACCAAGCTGCATGACAACCCGCCGCCCGCTGCCCCCGCCTTTGGAAATTCCGAAACCCGGCTTTGGGCGGCGCACCCCGCCGGCGTTGTTTCCGCCAATCATGGGCCTGTTCGGGCTGGGGCTGGGTTGGCGCGCGGCGGCAGGGGCTTTCGGGGTGTCACCCGCGATTGGCGATCTGATCCTTGGCGCGACCTCGCTTCTGTTCCTGTTTACACTGGCGGCCTACCTTGCCAAACCGTTGCGCCGACCCACGGCGTTCATGGAAGATTTGCGCGTGCTGCCGGGCCGGGCGGGCCTGTCGGCGGCAAGCCTGTGCCTGATGCTCTTTGCCGCCGTGCTGGCCCCCATGGCCAGCGGCGTGGCGACGGCGCTGGCGCTTTCGGCCTTCGCGGTGCATGTGGGGCTGGTTGTCGCGATCATCCTGACCCTGCTGCGCGGCCCCGAAGAAGGGCGCGTGGTCACGCCGGTTTTCCATCTTAGCTTCGTCGGCTTCATCATTGGCGGGGTGGCTGCGAACGCGCTTGGGTATCACGATATCGCGCGGTGGCTTTTGTGGTCTATGCTGTTGCCCGCGGGCCTGATCTGGGGCTTTAGCGCGCGGCAATTGCTGGCCCGTGTGCCGCCCGCGCCCTTGCGCCCGCTTCTGGCCATCCATCTTGCCCCGGCCTGCCTGTTCACGCTGGTGGCCGCCGGGGCCGGGCTGGAAACCGCCGCTTATGCCTTTAGCGCGTTGGCTGCGTCCATCCTTGTGGCGCTGCTGGTCGCGGCGCGTTGGCTGACATTGGCCGGGTTCTCGCCGCTTTGGGGCGCGTTCACCTTCCCGCTAGCGGCCTTTGCCTCGGCGCTGGTCACGCTGTCGCAGGGCCAAGGCGCGCTGGGTGCGATTGGCGGGGTGACTTTGGTCGCGGCCACGCTGATCGTGCCGCTGATCGCCTACCGTGTTTTTAAACTGTGGCCCGGTGGCAAATTGGCGGCCAAGACCAATGCGGCCACGGCTTAGGGGCTTTCATTTTCGTGCAAGGCATGAAAAGGGGACGTGCCAAGCGTGACACCAAAATCAGGAGAGCGGTGATGAAGATTCGCGAGGCATATACATTCGATGACGTTCTGCTGGTGCCCGCCGCCTCCAAGGTGATGCCCAGCACGGCAGATACATCTACGTTTGTGACCAAGGACATTCGCCTGAACATTCCGCTGCTGTCCTCGGCGATGGATACGGTCACCGAAGCCCCGATGGCGATTGCCATGGCACAGGCCGGGGGCATGGGTGTTGTGCACCGCAACCTGACGGTGGACGAACAGGCCGAAGCCGTCCGCCGCGTGAAGCGGTTCGAATCGGGGATCGTCTATAACCCGGTCACTCTGACCCCCGACCAGACGCTGCAAGACGCAAAAGCATTGCAAGCGCGCTATAACGTGACCGGCTTTCCGGTCGTGGACGAAAGGGGCCGCGTGCTGGGCATTGTCACCAACCGCGACATGCGCTTTGCCAGCGACGATTCGACCCCGGTCAAGGCTATGATGAGCGCGGATAACCTTGCCATCCTGCGCGAACCTGCCGACCGCGAGGAAGCGCGCAGCCTGATGCAGGCGCGGCGCATTGAAAAGCTGCTTGTCACCGATGAAGAGGGGCGGCTGACTGGTCTGCTGACCCTGCGCGACATTGATCGCGCCGTGCTGAATCCGACGGCCTGCAAGGATAATCTGGGCCGTTTGCGTGTGGCCGCAGCCAGCACCGTCGGCGATGCGGGCTATGAACGCTCGATGGCGCTGATTGATGCGGGCGTGGATCTGGTTGTGATTGACACCGCGCATGGCCATTCCGAAGGCGTGGCCAAGGCGGTTGCCCGGATCAAGGCCGAAGCGCCCAATGCGCGGGTCGTCGCGGGGAATGTGGCAACGGCGACCGCGACGCGCGCACTGATCGACGCCGGTGCAGATGCCGTGAAGGTGGGCATTGGCCCCGGTTCCATCTGCACCACGCGGGTTGTGGCCGGTGTTGGTGTGCCGCAACTGACCGCGATCATGGATTGCGCCGAAGCGGCGGGGGATGTGCCCATCATCGCCGATGGCGGGATCAAAATGTCGGGCGATTTCGCCAAGGCCATCGCGGCGGGTGCAAGCTGCGCCATGGTCGGCAGTGCGATTGCTGGCACGGATGAGGCACCGGGCGAGGTGATCCTGTATCAAGGCCGCAGCTTCAAATCCTATCGCGGCATGGGCAGCCTTGGTGCCATGGCGCGCGGATCTGCCGACCGCTATTTCCAAAAGGATGCCGCCAGCGACAAGCTGGTGCCCGAAGGGATTGAAGGGCAAGTGCCTTATAAAGGCTCTGTCGGCAATGTGTTGCACCAGATGGTCGGCGGCTTGCGCGCGGCGATGGGCTATACCGGCAATGCCACCGTGGCCGAAATGCGCGGCGGCTGCGAATTCGTGCGCATCACCAATGCCGGGCTGAAGGAAAGCCATGTGCATGACGTGCAGATCACCCGCGAAAGCCCGAATTACCGGGTTGGCTGATGCAGGCTGTTGCCGGTCTGACCCTGTTCAGCGATGTTACAAGTCTGACCGCGGCGCTTGTCGCGGTCTTTCTTGTTGGGCTGTCCAAGGGCGGGCTTGGCGGGGCCTTCGCGCTGATGGGCGTTCCGATCCTGTCGCTGGCCATGTCGCCGGTGCAAGCGGCGGCGCTGCTATTGCCGGTGCTGCTGATGATGGATGCCGTCAGCCTTTGGGCGTGGCGCGGATGGTTTGACCGCGCAACCCTGTGGCACACACTGCCCGGCGCGTTGCTAGGGATCGCCTTGGGCGGCCTGACGGCGGCCTACACGCCCGAAGCAATGGTGCGCCTGCTGGTGGGGATTGTAGCGCTGGGCTTTGTCGCGCGCATGGTGCTGGACCGGCGCGGCGGGCCGGTCGCCCCACGCGGGCAAAGCGCCACGCGGGGCACCTTCTGGGGCGGGGTCGCGGGCTTTACCAGTTTCGTCGCCCATGCGGGCGGTCCGCCCTTTCAGGTCTATGCCCTGCCGCTTGGCTTTGATCCGCGTATTTATACCGGGACGACGGTCATTTTCTTCTCTGCCGTGAACGTGGTCAAGCTGGTGCCTTATGCGGCCTTGGGTCAGTTCAACACGGCCACGCTGACAAGCGCGCTGGTGTTGCTGCCCTTGGCGGTCGGCTCTACCCTGCTGGGGGCGCGGATCGTGAAACACCTGCGCGCAGAGGTGTTTTACCCGCTGATGTATGGCATGATCGGGTTGGTCGGCATCAAGCTGGTTTGGGACGGGTTGACCGCACTTCTGGGCTGAAAGGACGCATCATGACCACCGCTGCCGAGTTGATCGCCCGTTTCAGGCTGGAACCTCACCCAGAGGGCGGCTGGTATCGTCAGACATGGATGGCCGAGGCCGAGGCCAATGCGCGCCCGGCAGGCACCGCCATCTTGTTCCTGTTGCAAGCCACAGAGCGCAGCCATTGGCACAAGGTCGATGCCGCCGAAATCTGGCATTTTCACTCGGGAAGCCCCTTGGCGCTGCACATCGCGGCCAGCGACGAAGGCCCGGCCAACCGCACCGTTCTGGGCGATGTGATGCAGGGCCACAGGCCGCAAGCCATCGTGCCGCCGCATCATTGGCAGGCCGCCGAATCGATGGGGGAGTGGTCGCTGGTCGGCTGCACCGTATCGCCCGGCTTTCGGTTCGACGGCTTCACCCTTGCGCCGCCGGGCTTTGATATACCCACCAACGCTTGACGCAGTTGGGCGAAAAGCCTATAGCCCGCGCTGTCATACCCGGAATCGGGTTATGGCCTGTTTGGCGTGTGCAGCCCCCTAGCTTCGGTCGGGGCAAACCGGGTCAACAGCGCGGATAAATACGTTTGGGCATTCTCTGGCGGGCACTGCGGTGGACCCGGTCGAAGACCAGAGCTCTGACCGGCATCATCAAGACGTGGGCAAACCACGGATATATGAAAGGACATGCGATGAACCTGATCGCACAGCTAGAGGCCGAGCAGATCGCTGAACTCGGCAAGACCATCCCGGATTTCAAGTCCGGCGACACCATTCGCGTCGGCTATAAAGTGACCGAAGGCACCCGTTCGCGCGTGCAGAACTTTGAAGGCGTCTGCATCAGCCGTCGTCACGGAACCGGCATTGCCGCCTCGTTCACCGTGCGCAAAATCTCTTTTGGCGAAGGCGTGGAACGTATCTTCCCGCTGTATTCGACCAATATCGACAGCATCGAAGTGGTTCGCCGCGGCAAGGTGCGTCGTGCGAAACTGTATTACCTGCGTGATCGTCGTGGCAAATCGGCGCGTATCGCCGAAAAGACCAACTACCGTCAGCTAAAAGACCAAGCCTGAGGAGCGCGACCATGAAAGCAGATACGCATCCCGATTATCACTTGATTAACGTCAAGATGACCGACGGCACGATTGTCCAGATGAAATCGACCTGGGGCGCCGAAGGCGATACGCTGGCGCTGGATATCGACCCTTCCGTGCACCCGGCATGGACCGGCGGCAGCACCCGCCTGATGGACGCCGGTGGCCGTGTGTCGAAGTTCAAGAACAAATACGCCGGTTTGGGCTTCTAAACCCGGTCCGAAACGAAACACGGGGCGCAAGGGCACAGGTCTTTGCGCCTTTTTTCATACCTGCCGCCCGCTTGCACCAAGCGTCGGCCCGGCGTAGGTGTGCCCTTCGAACAAGCGGGGAACAAACGTGACGCATATCATCACCATCGGCAATGAGAAGGGCGGGTCGGGCAAATCGACCATGTCGATGCATGTCTCTGTTGCGCTGGCGCGGATGGGTTGGCGCGTGGCGGCGATGGATCTGGATCTGCGCCAGCTTAGCTTTGGCCGCTATATCGAGAATCGTCGTGCCTTCATGGCGCGGGACGCGCATGATCTGCCTTGCCCCGTCTTCATGCCCTTGCCAGAGCTTGATGCCGCCACCCTTCCCGCGGGCGCGAACCTTGCCGATGCCCGGATGAGCGCGGTGCTGGAAGCCGCGCAGGACCAGTTTGATTTCCTGCTGATCGACTGTCCGGGGTCACATACCCGCTACAGCCAATTCGCGCATTCGGTCGCCAACACGCTGATTACGCCCATCAATGACAGCTTTATCGACTTTGACCTGCTGGCCCGGACGGACCCGGACACGGGCCGCGTGCTGGCCCCGTCAATTTATTCCGAAATGGTCTGGAAAGCGCGCCAAACCCGCGCCGAAGCGGGGATGCGCCCGCTGGATTGGATCGTGCTGCGCAACCGTCTGGGCACCACCGCCATGCACAACAAGCGCAAGGTCGGCGCGGCGCTGGAAGAATTGGCCAAGCGGATTGGGTTTCGCATTGCGCCGGGCTTCAGCGAGCGGGTGATCTTCCGCGAACTGTTCCCCAAGGGCCTGACATTGCTTGACCTGAAAGATGTCGGCGGTGAGACAATGACCATGTCCCATATCGCCGCCCGGCAAGAGGTGCGCGACCTTCTGACCGCGCTGAATTTGCCGGGTGTGACGGTCAGTGTCTGATATGCCCGCGCTTGGGCAGGGCTTCGTCACGTTCCAGTTCAAGCGCGTCGTAACGCTCGCTCAGGCGGCGTGGCATGCCCTTGATGGACAGAATCGCATCCAGTGCCAAAGAGGGGCGAGGGGTCTGCGGGGTCGGTTTCATGGTAACTGCCTCGTTGTTTGATGTGTTAACCATGATTATTGGCCGGGGCAGAAATGCGGCACTGGTAGGGAAATTACCGTCCCGTTTCGGGTGATTTTGCGGCAATTGTGGATGGGGCATATGACTGCACGCCCAAGCGATTCGATGCGCCGCATACCCTCCCTAAGCGACTGCAAATTCAGCAGTATCGGCAAAGTTACTCTATATATCCCTGTTTGATGGCAAGTGCCGAATTAGCCGGGTGTGACCCGATCAGGCGTCAAGGTAAGGTCAGCAGTTTTGCTGTTTTCAAGCACAAGCCGCGCCTGTTGATTGCCACTGAGATTTGACCCGGCATTGTCACCGAGAACTGACCCACCCAGTGGTTATGTTCTGCGTATCATGATGGCGTCAATGCTGGTGTTTCCTTCCGTTTCTTTTTCGCTGTTTCTGAGCTGGCCTTGAAGCGGTAGCTGTCATTGCCGGTCTCCAGAATGTGGCAGCGGTGGGTGAGGCGATCGAGCAGCGCGGTGGTCATTTTGGCGTCACCAAAGACCGTAGCCCACTCGGCGAAGCTCAGGTTGGTGGTTATGATGACGCTGGTGCGCTCGTAGAGTTTGCTCAGAAGATGGAAGAGCAAGGCCCCGCCAGAGGCGCTGAATGGCAGGTATCCCAGTTCGTCCAGGATCACCAAATCGGTTTTTACCAGGGCCTCGGCGATCTTCCCGGCTTTGCCATGGGCCTTTTCTTGTTCCAGGGCATTGACCAATTCCACCGTCGAGAAGAAACGCACGCGCTTGCGGTGATGCTCGATAGCCTGGATGCCGAGGGCCGTCGCAACATGCGATTTCCCTGTGCCAGGCCCCCCGATCAGCACCACATTCTCTGCGCCATCCAGAAATTCGCAGCGATGGAGCTGGCGGACCAGAGCTTCACGCATTTCACTGGCGGCAAAGTCGAACGCGGACAAGTCCTTGTATGCTGGGAAGCGGGCTGCCTTCATGTGATATGCGATCGAGCGCACCTCGCGCTCGGCCATTTCAGCCTTTAGCAGTTGCGACAGGATCGGCATGGCAGCCTCGAATGCAGGCGCTCCCTGATCGAGTAGATCCTGCACGGCCTGCGCCATGCCTGGCATTTTAAGGCTGCGCAACATGATGATGAGAGCTGCACCGGCGGGGTCATGACGCATGGCGTGTTCCTCTCGTGGTGCGCAACCCATCGTAGCGCGCGACATTGGCCTCGGGCTCTTTGCTCAGCGTCAAGGCCGCAGGAGGGTTCACATCCGGCTGGTCGGTCAGTTTGCCATCCAGCAGCCTGTGGAGCAGGTTCAGAACATGGGTCTTGGTCGGCACGCCCGCCTCCAGAGCCAATTCCACGGCGCACAGGACGGCCTGTTCGTCATGGTGCAGCACCAAGGACAGGATATCGACCATCTCGCGGTCCCCGCCGGGCTGGCGCAGTATCTTCGCCTGTAACATGCGGAAGGGTTCGGGCATTTCCACAAAGGGAGCACCATTGCGCAACGCTCCGGGTTTACGCTGAACCACCGCCAGATAGTGGCGCCAGTCATAGATCACGCGCCCCGGCTGGCGGTGCGACCGGTCGATGATGCGCTCATGCGTGCAAATCACATGCCCCTCGGCGACGACCACCAGCCGCTCAGGGTAAATGCGAAGGCTGACGGGGCGGTTTGCAAAGCTGGCGGGCACAGAATAACGGGTGCGATCAAAGTTGATCAGGCATGTCGGCGAGACGCGCTTTCTTTCCTCGACAAAGCCATCGAACATTGTGGGGAGCGCCATCAGCGCAGGCTTCTCGGCTGCCCACACATCTGCGATGCTGCCAGGCAAGGTGCCATGCGCCGTCTCTGCCCATAGCAGCTTACAGCGTTCTTCCAGCCAAGCATTCAGCGCATCCAGATCCGGAAAGGCCGGCATCAGCTGCCACATGCGTCGTGCTGGAAGCACGCCTCCGGCGTGACGGCGCGCGTCGCGGACATTCTTCTCGACCTGTCCCTTCTCCCAGCCCGCTGCCGGGTTACAGAACTCGGGATCAAAAACGTAATGGCTGGTCATCGCCGTGAACCGCGCATTCACATCGCGCTTCTTGCCAAGTCCGACCTTGTCGACCGCCGTCTTCGTTCGGCCTGGCCTCGGACCCATGGCGGCCAAGCCTCACTGTCATAGATGCCGCGACCGGGCACGCCTTCGAAGACACGGAACGCATGCCAATGGGCATCGAACAGCATCTCATGCGTTTGCAGCAGATAGGCCCGCACCAAAAATGCCCGGCTGTGCGACAGCTTAACGTGGGCGACCTGCAGCTTGATCCGCTCACCGCCGACATAGGCCCAGTCTTCGCTCCAATCAAACTGAAAGGCTTCACCCGGCTGGAACACAAGCGGCACGAAGACACCCCGGTCGGTCGTGTGATACGCGCGCTGGCGTTCGCCTTTCCATTCACGAACGAAGGCCGCAACACGCTCGTAGGAACCGTCATATCCCAGCTTCACCAGATCGGCGTGCATCAGCTTCGCCGTCCGGCGCTCTTTGCGTGATTTGCGCTGATCCGAGACAAGCCAAGCTGTCAGCTGCTTGGCATATGGGGCGAGCTTGCTAGGACGATCCGGCGTCTGAAACGCCGGTTCAACAATCCCCTCCCGCAGATATTTCTTGATTGTTCGCGGTTCCTTCGAACCGATGGCAGTCACCGCTCACTGCGCGATATGCCCGTGCGCCGTGCAATCTCGCGAATGGGCATCTTGTCTCGCAGCGCCCATGTTCTGATTACCTTCAAAAATCCCATGTCGATCACTCCATTTGCCCCCAGCTGGTTCAAGCCGGGGCAAGGTTGCACATGGGTCAATTCTCAATGACAGTTTTGGCGATTACCGGGTCAAATCTCAGTGGCAATCAACAGCACAGGTCGCAATCTATGACGAGCGCCTGTCATTTGCTGAACTCGGCGTCTATGAGCCCCATTTCGATTTCTCCGACAGCGAGGCCTACAAGGCCGCAATTACGGCGGTGCGGGAACGTCAGAAGGATATGGTCAGTTCGAAGACAGCCACAATCTGCCCTGCTGATTGGACCGTTGATGGCAGCAAGTCGAAAGGACAGGCCATGGTCAACCGGCAAACCCGTTTGACCATGAGAGCCTTCAACAATGAATGCGAGGCAGCCATTGCGAATACCCGTTGGAACAATGTGAACGCCATGGAAAAGCGGATCCAGACCGCGGCAAAGCAGATCAACAGCGCCAATGAATCCATGCGCCTGACCATAAACGACACTTATGTCGCCCTCAAACTGGAGGAGCTTTATCTGACCCACGAATACCGGGAACGCCTGAAAGCCGAGAAGGAAGAACGTGCCGAAATGGCCCGGGCGGAACGGGATGAGAAGAAACTCCTTGCCGAAGCCGAGGCCGCTGAGCGTGAGGAGCTTCGCTTTCAACAGCTTTTGGAAAAAGCCCGGTCTGAAGCCGGTGTCGACGAGGCAAAGATCGCAGAACTTCAGGCAGCCTTGGATGAGGCCCATGCAAAAACAGAGCGGGCTCGGGCGATGGCCGAAATGACCAAGTCGGGGTATGTCTATGTGATTTCGAACATCGGGTCATTCGGGGAAGACGTGGTCAAGATCGGGCTTACCCGTCGCCTTGATCCTGACGACAGGGTGCGAGAGCTGGGAGATGCAAGTGTGCCGTTCAGCTTTGATACGCATGCAATGATCTATTCCGAAGAAGCTCCGGCCCTCGAGGCTGCATTGCATCGTGAGTTCGCAGATCGTCGGGTGAATGACGCGAACTTGAGAAAGGAATTCTTCCGGGTCAGTCTCGATGAAGTTGAGGCCGCGGTGGAGCGGCTCGCCCCGGATGCATCGTTCTTCAAAGATCGACAGGCACAGGAATGGCATGAAACACTGGCCCGTCGGAATCAAGTTCTTACCGATATGATCAAAGCCTCTGACGAGTTTCCCGCCGAACTCTAGCGAGAATATCCTCCGAACAGTCTCGTCGGCGATGCTTCAATCGGCGGAAATCGAATTGGATGCGAAAAGCCGGCTCCACGAGATGGAGTCGGCGGTCTTCCAGAAATGTTGTTTTATATCAGAAATTTATTGAATAGTTCGCCAGAATTCAAAAATAACACTTGACACGGTGCGCAGCAAAAACCGCCCTGTTGCGCATTCATATGCCTCCTTTACACAAATGGGGCCGGTGGCGATCCCGGAAGGACTTGAACCCTCAACCTGCCGATTAGAAGTCGGCTGCTCTATCCAGTTGAGCTACGGGACCCGCAACAGTGTTTAACGGCGGATCGCGCCCGATTGCAACGGGGCTTGCGCCCTTATGCAACGCAAAAGCCCCCGGGTGCACCGGGGGCGATTCGAAACTTTCGGTTTCGGGCAATCAGGCGGCTGATGCAGCCTTGGCCAGATCACGCTTGATCTTCAGCGCGTTGGACGACAGTTCCTCGTCCTTGGCTTTTGCCAGATAGGCGTCCAGCCCGCCGCGGTGATCGACCGAGCGCAGCGCCGCCGAGGACACGCGCAGCTTGAAGCTGCGGCCCAGCGCTTCGGACTGCAACGACACGTCCTGAAGGTTTGGCAGGAAACGACGCTTGGTCTTGTTGTTGGCGTGGCTTACGTTGTTGCCCGTGATCGGGCCTTTTCCGGTCAGTTCGCAACGGCGCGACATGGGTTTTTCCTTGTTGTCTCGGGCTGGCCTTCATGTGGCCCGCACAAATAAAACCGGCCCTGCAAAGCAAGGGCCTGAAACTTGATGGCTGCTCTTAGGCGCTATCCTTCGGCGCGTCAAGCGATTCCGGCGATGTTGCGATCTCTGGCCAGATTGCGGCCAACATGGTTTGTGCCGCGCGCGCGGGCGATGTCTGCCCGGCCTCGACCTGCGCCCCCAGATTGGCGCTCATGCGGCGCGCAAGGGGCGTTTGCAGGCGCGCCAGCACGGTTTCGCGCAGCTCTTCTTCGAACCAGCGGCGGGCCTGTTCGGCGCGGCGCCGCTCCCAATGGCCGAATTTGCGCCGCCAGTCGACCAGCGCCGTGATTTCCTCCCACACGCCCGGTAGCCCGTTGTTTTCCAGTGCCGAGACGGTCATCGCCTTGGGAAAGCCGGCGGGGTCTTCGGGCCGTTTGCGCAGCAGGCGCAGCGCGCCCGCGTAATCGGCGCAGGTGCGGGTGGCGGTGGCTTTCAACTCGCCATCTGCCTTGTTGACCACAATCATGTCGGCGGCTTCCATGATGCCGCGCTTCACGCCTTGCAATTCGTCACCGCCTGCCGGAGCCAGCAGCAGCAAGAACACGTCCGACAGGTCCGCGACCACGGTTTCGGATTGGCCGACGCCCACAGTTTCCACCAGCACCACGTCAAAGCCCGCTGCTTCGCATAGCGCCACCGCGTCGCGCGTGCGGCGTGCCACGCCACCCAGATGCGACTGGCTGGGGCTGGGTCGGATAAAGGCCTCGGGCGCGCGCGACAGGTGGTCCATCCGCGTCTTGTCGCCCAGAATGGACCCACCGGTGCGCTTGCTGGACGGGTCCACCGCCAGCACGGCCACGCGCAAGCCGCGTTCGATCAGCATTAGCCCGAAGGATTCGATGAAGGTGGATTTACCCACGCCCGGTGTGCCCGACAGCCCGATGCGAATGGCCTGCCGCCCGCTTTGCGCAAGGTCTTCCAGCAGTTCTGTGGCCTGCGCCCGGTGGTCTGCGCGCCCGCTTTCCGCAAGCGTGATCGCGCGGGCAAGCGCCCGCCGCTCGCCGCGCAAGACGGCATGGGCCAGTGCTGAAATGTCCATTCTGCAATCCTTTGGCAGCATACAGCCGTTGTGCCTTGGCGCGGGGCCAATTGTCCAGAGTGCGCGGTCAGACGGGCAGGGCGGCAGCCTGTTTCAGCTGGTCCATCACGATCTGGCTTTGCACCCGCGATACGGCGGCATGGGGTAGGATGCGCGCATGGATCAGCGTGTTCAGCGCCGCCAGATCGGCGCACCAGATGCGCAGCAGGTAATCGGCCTCTCCGGTCAGGGTCCAAGCATTGACCACTTCGGGCAGGCTTTCCAACAGGTGGCGAAAGGATTGCGCGCCCGCCGGGTCGTGATTGCCCATCTGAACTTGCACGAAGGCTTGCACGCCCAAGCCGACACGCTCGGGCGCGATACGGGCGCGGTAGCCTTCGATAATGCCCTGTTCTTCCAGCCTTTGCCGCCGTCGCGCGGCTTGCGACGCCGACAGCCCCACATGGTCGCCCAGCTCTTGCGCGGTCATCATGGCGTTGTGCTGAAGCTGTGCGAGGATCTTGCGGTCGATAGCGTCTTGCATGCGTGTTCTTTGCAGTTTTCAAGAAAATCTGCGCGAGTGTTGCATGATAGTGCAAAAATTTCCAGTCTTTGCGCGAAATCCGCAAGGCGCGTGCGGTATTCTGTAGCTTAGATACATCTTCGCCAATAGGAGCACCCGATGGGCCCTTTCCCGCATGCTGCCCCGCGCGCCGCCATTTCCGCCGAAAACCCCGCCGGAACCGACGGGTTTGAATTTGTCGAATTCGCGCATCCCGACCCCGAAAGCCTGCGCAACCAGTTCCGCGCCATGGGCTATACCCTGACCGCGCGGCACCGGCACCGCGATATCGAGCTATGGCAACAGGGCGATATCACCTATGTGCTGAACAGTGACCCGGACAGCCATGCCGCGCGCTTTGCGACTGAGCATGGCCCCTGCGCGCCCGCGATGGGCTGGCGGGTGGTCGATGCCCGCCATGCGTTCGACCATGCCGTGGCAAAGGGGGCCACACCTTACACCGCCCCCGGCAAGCTGCTAGATGTGCCCGCGATTGTCGGAATCGGTGGGTCATTGATCTATTTCATAGAGGATTACGGCAGTGCCAACCCCTATGCCGGGTTCGAGTGGATCACCGCGCCCAAGCCCGAAGGCGTGGGCTTCTACTATCTGGACCACCTGACGCATAACGTGTTCACCGGCAACATGGATCGCTGGTTCAGCTTCTACCGCGACCTGTTCAATTTCCGCGAGATCCGGTTTTTCGATATCGAAGGCAAATACACGGGCTTGTTCAGCCGCGCGCTGACCTCGCCTTGCGGGCGCATCCGCATTCCCATCAACGAGGACCGGGGCGAAACCGGGCAGATCGTGGAATACCTGAAGCGCTATAATGGTGAAGGCATCCAGCATATCGCCGTCGGAACCGAGGATATTTATTCGGCCACCGACGCCATTGCCGAACGCGGCATCCGCTTCATGCCCAAGCCCCCGCAAAGCTATTACGACATGAGCCATGACCGCGTTGTCGGCCATTCGGAACCGGTTGCGGCGATGGCGAAACACGGCATCCTGATTGACGGCGAAGGCGTGGTCGATGGCGGGGAAACCAAGATCCTGCTTCAGATTTTCTCGAAAACCATGGTCGGGCCGATCTTTTTCGAATTCATCCAGCGCAAAGGGGATGACGGGTTTGGAGAGGGCAATTTCAAGGCTTTGTTCGAAAGCATCGAAGCCGACCAAGTGGCGCGTGGTGTGCTGAAAACAGGGTAATGCAGAAACAGAATTGACCGGTCGGTCAGCTTATGTAAGTCTTGGGCAACTCTGGGAGGAGAGTTGCCCATGCCTGACGATTTGGTGCTGCACCGGTTGGATACCGGTGTGTTGGAGCTGGTGCTGAACCGGCCCGACAAGCTGAACGCTTTCACGCCTGAAATGCATATGGCCTTGCGCGCCCAGATCGACCGCGCGGCGCAGGATGGGGCCGTGCGCGCGGTGCTGCTGACCGGGGCCGGGCGCGGGTTTTGCGCAGGCCAAGACCTTGGCGAGCGCGACCCGCGCAAAGCTGGGCCAAAGCCCGATCTAGGCGCGACCATCGGCACCTATTACAACCCGCTGATCCGCGCCATACGCGCGCTGCCCAAGCCCGTGGTTGCAGCGGTGAACGGCGTTGCCGCAGGCGCAGGCGCGAATATCGCGCTGGCATGCGACATCGTGCTGGCGTCTGACATGGCGCGGTTCGTGCAGTCTTTCGCCAAGCTGGGGCTGGTGCCCGAT
Organism: Roseibaca calidilacus; assembly: GCF_001517585.1. Lineage (NCBI taxonomy): Bacteria > Pseudomonadati > Pseudomonadota > Alphaproteobacteria > Rhodobacterales > Paracoccaceae > Roseinatronobacter > Roseibaca calidilacus. Next base: position 2,236,082 of record NZ_FBYC01000004.1, on the reverse strand, counting down.
GCGGGCGGGTCTTGGGCCTTGCCGCGCTTGTTGGGCGAAGCGCGGGCGAAAGCCTTGGCGCTGACGGGGGAACCGCTAAGCGCCACCCAAGCCGCCGATTGGGGGTTGATCTGGCGCGCGGTGCCGGATGACGCCCTGATGCCAGAGGCCCGCGCGCTGGCGTTGAAACTGGCCAAGGGGCCAACCTATGGCCTTGGCCTGACCAAGCAGGCGATTCAGGCGGCGGCGACCAACAGCCTTGATGCGCAGTTGGACCTTGAACAAGACTACCAGCGCCGCGCGGGGGCATCGGCAGATTATGCCGAAGGCGTCACCGCGTTCCTTGAAAAACGCGATGCAAGGTTCACGGGCCAATGACCATGACCCCGCAAGACCTCGCCGAAGCCTGCGCCCATGCCATGTGGGCCGATGACAGCGCCAGCCAGCGCTTGGGCATGTCGCTGGACGCGGTCGGCCCCGGCCATGCCACCCTGTCCATGACCATCACCGACCACATGACCAACGGCCACGGTATGTGCCATGGCGGCTATATCTTCACGCTCGCGGACAGCGCCTTTGCCTTTGCGTGCAACAGCTACAACCAGCGCGTTGTCGCGCAGCATTGCGCGGTCAGTTTCCTGAACCCGGTCGCACGCGGCACGCGCCTGACCGCGACGGCGCAAGAGGTGAACCGCCGGGGGCGGTCTGGCATCTACGATGTGCGCGTAAGGGATGACACGGGCACTGTCGTTGCGGAATTCCGCGGCCATAGCCGCAGCATAAAGGGCACCCATCTGGGCGAGGAGGCGTAAGCATGGAAGACCTGTCCCCCAAACCGGGCGATCTGGACCCGATCGAGACCGCCTCGCGCGATGAGATTGCCGCCCTGCAACTGGAGCGGCTGAAATGGTCGCTGACCCATGCCTATACCGGGTCGTCCTTCTACCGCGCCAAGTTCGACGCGGCGGGTGTGCACCCCGACGACCTGCGCACGCTGGCCGACCTTGCGAAATTCCCCTTCACCGTCAAAGCCGACCTGCGCGACACTTACCCCTTCGGCATGTTCGCTGCCCCGCGCGAGCAGTTGGTGCGGTTGCATGCGTCGTCCGGCACCACGGGCAAACCCACGGTCGTGGGCTATACCCAAGGCGATATCGACCGCTGGGCCGATCTTGTCGCGCGGTCCATCCGGGCCGCAGGTGGGCGTAAAGGCGACATCGTGCATGTGGCCTATGGCTACGGGTTGTTCACCGGCGGGCTTGGCGCGCATTACGGGGCGGAACGGCTGGGCTGCACGGTGGTTCCCGTGTCGGGGGGCATGACCGAACGGCAGGTCACGCTGATTACCGATTTCAAACCGCGCGTTATCATGGTCACGCCCAGTTACATGCTGTCAATCCTCGATGCCTGCCATAAAGCCGGGATCGACCCGCGCGACACATCCTTGGCCGTGGGCATATTCGGCGCAGAGCCATGGACCAACGCCATGCGCGCCGAAATTGAACAGGCCTTCGATATGCACGCGGTCGACATTTACGGCCTGTCCGAAGTGATGGGGCCGGGCGTGGCGCAGGAATGCGTGGAAACGAAGGATGGTTTGCACCTGTGGGAAGATCACTTCTACCCCGAGATCATTGATCCTGAAACAGGCGCTGTCTTGCCCGATGGCGAGATGGGTGAGTTGGTTTTCACGACCCTGACCAAGGAAGGGCTGCCGATCATCCGCTACCGCACGCGCGACCTGACACGGCTTTTGCCGGGCACCGCGCGCTCCATGCGGCGGATCGAGAAGATCACCGGGCGAAGTGACGACATGATCATCCTGCGCGGCGTGAATATCTTTCCCACGCAGGTGGAAGAGCAAATCCTGAAATGTGCTGGCCTTGCCCCGCATTTCCAGATTGAACTGACCCGCACCGGCCGGATGGATGACATGACCATCCATGCAGAGGCCACACCGCAAGCCGCGACGGACGATGCCCGCGCCGCCAGCGCGCGCGATTTGGCACATCATGTAAAATCGACCCTTGGTGTGAGCGCGAAGGTGGTTGTCCATACCCCCGGCGGCGCGCCCCGGTCCGAGGGCAAGGCAAAGCGCGTGGTCGACAACCGCCCGAAAGCGGTCTGACATGGCCCGCTCGCGCGCGCACGATTTTGAGGCAAAGCAACGCGCAATCCTGCGCGCGGCGGCGGCGGTCTTTGCCGAGGCCGGGATGGACAAGGCGTCGATGGCGCAGATCGCGGGGCGCGCCGATGTGTCCAAGGCGCTGCTCTATCATTACTATCCCGGCAAAGATGCGCTGATCTTTGACATTATCCGCACGCATCTGAGCGAGCTGAACGCCGCAATCGCGGCCGCCGAGAATGCAACCTTGCCCCCACGCGACCAATTGCGCGCGCTGGTCCATGCCGTGCTGGAGCAATACCGCGATGCCGACGATTACCACATGGTGCAACTGAACGGCACACGCACGCTGTCAGACACCCAGCGGCAGGAAATTGTCGCGCTGGAACGCGCCATCGTGCGGCGCTTTGCAACTGTGATTCGCGCAATCCATCCCGATATCGACCAAGGCCGCCCCATTCTGACTGCGGTGACCATGTCGCTATTCGGGATGATGAACTGGGCCTATATGTGGTTCCGCGACGGTGGCCCGGTATCCCGCGCGGATTATGCCGATCTGGCGACCGACATTTTCCTTGGCGGGTTCGAACGTCTGCACTGAAACGCAAAACGCCCGCCATAGGCGGGCGCTGCATGGTCCGGGCGCGGCTGATTAGCGGCGGATGCCCAGCTTCGAGATCAGCACGCGGTAACGTGCTTCGTCCTTGCCGCGCAGGTAGTCCAACAGTTTCCGGCGCGTGGCGACCAGCTTCAGCAGGCCGCGGCGGGAATGGTTGTCCTTCTTGTGCGTCTTGAAATGCTCGGTCAGGTTGGAAATGCGCTTGGTCAGCACGGCAACCTGCACTTCGGGCGAACCAGTGTCACCTTCGGCGCGCGCGAATTGCTTGATGGTGGCTTCTTTGTCTTCTGCAGTGATCGACATCGGGATCTCCTGTGTTGATGGTCGGATACGGCACATGCCGGGATGTCGTCCAGCAAGGCCAAGCTTCGCGCCACGGTCAGCCATGGCACGGCGGGACAGATAGACCAGTGCCACCGAAATGGAAAGCGGAAATGCGGGCGGCCAAGTTAAGCGATTCTTCATGGCATTTTGCGAACATTTGCAAAACATTTCCGGTTGCCCAGCGAAACTGGCCCGCTGGCAAAATTGCAAAAAGGTGTTTCATGTGGTTGCTTTTGGGTTTGTTGGGGAGTGTGACAGCCATGTCGGTCAGCGATTTATTCGCGCCGCAGCCGTCTGGCGGCACCACCACCGATGAGGAGGCGGATGATCCACCCTCGGATGAAGCGGCTGCCGATCTAGGCGGATCTGCCCCGCTGCAATTGCTCTTGGATTATCCCGATGCCCAGAGTGACGACGTTGCGACCACAGTGCCGCAGGGCGAAACCGGGTCCAGCCCGGCGCTGGGCCTGTTCGATGGTTTGGGGGAACGTGTGCACAGTTCCGACACTTACCCGCCGCAGCCCGCCGAGGCGCCGCAACATCTGGAAGGTGACCTGACCGAAAACCGCCTGCGCGGCGGTGCGATGAACGATTCGATCCTCGGTTACGGCGGGGCGGATCATCTTGCCGGTCATGGCGGGGATGACTGGCTGGATGGCGGCAGCGGCGATGACAGCCTGATCGGGGGTGCGGGGGATGACACCCTGTTCGGCAGTGGCGGCGACGACACCCTGATCGGGGGCTTGGGCAATGACCTGCTATCCGCTGGGGGTGGCGTGAACACACTCATGGCTGGCGATGGTGACGACACGCTCTTGGGGCAATCAGGGCCAAGTTTTCTGAATGGTGGCGCTGGTAATGACCTGTTGCACGCAGGGGCGGGCAATCTGTTGCACGGCGGTGCGGGAAATGACCAGTTTCGCTTGTCAGGCCCATCTGCGGTGGCGGGTCCGGTCCAGATACTCGACTACACAGCGGAGGAAGACGAAATACAGTTCACCTACGACCCGGCCCAAGGTCTGCCGGACCTGAGCATCACCTTTGACCCTAACGCACCTGACCTTGCCGAAATACGTCTGGCGGGAGAGGTGCTTGCACAGATCGCAAATGCGCGCGGGCTGAGCCTGTCGGACATCACGCTGATCGCGCAGCCCGGTGAATAGTCCCCGCGTTGCGGCAAAGGGCGAGGGCGCAATGCAGTGCCACTAGCGCTTGGGCCTGGGCAAAAGCAAACGCGTGACCAAAAGCAGTCGGGTCATGGCTCAGGCTTGGCCCTGTGGCCCCGATGCGCCCAAATGCAGCATTTCGGCCCCTGTGCCCGGATGTGGCGCGTCCATTCGCCGCCACATGACCCGACATATTTGTGTTTGCGCCCCGTGCGAAGGCCAAACGGGTTCCCATCAATCCCGACGGGGTGCTGCAAGTGGTGCCGGTCGTCAGATCCGCGCCCACAGATGGAAAAAAGCCCCCACCAAGGGTGAGGGCTTTAAGACATTCAAACAGCGATGCGGCCGTGCTTATTCGCCGTCTTCTTCCAGCGTTTCGACGGCTTTTTGCAGCTCATCCTTGCTGACTTCCTTTTCGGTCACGGTGACTTTCTCAAGAATATGGTCAACCACCTTGTCCTCGAAAATCGGCGCGCGCAGTTGCTGCTGCATCTGTTGGTTCTTTTGAATGAACTCAAAGAACGCCCGTTCCTGACCCGGATATTGACGGGCCTGTGCGATCACGGCTTGGGTCATTTCCTGGTCGGTAACTTCGATCTCGGCTTTCTGGCCGACTTCGGCCAGCAGCAGGCCCAGCTTCACCCGGCGCACGGCCAGCTTGTCGCTTTCCTCGGTGCGCTCGATTTCGCCATGCGAATGGTCATGCGCTGCGGTGGTGTCCTTGTTGGCGTCGTGCCACAGTTGATGCGCGATCTGCTTGCTTTCGGCATCCACCAAAGACGGCGGCAGGTCAAAAGTGACAGCGTCGTCCAGAGCGTCCAGCAGGGCGCGTTTCAGCACCGCGCGCGATGCTTGTGCATATTCCGCTTCCAACCGTTCGGAAATCTGCGATTTCAGTGCCGCCAGATCTTCTGCGCCGAACTGCTTGGCCAACGCGTCATCAATCGCGGCGTCAGCCGGGGCTTTCACGGCCTTGATCGTGCAGGCGAACACGGCCTCTTTTCCGGCCAGGTGCTCTGCGCCGTAATCATCGGGGAACTTGACGGTCGCGTCCTTGCTGTCGCCCGCTTTCACGCCCACCAGCTGTTCTTCAAAGCCGGGGATGAACTGGCCCGACCCCAGCACCAGCGGGAAGTCTTCGGCTGCGCCACCGTCGAACGGTTCGCCGTCAATGCTGCCGACGAAATCCATCGTGACTTGGTCGCCATTTTCTGCCGCGCCGTCCTTGTCGTCGAAATTCTGGGCCGATTTCGCAAGGTTCTCCAGTGCTTCCTGCACTGCCGAATCTTCTGCCTTGACGACCAGTTTTTCCAACGAAACGCCATCCAGAGCGGGCATTTCGATCACCGGCAATGCTTCGTAGCTCAGCGATACAACAACATCATCGCCTTCTTTCCATGCGTCATTGGTCATCTTGACCTCGGGCTGCATGGCAGGACGGTCGCCGCTGTCTTTGAAATGCTGTTCCATGGCACCATCCACGGCGTCTTGCATGGCCTCGCCCAACAGGCGTTGGCCAAACTGCTTCTTCAGCAGCGCCATAGGCACCTTGCCCTTGCGAAAGCCCTTCATCTCGATTTCCGGCTGGGCTTCAACCAGCTTTTCATCGACCTTCGCGGCCAGTTCATCCGCTGTGACGGTAATGGTATAGCCGCGCTTCAGGCCTTCGTTGAGCGTTTCGGTGACTTGCATGGGCATCCTCGCATGAATGACAGGCCGCCAGAGAGGCGGCCTGAGGAAATTTGCGCCTTACTAAGGGGCGCTTGGCGCAGGATCAAGCCTGTTTATGGCCGCATGGCCTGCCGCCCGGCGGCGCGGTCGCCCCTTTTCTTTTCATCCTGCCGCGCTCACTGTTGGCAGTATCGGAATGACGGAAGCCTGACTTATGCGTGTTCTTCTTGCCGCAATCGCTGCAATCCTGATGGCGCTGTCAATCTGGCAGCTGGAACAGGACCGGTCCGGTCTGACAATTCGCCCGTTAGAGGGCACCGGGACAACCCCCGCCAGCCTGTATCTGCGCGACACTGACGCAAAGGCGCCCGTGGTTGTGATCGCCCATGGCTTTGCCGGGTCACGGCAGTTGATGGAGCCTTTCGCCCTGACCCTCGCGCAAGCAGGCTATCTTGTCGCCAGTTTCGATTTTGAGGGGCACGGGCGCAACCCGGTGCCCATGTCGGGGGATGTCACATCCCCCGACGGCACCACGCGGCTGCTGATGGCAGAGACCGCGCGTGTCGCGCGTGCCGCCCTTGCTCATCCGCGCGCCGATGGTCGGCTGGCCTATCTGGGGCATTCCATGGCCTCTGACATTGTGATCCGGCAGGCGCTGTCCGACCCGCCGGGCGATGCCGTTGTGGCGGTGTCGATGTTCAGCCAAGCCGTGACCGGGGCAGAGCCTGTCAACCTGCTGGCCGTGTCGGGCGCATGGGAAACGCGGCTGGTGCAAGAATCGCTGCGCGTGTTGCGGCTGACAGACCCGGAGGCCCAACTTGGCCAGACCACGGGCGACCCCGCGCAGGGCACCGGGCGGCGTGCGGTCGCAGCGCCGATGGTTGAACATGTCGGTGTGCTATATTCCCAAACCGCCTTGGCAGAGGCCCGAGATTGGCTGGATGCCGCTTTTGGGCGTAGCAGCGACGGCCCGGTGCCTGCGCGCGGCGGGTGGATCGCGCTGCTGCTGGTGGCCACCGCGGCGCTGGGCTGGCCTATGGCGCGCAGTTTGCCGCGCGCGCGAATGGCATGCCCGCAGCCGGGGCGGCGCGGTTTCTGGCTGGCGGCGCTTGTCCCGGCGCTGGTCACACCGCTGCTGCTTGCGCCGTTTGACCTTAGGTTTCTGCCAGTGCTGGTTGCGGATTACCTTGCGGTGCATCTGGCCGTTTACGGTGCGATAACGCTGGTTTTCTGCTGGCGTCTGGGCCTGTTGCGCGGCCAGTTTCCGGCCCGCGCTTTCTGGGTCGCAGGGGCGGTGGCGGTATTTGGCATTGCAGTGTTTGGCGGCGTTCTGGACCGCTATGTCGCGTCTTTCGTGCCGCATGCCGGGCGTGTGCCCGTGGTCGCCGGATTGGCGCTTGGCGCGGTGCCCTTCCTGTTGGGCGATGCGATTCTCAGCGCAGGTGGCCGCGCCCCTGTCTGGCGCGTGTTGGTGCTGCGCGTGGCGTTTCTTGCGTCATTGGCGTTGGCGGTCGCGCTCGATTTCGAGGGCCTGTTCTTTCTGGTTATCATCCTGCCGGTGATCGTGCTGTTCTTCTTGCTATTTGGCACGATGGGCGGATGGGTCGGCCGGCGCACCGGCCTGCCTGCGGCCGCAGGTATTGGCCTTGGCCTGGTTTTGGCGTGGTCGCTCGGTGTCAGCTTCCCGATGTTCAACGCCATCTAGCCCGGGTTTTCTGGTGCGGGTGGAGGGACTTGAACCCCCACGCCTTGCGGCGCCAGAACCTAAATCTGGTGCGTCTACCAATTTCGCCACACCCGCATGCGCAGCGCTTTAGCAAAGCTGTGCAGCGGGCGCGAGGGGAAAATTACACGGGGCCAAGAACTCAACACGCAGTGGCCCGATTTCCGCCGCAATCCGCGCCGATTGTTGCGCTAAGTGAAACAGTAAGGCGTTCAGCAGATGTTCACCTGGCCGTCATATTCTGACGCTAGGCTGCAAATAGAGGATATTGCAATGACCACGATTTCTCTTGCGCCCCCGCTTCCCGCCACCCGTGCGCGGACCAGTGCGCCGGCGGGGTTTGCCGGCTCCACACGCGTTCGCACGCTGATGGGCTGGCAACCGGTTGCCACGCTTATGGCGGGTGATCTGGTGTTAGACGAATCCGGTAATCTGCATGAATTGCGCGGCATTCGCCGGGTGCAGGCGCGCGGCGATGCCACGGTGCGTGTTGTGCGCAAGGGGCGGGCGCCGCTCACGGTCGGGGGCGGTCAGATGCTGCGCGCAGATGATTGGCGCGCGCAGATTGTGTTCGCTCGACCAACCGTCAGCCCCGCCGCGCGATTGGTCGATGGTGTGGATCTGCGCGCGGGCTGTCCGGGGCAGGTGACGCTGTGCCAGCTACAATTTGATTCGGTGGTCTGTCTGGATATTGATGGGGCCAAAGCGCTCATCAAACCGGCACTGTAAGCTGCGCCAGAACGCGGGGCAGCATGTCTGGCAGGTCGTCGGCGGTTAGGCCGGGACCGAAGGTGCGGGCGCAATCGACATGCAGATACGCCCCCCAGCAGGCCGCGTGAAATGGCGAATACCCCCGCGCCAGCAAACCGCAGATCAGACCGGCCAACACGTCGCCCGCGCCCGCCGTGGCCAGCCACGGAGCCGCGCGGTCGTAGCAAGCCGCGTGCAGAGCCGCTTGCCCGTTCGGGGTGGCGACCACCGTGTCGGGGCCTTTGAACAGAACCGTTGCGCCAATGAGCCGCGCTGCATCGCGCGTGGCATCCAGCTTGGAATAGGCCGGGCCGCGTGTCGCCGGGGCGTCTAGCCGGGCGGCGATTTCTGGGAACAGGCGTGCGAACTCGCCTGCATGTGGTGTCAGAACACAGCCTTCATGCAGTGTTTGGGCCATTTCGGGGCTGCGCGCCAAATGGGTGATCGCGTCGGCATCCAGCACCAAGCCGCGCCCATGCGCAAGCGCGGTTGCGACAAGCGCCGCCTGTTCGGGCCCCAGCCCCAACCCCGGCCCAAGGCAGACCGATGACAGCCGCGTATCGGCCAAGCAGTTGCGCAGGTCTTCGGGGCTGTCGCATTGCCGCAGCATGATCGCGTCAAGCTGCGAGGCATTTTCTGTCAGCGCGTTGCTGGGGCACAACAGGGTCACAGCCCCGGCCCCTGTGCGCAAGGCCGCCCGTGCACAAAGTCGCGCCGCGCCGCCTTTGCCATGCCCCCCGGCCAGAACCAAGGCGTGGCCGTGGTCGTATTTGTGGGCAAGGCGCGCCTTGGACAGGTCCGGCAACCAGTCAGGAGAGATCAGCCGAAATGTCATAACCCGATCCCCGCCACATGCAGCGCGCCGCAATAATCTGGCCCTTGGGCCAGATAGTGCCCCGGTTTCGCGCGGTGAAAGGTCACGGTCAATGCAGAGCGTGCGCAGGCAGAGCCGTCCAGCACCTTTCCGCTATTGGCGTCCAGCCCTGACGGGATGTCAACCGCCACACTGGCCCCGACACGGGTTGTGAACCGGTCATGTTCGACCAGCCAGCCACAGATCGTGGGATCGCTGATCGGGCGTGACAGCCCGGTTCCAAAAACGGCGTCAACCGACAGATCGCCTTCGAACGGACGGGGCGCTGTCGCCCCATCAAGCAGCGCGCCTTCGTAGCGGTCGAAGTTGCGCCGGGCATCGGGCGGCAGATGGTCTGGCGCGCCGAAGGCAACAACCTGCACCTTCCAGCCACGATCCATCAACAGGCGTGCAATCACATAGCCATCGCCGCCATTGTTGCCGGGTCCGCACAGCACCCGCGCATGGGCGCGATCACGCGCAAGGCCGGGCCAATATGACAGGATTGAGTCCCGCGTGGCCGCGCCCGCCTGCTCCATTAGGGCCAGCCCGGTGACGGCGCCAGAATCAATCGCGGCCTGTTCAGTGGCGCGCATTTGGGCAGGTGTCAGAATTTCAGTCACTTTTGGACACCGTGAATTTTCATTCAGATTAAAAATTATGCTACATGCCTAAAAGATAGGCGTTTGGGTCGATTTCGCCATTGCTCCATTCCCAGCCCGACCTTTATCAGATTGTGGCCCGTATCTGAACATGATCTGTCGTGGATCAAGCCATCGCAGAGCGCTGCGACACCCGAGGAGGCCGACCGCATGAAAAAGATCGAAGCCATCATCAAGCCATTCAAGCTGGATGAGGTCAAGGAAGCCCTGCAAGACATTGGCGTGCAGGGGCTTTCTGTGCTGGAAGTAAAGGGTTTCGGCCGTCAGAAAGGGCATACCGAACTGTATCGGGGTGCCGAATATGTGGTCGATTTTCTGCCAAAGGTGAAGGTCGAAGTGGTGCTGCCGGATGATCAGGTTGAAAGCGCGGTCGAGGCGATCATCGCCGCAGCGCGCACCGACAAGATCGGTGACGGCAAGATTTTCGTCTCTCCGGTAGAGCAGGCGATCCGCATTCGCACTGGCGAGAGTGGCGACGACGCGCTGTAAGCGCGACGCCATCACGGAACACTCCCAAACAACGGTTCAAGAGCAAAGGGAAAACACATGAGTGCTGCTGACGTTCTCAAATTGATGCAAGAGGAAGATGTCGCCTATCTTGACATCCGCTTTGTCGACCCGCGCGGTCGCATGCTGCATGTCACCATCATCAACGACATTGTTGATGAAGACTTCCTTGAAGAAGGCTTCATGTTCGACGGGTCGTCGGTTCCTGGTTGGAAGGGCATCGAAGCCTCTGACATGAAACTGGTTCTGGACACCGAGAGCGTCTATATCGACCCGTTCTATGCCGAAAAGACGCTGGCTATTCACGCCTCGATCGTAGAGCCGGACACGAATGAACCCTATGAGCGTGACCCGCGCGGCACCGCCGAAAAAGCCGAAGCCTATCTGAAAGCGTCGGGCATTGGCGACGTGTCCTATTTCGGGCCGGAAGCCGAATTCTTCGTCTTCGACAGCGTCAAGTTCAGCGACAAGATCAACAAGGTTGGCTACGAGGTGGATGCCGAGGAAGCCGCCTGGAACTCTGACACCGATTACGAGCATGGCAATAGCGGCCATCGTCCGGGCGTGAAGGGGCATTACTTTGCCATGAACCCGACCGATGCCAACCAAGACATGCGCTCGGAAATGCTGACCACCATGAAAGAAATGGGGATGAAGGTCGACAAGCACCACACAGAGGTGGCGTCGGCGCAGCATGAACTTGGGCTGATCTTTGGGTCGCTGACCAAGCAAGCCGACGAACTGATGAAATACAAGTATGTCATCAAGAACGTGGCCGATGCCTATGGCAAAACCGCGACCTTTATGCCCAAGCCTGTCAAGGGCGACAACGGCACCGGTATGCATGTGAACATGTCGATCTGGAAAGACGGCAAGCCCTTGTTCGCTGGCGACAAATACGCGGACCTCAGCCAAGAGGCGCTGTGGTTCATCGGCGGCATCCTGAAGCATGCGAAAACGCTGAACGCCTTCACCAACCCGTCTACCAACAGCTACAAGCGCCTGATCCCGGGTTTCGAAGCCCCGGTTCTGCGTGCGTATTCCGCCCGCAACCGCTCTGGCTGCATTCGCATTCCATGGACGGAAAGCCCGAAAGCAAAGCGTGTCGAAGCCCGCTTCCCTGACCCTTCGTCGAACCCCTATCTGTGCTTTGCCGCCCTGCTGATGGCGGGTCTGGACGGGATCAAGAACAAGATCGATCCGGGCCCCGCGTCGGACAAGGACCTGTACGACCTGCCGCCCGAAGAGTTGGAAGGCATCCCCACGGTTTGCGCGTCCTTGCGTGAAGCGCTGGAAAGCCTTGCCGCCGATCATGACTTCCTGCTGGCAGGCGACGTGTTCACGAAAGACCAGATCATGGCCTATATCGACCTGAAATGGGAAGAGGTCTATGCCTATGAGCACACGCCACACCCGATCGAATACAGCATGTATTACAGCTGCTAAGCGGTTGACCTGAACACAAAGCCCCCGCATTGCGGGGGCTTTTTTATGCGCTCAGATGCTTAGGCAGACGTATTTCATTTCCAAGTAATCCTCTATTCCGTGGCGCGACCCTTCGCGCCCGATACCGGATTGCTTGACGCCGCCAAACGGTGCCACCTCGGTCGAGAATATGCCCGTGTTCACGCCGACGACGCCGTATTCCAGCGCCTCTTGCACGCGGGTTACGCGGGAAATGTCGCGGCTGTAGAAATAGCTGGCCAGTCCGAAGATCGTGTCATTTGCCATGGCGATGGCTTCTTCTTCGGTCTTGAAGCGGAACAAGGGCGCGACGGGGCCGAAGGTTTCTTCCTTTGCGACCCGCATGTCTTGGGTCACGCCGGCCAGAACCGTCGGCTGGTAGAAATTGCTGCCCATATTGTGCCGCGCCCCACCGGTCAGCACGGTGCCGCCCTTGGCCAGCACGTCATCGACATGGCTTTCCACCTTGGCGACGGCTTCGTCATGGATCAATGGCCCAAGCTCTACCTCATCTTTCAAGCCGTCGCCAATGCGCAACGCTGCGACAGCCTTGGCCAGTTTTTTGGCAAAGATGTCGTAAACCCCGTCTTGCACATAGATGCGGTTCGCGCAGACGCAGGTTTGCCCGTTATTGCGGAACTTGCAGGCAATGGCGCCCGCGACAGCGGCATCCAGATCGGCATCGTCGAAAACGATGAACGGCGCATTGCCGCCCAGTTCCATAGAGCATTTCATGACCTGATCGGCGGCCTGCCGCATCAGGACACGCCCCACTTCGGTCGAGCCGGTAAAGCTGAGCTTGCGCACTTTCGGGTTCTCGCAGAATTCTTTGCCGATGTCGGAGGCGCGCGTCGAGGGCAGGATCGACAGCAACCCTTTGGGCAGCCCCGCGCGCTCTGCAATCACCGCGATGGCCAAGGCCGAAAGCGGTGTTTCCGACGCGGGCCGCCCGACAAAACTGCATCCTGCCGCCAGCGCGGGTGCGATCTTGCGCGCAATCATGGCATTCGGGAAATTCCATGGGGTAATCGCAGCAGCCACGCCGATGGGCTGTTTCAGCACGGTCAGCCGCTTGTCGGGTTGGTGTCCGGGAATGGTTTCGCCGTAAATGCGCTTGGCCTCTTCGGCGAACCACTCGAAATAACTTGCACCATAGGCAATTTCGCCGCGCGCCTCTGCAAGGGGTTTGCCCATTTCGGCGGTCAGGATCAGCCCCAGATCATCGGCATGGGCCATCATCAGGTCATGCATCTTGCGCAGAATTGCGGCGCGGTCCTTCCCTGTGCGCGCAGCCCATGCGTGGCGGGCGGTTTCTGCCGCATCAATGGCGCGTGCAACCTCTGTGCGCGACAGGTCAGCCACATGTGCAACTACATCGCCGCGGGCGGGGTTCGTCACCTCGAATGTCGCGCCGTCATCGGCATCGGCCCATTCCCCGGCGATATAGGCGCGCGTTTGCAGCAGGGTCGGGTCTATCAGCATCGATGTCAGGTCGGTCACGGAATCGCGCATCATGTCTCCGGATACTTTGGATTGGGTGTGAACAACGGGTAAACCCGCCGCCATAGCGCAGCGTAACGCCCCGGCCCTGCTATGTCACGGCTTGTGCGCATGCACTGCCGCTCACGAAGTCTTAACTTGTGAATGCGAATGTGTCGCGAGTGTGGGAGTTTGCTGATGTGTGCAAAAGACTGTTCGGAACCCGATAACCAGTCCGAAGCTTTCTTTGCGGCGCTGGTTGCGCGCCATTCGTCGGATGGGGTTATTATAAGTGACCCGGATCGCAAAGCCCTGTGGGTGAACGCCGCGTTTACGGCACAGACCGGCTATGTGCTGGATGATATCTGCGGCAAGGAACCTGGCAGCGTGCTGCAAGGGCCGGAAACCGACCCGGATGCCGCCCGGATGATCAGCCTTGCCTGTGCCCAACGGCGCGAGGTGCGGCTGGATGTTCTGAACTATACCCGCGATGGCAAACCTTTCTGGGGTGACCTGAAAGTGACCCCGGTCTATGATGCAAATGGCCTGCACACGCATTTCATCTCGACCATGCGCGACATTTCTGAGCGCAAGGCATTGGAGCAGCAGAACGAAGAAATGCGCCACGCAGAGGCGCTTCGCCAATCTGAGCGCCAGCTTCTGGCCTTGACCAGCGAATGGCTTTATTCTGCCAAATCCTTCGACGAATTGCTGATGGTGGTGCGGCGCGCCATGCACACGCTGATCCCCGAAGCGGATGGGGCGCTGTATATTTACGGCGCGCAGCGCAGCACCTTGGAGCTTGTCGCAAGCTGGGGCACGATACCGGAATTCCCCGACCATATTCTGCCCGATGACTGCTGGGCGCTGCGCCGGGGCCGCGCCTATGCTTTTGGCCTGAAGCCGATCCAGTTCCCCTGCGACCATGTTCACCACAAGGACACGCCGTATTTCTGCCTGCCGATCATTGCACATGGGGAAACCATCGGGCTGATGCATATCGTCTTCGACGGGTTCGAAGAGGGCGGGCTGATGCGCCATATGCGGGCCGAGGTGTTGAACAATCGCTGGGACATCTCGTTAATCTGCGCCGAACAGATCAGCCTTGCGGTGGCGAATGTGCGCTTGCGCCATGAACTGCACGAACGCTCGGTGCGCGATGCGCTGACCGGGCTATGGAACCGCCGCTGGTTTACCGAGCGCGCCGCGCGCGAAATGGTGACGGCTGAACGCGAAGGCGCCCCCTTGTCCCTGATCGCTGTGGATGTGGACCATTTCAAGCAATTCAACGACCGCTTTGGCCATGACGCGGGCGATCTGGTGCTGCGAGAGGTGGCCGCATTGATGCAAGATCTCGGGCAGAACGGCGTCTACCCGTGCCGCTTGGGCGGAGAGGAGTTCACGCTGCTATGTGTCGGTCTGCCGGTTGCGGGCGCTGTTGACCTGGCCGAGGAACTTCGATCGCGCGTTGCGGCGCTTGAACTGGTGTCAAACGGGGCAAGCCTTGAAGATGTGCGGATTTCCTGTGGTGTCGCGGCCTACCCGCAGGACGGCAACAATCTTGATCATTTGATGAAACGTGCCGACACCGCGCTTTATGCCGCAAAGGAAGGCGGGCGCAACCGTACGATCGCGGCGGCTGACTTGAGCGCAGGATAAATCTACCGCCTTGCTTTCAGTGCAGGCGACGGTCTGACACGATTGGCCCAATCCACGCCGCAGCGGCATGTCGGTATCTGTCCTGCGCTTGCATCCTGTGACGGGTTTGCCTATTGCCACAGGGTCAGACCACCAAGCCAAGGGCAGACCATGGACGGACTTTCAGACCTTCGCGCCAAGTATCTAGAGCAGATCGGCGCCGCCGCAGATGCCGGGGCGCTAGAGGCCGTGCGCTTGGCCGCGCTTGGCAAAAAGGGTGAGGTCGCGTTGAAAATGCGCGAACTTGGCCAAATGAGCGCCGAAGAACGGCAGGTCGCAGGCCCGGTCTTGAACGGGTTAAAGTCCGAGATCGACGCCGCGCTCAAGGCTCGCAAGGCGGCCTTGGACGATGCCGCGCTTGATGCAAGGCTGAAAACGGAATGGCTGGATGTCACGCTGCCGGGCCGCCCGCGCCCGATGGGCACGATCCACCCGATCAGTCAGGTCATGGAAGAACTGACCGCGATATTCGCGGATATGGGCTTTGCCGTTGCCGAAGGGCCGCAGGTGGAAAGCGACTGGTTCAATTTCGATGCGCTGAACATCGCGCCCGAACACCCCGCGCGGCAAGAGCATGACACGTTCTTCATGCACCGCGCCGAGGACGACGCCCGCCCACCGCATGTGTTGCGCACGCATACCAGCCCCGTACAGATCCGCGCGATGCAGGGCCAAGGCGCGCCCATCCGGGTGATCGCGCCGGGCCGCGTGTACCGGATGGATATGGACCAGACGCATACCCCCATGTTCCATCAGGTCGAGGGGCTGGCGATTGACCGCGACATCAATATGGCGCAGCTAAAATGGGTCTTGGAAGAATTCTGCCGCGCCTTTTTCGAACTGGACGAGGTTGAACTGCGCTTCCGGGCGTCGCATTTCCCGTTCACCGAGCCTTCGGCAGAGGTGGACATTCGCTGTAGCTGGGACAATGGCCAGTTGAAGCTGGGCGAAGGGAATGACTGGTTGGAGATTCTCGGCTCTGGGATGGTGCATCCGAATGTGCTGCGCGCAGGCGGGATTGACCCGGATGAATGGCAGGGGTTTGCCTTTGGCATGGGGATCGACCGGATTGCCATGTTGAAATACGGCATTCCGGATCTGCGCGCGTTTTTCGAATCCGACCTGCGCTGGCTGCGGCATTACGGGTTTGCCGCGTTGGACCAGCCCTCGCTGCCGGCTGGGTTGTCGCGCTAGGCCAAGGGGCTTTTGGCGCGCTGATTTCGGCCGCGCTGAGCGCGATCGGCGCATTTACACCGGCTGAAGATTGGGGCGGTTAGGTGCCGTCAATCCTGCCGGTATGCTGTTAGGCGCGGACCGTTATTTTCGGGATAGGCCGTGTCAGGGCGCCCCAGACTGGGTTCGGCGCGGTGTGCCGCTGCCGTGTCGGGCGCGGCAAGGGGGCTGTTGCGCGCAGGCTCGGTCTGTTCTGTCGCGTAGCCTTGGGTCGGCATCTGGGTGGCCAGCGCCGCGGCGGATAGGCGGCGGAAGATCAGCAATTCGTGGCTGACGTTGGTTGTGCCCATCAATCCTTTGCGTTCCTCGCTGGCCAGACTGTCCGCGCGCCAGTATTCCCAACCTTCGGCGGCCAGATCGTTCAGCAACAAGGTCATCTGATGCGCATAGCGATCCGCAGGGGATTTCAGCCCTTTCGCCTTTGCGCCTTTGCGCGGGGCGGGGACAACAAGATACTCGTAGCTTTCCATGCTGGGGTCCTTGGGGCTTTGACGCTCGGTCGGCAGTCTGTGTAAAGGGCTGACCTAGTTCAACGGCATCGAAGTGAAAAGATAAACTGTGTTCAGGCCCGGATTGGGGTTGCTCAGGCCCGCATTGGACCGGTGATCCGCGCCCAGACCGGCTTCTATGCCATTGCGCCAGCGATACCCGATATCCAGCGCGTTGCGGAATTGCAATGCACCACCAAGGTCGCGCCCACTGCCACGCCGGTAAGCACCGACCATGTTGGTAATGCGCAGGAATATCCCTTCGTTCTGCCCGAAGGTAAGCCCAGAGCCGATGCCCGCCCAGCCAGATCCGTTCCCGGCTAAAGAAATACCGAAAGCCGGATGCAACCGCCAGAGCATTGGTTCGGGCGCGATATACCGCAAAGAGAATTCAGCACTTCCGACACTCTCTTGCGCGCCGATTCCCGCGATAACGCGCGATTGATCTGACAGCGCTGGGCTTGCCGCCATCATCAGTGTGGCAATCATCATAGCAATCAGTTTGCGCATGTGTCTGGTCTTTCGCCTGTTTGCTTACGGTCCTGAATTGCGGGTCTGCGGTCTCACTCTTCCAACTTCGTCGCGACGATCTGGTTGACAACCGCCGGGTTGGCCTTGCCGCCGGTGGCCTTCATGACCTGCCCAACGAACCAGCCCGCCAGCTTGGGGTTCTGCTTGGCTTTTTCCACCTGCGCAGGGTTGGCCGCGATCACATCATCCACCGCCTTTTCGATTGCGCTGGTGTCGGTCACCTGCTTCATGCCGCGCGACTCTACGATCTCTGCTGGGTCGCCGCCTTCGGTATAGACAATCTCGAACAGATCCTTGGCGATCTTGCCAGAAATGTCGCCCGATTTGATAAGCTTGATAACCCCGGCCAATTGCCCGGCGGAGACAGGGCTATCGCCAATCTCGCGTGCGTCTTTTTTCAGGCGTCCGAACAGTTCGTTGATGACCCAATTGGCCGCCAGTTTGCCGTCGCCAGCTTCTGCAACCACGGCTTCGAAATAGGCGGCATCGGCCAGATCGGCGGTCAGCACCGACGCGTCGTAATCCGTCAGCCCGAAATCGGCCATGAAGCGGGCTTTCTTGGCATCGGGCAATTCGGGCAGGCTGGCGGCGATGTCGTCTACCCAAGCCTGTTCAATTTCCAGCGGTAGCAGGTCGGGGCAGGGGAAGTAGCGGTAATCATGCGCCTCTTCTTTAGAACGCATGGACCGGGTTTCGCCGCGATCCGGGTCATATAGCCGTGTTTCCTGATCGACCTTGCCGCCATCTTCCAGAATGGCAATCTGGCGACGGGCCTCGTATTCAATCGCAGCCTGAATGAACCGCATAGAGTTCATGTTCTTGATCTCGCAGCGCGTGCCCAGATGGCTGAAATCCTGCGTTTGCTGGTATTTTTCATACTGGCCGGGGCGGCAGACCGAGACGTTCACATCGGCGCGCAGGTTGCCGTTCTGCATATTGCCGTCGCATGTGCCAAGATAGCGCAGGATCTGGCGCAATTTGCCGACATAGGCGGCGGCTTCTTCCGGCCCGCGAATATCGGGGCGGCTGACGATTTCCATCAGCGCCACACCGGTGCGGTTCAGGTCCACGAACGACATGTTCGGGTCCATATCATGGATGGATTTGCCGGCATCTTGCTCGACATGGATACGCTCGATCCGCACCAGACGCGCAATGCCCGCGCCCATCTCGACCAGCACTTCGCCCTCGCCCACAAGTGGGTGATAGAGCTGCGAAATCTGGTAGCCCTGCGGCAAGTCGGGGTAAAAGTAATTCTTGCGGTCAAAGGCCGACCACAGGTTGATCTGCGCTTTCAGCCCCAAACCGGTGCGCACGGCCTGTTCGATGCAATATTCGTTGATAACCGGCAACATGCCCGGCATCGCGGCATCGACAAAGGCGACGTTGCTGTTGGGTTCCGCCCCGAAGCGGGTCGACGCGCCAGAGAACAGTTTGGCCTGGCTGGCGACCTGGGCGTGAATCTCCATACCGATCACAAGTTCCCAGTCGCCGGTCGCGCCAGAAATGATCTTTGGCTTGGGGGATTCATAGGTCAGGTCAAGCATCGGCGGCTCTTTCGGTTTTTTCTTGTATTCATCGCTTTTAGTGCAAGTGAAGGGCAATGGGAAAGCGGTTTTCCGCGCAGGGCCGGTGGATCACCGCCAAGTGTTGCAGTCAAGGGTTGCGGCAGTGGCGATGTCGGGCGCATAGGCCGGGCTGGCCGCTTCATGGCCATGTCGCTTTGGACCTCGATCATGCGCTTTCCGTTTCTGCCCGCCCTGGTGGCCTTTGCCATGATGGCAGGATGCACCACCGCCACCACGCAAACTGCGCCGGACATCGTTGCGCGCTGGGACCACCGGCCAGAGGGCGCGCTGTGGACGGCGGCACAATACAAGGCACTTGGCCAAGAGGGGCGCGCGCTGATCGATACGGTTCCTGCCGATATAGACACCTTCTGCCCCGGCTATGCCAAGGCTGATGCCAGTGCACGCAAGGCGTTCTGGATCGGGTTGTTTTCCGGTCTGGCCTTTTATGAAAGCACTTGGCGGCCAGAGGCGGCTGGTGCGGGCGGGCGCTATCGCGGTTTGTTACAGATCTGGCCAACCTCGGCGCGGTTTTATGGGTGTGACCTGTCGCATCCCAAGGGCTTGTATGATGGGCCCACCAACCTGCGCTGTGCATCGCGGATTGCCGCGCAGGCGGTCGAACGCGATCAGCTGGTCGCGGGTAGCCCCGGCAATTGGGGCGGCGTTGCGGCAGATTGGCCTCCGTTGCGCGATGCTTCTAAGCGCCGCGAAATCGCGACCTTTACCCGGTCGCTTCCGGTGTGCTCGGGCTGATTTCTTCACGCTTTGCTAACCGTTCTTCGCCATGATGCCGGGTGTATGGGTGGAATCTGGCGGTATGGAACAGGCACAGGCGCAGCATAACCACAACACACGCGACCCGCTGGTGCGGATGGCGCGGCGCAACCGGGAACAGGCGGCGCAGCAAATGGCCGGCTTTCAGGCGGCCTTGTCTCAGGCCTTTGGGCGGATGTGCGCAGACTATCCCGGTTTGGACGGCAAAGTGGTGAATGTGGTGCGCCGCAGCGTTTCGCTGGCTGAATTGGTGGATATGGCCGAACCGGGGCAGTTTCTGGCCCTGCTGGATGGGCCGGATGACGCACTGGGTATGGTCTGGCTGTGCCCCGCCCTGCTTGCCGCACTGGTAGAGGCGCAGACCACTGGACAGGTCATGCCCCCCGGCGCAAGCGATGGGCCACCGCGCTTGCCCACGCGCACAGATGCCGCGCTGGTGGCGCCGATGGTGGATGCGTTTTTGCACCATGCCGAAGAACGCTGCGCGGATCTGGCCGAAGGGGCAGATATTGGCGGGTTTCTTTACGGCTCGTTTCTGGATGACCGCCGCCCGATGGGCGTGGTGCTGGACGATGTGGATTACAACATCCTTCAGCTTCAGGTGTCGCTTGGGAACGGTGTTGTCACGGGTTATTGGACCGTCGTTTTGCCATCCCGTGTCGTGAAAAATGCCGATGCGCCCGGTAAGGACGACGACTGGGAAAACCGTCTGACCCAGACGGTCGAAAACAGCCCGGTCGCGTTGAACGCGGTGCTGTGCCGGTTCAAACTAACCTTGAAAGAAGCGCTGGCCCTTTCGAAGGGCGATGTGCTGCGCGTGCCGGAATCGGCTTTGGAAACACTTGGCTTGACCGCTTTGGGCGGAGCAACGGTTGCCAATGGTCGGCTGGGGCAAGCGCGTGGGTTCCGCGCGGTTCGCTTGGTTGCCGATCCCAAACTTGGGTGGCAGGGCGATTCTCAGTCTGCGCCGACCTTGCGCCTTTCCAAGGCCGTTTTATCCAACCCGCCCCAGCCGGACCCGGTTGCAAAAGCGCATTCAGGCGCATCGCCTGAATTCGGGCATGGTGCGCCGCAAAGCTAAGGGCCGCACGGTCAGGTGCGGCCCTTTGGCAAATTGTGACTGGACCATGCGGCACCGCGGCCGGGTCAGCCTTTTGACAGGTTTTCCAACAACGGGCGCAAGGGTTCCAGATTATAGCCATGCTGGGCGGGCGTTGCGATCAACTCGTCAATCGGGCGCGTGCCGACCTGTGACATGGCCCAAACGATCGACGATCGGTTGCCAGATGCGCAATAGGCCAGAATCGGACCGGGTTGATCTGCGATGGCAGCACCTTGAGCGCTGATATTGTCGGGCGTGATCGCCCCGCCGATGACAGGGTTTGCCACAAAATTCATGCCTGCGGCTTCCACCGCCGCGCGAATGGCGTCGGACTGGAACTCTGCCGGGACTTCTCCGTCGGGGCGGTTGCAGATCACGGTTTTGAAGCCCGCAGCCGCGATCTCGGCCGCCTCTTCGGCTGCGATCTGGGGCGCTACGGCGTAGCCGTCAGTCAAGGGGCGGATATCCATGCAAGTCTCCTAAGGGTCAGGCCGCGGCGACTTGGTCGATCCGCGCGCGAATGGGGTTGGCGACCAGCATACCGGCAACCATGGCTAGGATAAAGACGATCCCACCTGTCCCGCCCCAACTGAGCGACGCAATCGCCGGACCGGGGCACAGCCCCACCAGCCCCCAACCCGCCCCGAACAGCACGGACCCGATAACAAGGTTATGGCCAAGCTTCGGGTCGGGCCGCGCCGGAAACGGCGTGCCAACAACGGCATGGGCGCGGCGCGTGGTTATGTTCCAAGCCAACGCCATGGGCAGGATCGCCCCGCCCAGAACGAAAGCCAGCGTTGGGTCCCAAGCGCCGAACACGTCCAACCAGCCTTGCACTTTGGTTGTGTCTGTCATGCCAGAAACCAGCAGGCCGGCCCCAAACATCCCGCCCGATACGGCGGCAAGAATCGTGCGCAACATCAGATCACCCCCAGAACATGCCGGAACAGAACCATCGCGATACCGCCTGCCAGCAGATAGAACACGGTCGATACCATGCCCCGCAGCGAGAAGCGCGAAATCCCGCACACCCCGTGGCCCGACGTGCAGCCATTCGCCAAACGCGTGCCAATGCCGACCAGCAGACCAGCCGCGACAACCAGCGCCAGATTGTCGGTGATGTTGGTCTTCACCTCTACGTTATACAGCGGCAGCATAAGCGCTGGCACAACCACAAGTGCGGCCAGAAAGGCCGCGCGTTCTTGCCAGTTTGACAGCCCGCTGCGATCCACCAGCCCGCCGATAATGCCGCTAGCGCCCATAATGCGGCCATTCCCCAGCAGGAAAATGGCCGCAGCCGTCCCGATCATAAGGCCTCCGACAAGGCCCCATACCCAATCCATATCTATCATCTGTGTTTCCTGTTCGCGACTTCAGGGGCGCGCGGGGGCCCGCGCGCCGTTTGGTGATCCTTGCGGATCAGAGTTTGTTGACCGGCACCTTCAGATAGACAGTGCCGTTGTCTTCCGCTTCGGGCATCTGGCCCGCGCGCATGTTCACTTGCAGCGATGGCACGATCAGCTTGGGCATGCCCAGCTTCGCGTCGCGCGTGGTGCGCATGGAAACGAAGTCCTCGCGCGATTTGCCGCCGCCAACATGGATATTCGCGGCCTTTTGCGCGCCGACTGTGGTTTCCCATGCGTAATGGTCGCGCCCTTCGGCCTTGTAGTCATGGCCAACGAAGATGCGGGTGTCTTCCGGCAGCGAGAGGATTTTCTGCACGCTGTCCCACATGGTTTCGGCAGAGCCGCCGGGGAAATCGCACCGTGCAGTGCCGAAATCGGGCATGAACAGCGTATCGCCCACGAAAGCCGCGTCACCGATGACATAGGTCAGGCAAGCGGGCGTGTGGCCCGGTGTGTGCAGCACATCGACCCGCAACTGGCCGATATGGATGCTGTCGCCTTCGCTGAATAACTGGTCAAACTGGCTGCCATCGCGCTGGAACTCTGTGCCCTCGTTGAACACTTTGCCGAACGTGTCCTGCACGATGGTAATATTATGTCCAATGCCGATCTTGCCGCCCAGCTTTTCCTGCAAATAGGGCGCGGCGGACAGGTGGTCGGCATGGACATGCGTTTCCAGCAACCATTCCACCCGGTAGCCCTTGTCTTGCACAAAGGCGATGACCGCATCGGCAGAAGAGGTATCGGTCCGGCCCGACGCATAGTCGAAATCCAACACCGAATCGATGATCGCGCAAGATGACCCTTCGGGGTCGCGCACGACATAGGTGATGGTGTTGGTCGCGTCGTCGAAGAAAGAGGTGACTTCGGGTTTCATGCTGGCGTCTCCAATATGTCTTTGCGCAAAGATATAGGCAGCTAAAAATATATTGCAATAATCGAATGTATTTTATTTGGGCGGATGAGTGCTCCGCCGTCAGCCCCTGCTTAGAAACAAGGCAATGCATTGTGCCAGAAAATCGTCTCGCACCACGGGGCGTTCCATCAGCAATTCGTGCAGCGCGCTGTCATACTCGGTCAGCTTGGCATTGTGCCACTGTGCCATCCGGTCGCGAATGGCCTTCTGGCTAATGATCTTGTCGCCGGTGCCAAGCCCGCAGATCGCAGGCAAGCCCGGAGAAGGCAGCGCATCCAGCGCCGCCATTTCGCGCAGGGCCGCCGCAAGCCAGCGCATACTTGGCGCGCCAAGCCGCAATTCGGGATGCGTGCGCAGTTGGTTTTGCGCCCAAGCGTAGCGGGCAGGGTCGCGGGTCAGTTCGTTGCGCTCGAACGGAAAGTTCCACAGTTCGAATTCCTCGCCCGCGCCAAGAACTTCGCAGCTATCCTGCCCAGCAAGCCGTAACAGCGCGGTCAAAGGCGCCACTGCGGCCATTGTCGCGGCGGGCAGGTTCAGCCCCCACATGGGCGCACTGAACGCCACGCTTTGCGCGGTCAGCCCGCCGGTCAGGCCCCGCAGCGCAATGCAGCCCCCCATGGAATGGGCAAGGATATGGCGCGGTTGCTTGCTGAAGCTGTCCAGCCAGCCCCAATAGGCCCAAAGGTCTTTCTGGTAATCTGCGAAATCGGGCACATCACCGCGCAAGCGCGCATCAGATAGCCGGTCCGACAGCCCTTGCCCGCGCCAGTCGATCACGGCCACGTCAAAGCCCTGCGCGGTCAAGTCGGTAACGGTTGGGCCGTATTTCTCGACCATCTCGGTCCGGCCGGGGCAGATGGCTACAAGTGGTTGCGCGCCATTGCCCCAGAATGCGGCCCGCAAGCGCACACCGTCGCTGGCCGTCAGCCACGCCACCCGCAGAGGCGGGGGCGCGTCGGCCACATCGGCATGGAAGGGCGCGCTCAACTCAGCGCGCTGCCCAGTTTCATGGCGGCACCCATGCTGCCTTCAATCTTCAGATTACCCGACATGAAGGCCATGGTCGGGTTCACGCTGCCATCCAGAATCCCGCGAAAGGTTTCGGTGCTGGCGATCATGGTAACCTCGGCCTCTTCATCGCCCTCGCGCACGCCGTTCTCGTCCAGCATGATGCTGCCTTCACCCTCGATCTGGAACTTGGCGATACCGTCGAAACCGTCGCTTAGCTTTTCGTTCAGGGCCTTGATGGCGTGGGTAATGATCTCGCTCATGGGTTTGCTCCGGTTTTGTGATCTTTGTGCGCTGGATTCGCAGCGCCGTTGCGTTACACTTTCACTATGACGGTTCGGATTTCCATACTCAATCTTGTCGTGGCGGCAGCGCTTTGGGGCGCGTCGCCGCTTATGGCGCAAGATGCCCCCACCGATGACCCGCAAGTTTTGCTGGAACGGTTGGCCGACCCGGCCCAAGAACGCTGGCAACGGATCGAACGGCAAATTACACGCCTTTGGTCGCGCTCCGGCTCTGCCAGTGTGGACCTGCTGTTGCAGCGCGGGCGCGACGCCATGCGCGAAGGGCAGACCGACGCCGCCATCGACCATTTCTCTGCCGTGATCGACCATGCCCCAGAGTTTGCCGAAGGCTGGCACGCGCGCGCGACCGCGTGGTTCATGGCCGGGCGGTTGGGGTTGGCCTTGGCCGATCTGGAATATGCGCTGGCCCTGAACCCGCAGCATTTTCTGGCCATGATGGGGCTTGGCCGCATTCTGGAAGAGTTCGGCTACCCCGAACAGGCCCTAGAGGTGATGCAGCGCGTGCATGCTATACATCCGCACCGCGACGACGTAAAAGCGGCGCTGGAACGGTTGGACAAGGCTGTGCAGGGTGTGACGCTCTGACGGCGTGAAGGGGCAAGGCCCATGAATATGCGCGCGAATGCGCGGGTGGTGGCGGTTCTGGGACCGACCAATACCGGCAAGACCCATTACGCCATCGAACGGATGCTGGCGCATCGCACAGGCGTTATCGGCCTGCCGCTGCGCCTGCTGGCGCGCGAGGTGTATGACCGGATCAAGGCGCTACGCGGCCCCGATTGCGTGGCGCTTGTGACCGGCGAAGAGCGAATCGTCCCCGACCGCACGCAATATTGGGTCTGCACGGTCGAAGCGATGCCGCTGGAAATAGGCGCCGATTTCGTGGCCATTGACGAGATCCAGCTTTGCGCCGACCCGGATCGCGGCCATGTTTTCACCGACCGCTTGCTGCATGCCCGTGGACTGCATGAAACGCTGTTCATGGGGTCCGACACGATGCGCAGCGCGATTGCCGCACTTGTGCCCGGCGTCCAGTTCAACCGGCGCGAGCGGATGTCGAAGCTTAGCTATTCAGGTTCGAAAAAGCTAAGCCGGATGCCCGCGCGCAGCGCCATCGTGGGGTTCAGCGTTGAAAATGTCTATGCCATTGCGGAACTGATCCGCCGCCAGAAAGGCGGCTGCGCGGTGGTTATGGGCGCGCTGTCGCCCCGCACCCGCAATGCGCAGGTCGAACTGTATCAAAATGGCGATGTCGATTACCTTGTGGCGACCGATGCCATCGGCATGGGCCTGAACTTGGACATAAAGCATGTCGCGTTTTCGGCCACGCGCAAATTCGACGGGCGGCGGATGCGAATGCTAAACCCAGACGAGCTTGCCCAGATCGCAGGCCGCGCGGGGCGCTACCAGAATGATGGGTCATTCGGCGTGACGGGCGAGGCCAGCCCCTTGGCCGATGAGGTGATCGAAGCGATCGAGACGCATAAATTCCTGCCCGTGCGCAAGCTGCAATGGCGCAATGCCAAGCTGGAATTCGGCTCTCCCAAGCGGCTTCTGGATTCGCTCGAACAGCACACGAATAACGAATGGCTGACCCGCGCGCGCGACGCGGATGACGTCGTCGCGCTGAAATCGCTGCTGGTGCTGCCCGAGGTGCAGGACCGCCTGCGCGACCCGCGCGACCTGCGCCTGCTGTGGGATGTGTGCCGCATTCCCGATTTTCGCGGCATCTCGCCCACCGAACATGCCGGGCTGTTGGGCCGCGTGTTCGAGTTCCTTCATGGGCAGGGCCGGGTTGACCCGGATTGGCTGGCGCTGAACATCAAACGCATTGACCGCACCGAAGGCGATATCGATGCGCTGTCGAAACGGCTGGCGTATATCCGCACATGGACCTATATCGCGCAACGCAAGGCATGGGTCGATGATGAAAATCATTGGCGCGAGGCCACGCGCGCTGTAGAAGACCGCCTGTCTGACGCGCTCCATGCGCGGCTGACACAAAGATTTGTTGACCGGCGCACATCTGTGCTTTTGCGCCGGTTGAAGCAGAAGGAGAGCCTTGTGGCCGATGTGAACGACAAGGGTGAAGTGACGGTAGAGGGCGAGCTGATCGGTCGTCTGGAAGGGTTCCGCTTCAAGCAGGACAAAACCGCCAGCCCGGACGAAGCGAAAACTCTGCGTCAGGCATCCATCGCCGCACTGGTGCCGCTGTTCCATCTGCGCGCGGATACCTTCTACAACGCCCCGGATACCGAATTCGAATTCACCGAACAGGGCGGGTTGATGTGGGGCACCTCTGCCGTTGGCAAACTGGTGCGGTCTGATGACGCCATGCGCCCGATGGTCGAAGCCTTTGTCGATGACGAGGCCGGGCATGACGTGGCCGAAAAGGTGCGTCGCCGCTTGCAGCATTTCATCGACCGCAAGATCGCCGCACTGTTCGAGCCGCTCTTGAACATGTCGCGCGACGAAACCCTGTCGGGGCTGGCGCGCGGTGTGGCCTTCCAACTGGTCGAAGCGATGGGGGTCATCCCCCGCGCCCAGATCGCGAATGATATCAAGGCGCTGGACCAAGATGCGCGCGGCATGTTGCGCAAGCATGGTGTGCGTTTCGGGCAGTTCACCATTTTCCTGCCGCTGCTGCTAAAACCGGCGCCCACGCGCTTGCGGCTGGTGTTGCGCTCGCTGCATGAGGGGTTGGATGAATTCCCCGAAAGCCCGCCGCCGGGTCTGGTCACGATCCCGCATATCACAGAAGTGCCGGGCGCGCATTATACGATGGCCGGGTATCACCCGGCGGGCGCGCGGGCGATTCGCATCGACATGTTGGAACGGCTGGCCGATCTGCTGCGCGCCTGCGATAGCCGCGCGGGGTTCGAGGCGACGCCGGACATGCTGTCCATCACCGGCACCACGCTGGAGCAATTCGCAGACCTGATGCAAGGCTTGGGCTATGCCGCCGAAAAGGGCGAGCGCGAAAAGGTGAAACCGGCGGATGCAGCGCCTGCTGCCGATCCGCAGGCCCCGGCGGATGACGCCAGCGCGGATGCTATGCCCGGTGACGAAGGCCACGCGCCGGCCGAGGCCGAGGCCCCTGCACCCGCAGAAGACGCCGCCGCCGACGCGCTGGAAGTGTTCTACACCTTCACATGGGCACCGCGCCCGCGCCGCGATTCGCGCCCGGCCCGCAAGCCCGAGGGCGAAGGGCGCGGCCCGCGCAAAGGTGCCAAGGGCGGCAAGCCAAAAGGCGATGGGCGCAAGGGCGGGAAGGGCGACGGGCGCAAGCCTGAGCGCGAAAAACAGGCCGCGCCAGCCCCCAAGCCGCAGCGCATAGACCCGGACAACCCCTTCGCCGCCGCCCTTGCGGGGTTCAAGGCCAAGGATTGATCTGTGCCAGCTGATGCCACGCCCGACACAATGCGCGTGGACAAATGGCTGTGGCACGCCCGTTTCGCCAAAACGCGCAGCGTGGCTGCCGGGCTGGTCAAGAATGGGGTCCGGCTAAACGGCACGCGGATTGCCAAACCCGCAGCGCAAGTCGGCCCCGGCGATGTTCTGACCTTTGCCATTGGCCCGCGGGTGCGGGTGGTCAAGGTGTTGGCTTTGGGCACGCGGCGTGGCCCCGCGCCAGAAGCGCAGGCGCTTTATGACGATCTGTCGCCACCGCCGCCGCCGCCTGACCTGTCGGCCCCCAGATCTGCCGGTCCGCGCCCCGACAAGCGCGACCGCCGCCGTTTTGCCGCACCTGCACCAGATCGGCTTGATTGATCCGAAAGCCGGGTTTATGTCCACGTCACGCGACTACGCTCGCCCGAATGACAAGCAAAAGGTAACATCCCCATGACCTATGTGGTGATCGATAATTGCATCGCCTGCAAATACACCGACTGCGTCGAGGTTTGCCCGGTGGATTGCTTTTACGAGGGCGAGAACATGCTGGTCATCCACCCGGACGAATGCATTGATTGCGGTGTCTGCGAACCCGAATGCCCGGCCGATGCCATTCGCCCCGATACCGAACCGGACATGGATGAATGGGTCGAATTCAACCGCAAGTATTCGGAACAATGGCCGGTCATCATTACCAAGAAAGACCCGTTGCCCGACGCCGAAGCGCGCGACGGCGAAACCGGCAAGCGCGAGAAATACTTCTCAGAGGCGCCGGGCGAAGGGGGCTGAGGCCGGTTTCGCAAGGCATGTCACGGTTCTGTTGCCAAGTTGCTTGGTTTACGGGCAATTTTGTGATATAGAATCGTTTAATATGAACTCGCTTCGTAACGGCGGTCTTGCCAGCTGCCGTTTTTTTGTCGCCAACGCATGATTGCCTCAGGAGCCAATGGTTCCTGTTGCAAAAACTTTGCGCAAAGGCGTCCGAGGCCTAGTGGGGAAAGCCAGTATGACAAAAACGAAAAAATCCGAGTTTCGCGCCAATGAGTATGTCGTGTATCCGGCCCATGGGGTCGGTCAGATCGTGTCGATCGAAGAACAGGAAATCGCGGGGCTGAAACTGGAACTTTTCGTGATCTCTTTCGAGAAAGAGAAGATGACGCTGCGCGTGCCGACCAACAAGGCCGTGACGGTCGGGATGCGGTCGCTTTCCTCGCCCGAAATCGTGGACAAGGCGCTTGCCACGCTGAAGGGCAAAGCGCGTGTGAAGCGCGCCATGTGGTCGCGCCGCGCGCAGGAATATGAACAGAAGATCAACTCTGGTGACCTGCTGGCCATTGCCGAAGTGGTGCGCGATCTGCATCGCAGCGACGATCAGCGCGAACAGTCCTATTCCGAGCGCCAGTTGTATGAAGCCGCGTTGGAACGTCTGACCCGCGAAGTGGCCGCCGTGGCCGGGGGCGACGAGGTGATCGCGCAAAAGCAGGTCAATGACGTGCTGGTGTCACGCGCCGCCTAAGCCCGACCTAAATTACGCAACGCCCGCACCGACCCGTGCGGGCGTTTTGCGTGGTCGCGCGGGCTTGTCTTAGACCGCGCGACTGGACTAAACACGCTCCAGCACATTCAAACTCTCGGAGATCGCAATGGCAGGCCATTCCAAATGGGCCAATATCCAGCACCGCAAGGGCCGTCAGGACGCGGTGCGCGCAAAGCTGTTTTCCAAGCTGTCCAAGGAAATTACCGTGGCCGCAAAGATGGGCGACCCGGACCCGGACAAGAACCCGCGCCTGCGTCTGGCGGTGAAAGAGGCCAAATCGGTCTCCATGCCGAAGGACAATATCGAGCGTGCGATCAAGAAATCGCAGGGCGGCGATGCCGAAAGCTACGACGAAATCCGCTACGAGGGCTATGGCCCCGGCGGCGTTGCCGTGATTGTCGAGGCGATGACAGATAACCGCAACCGCACGGCATCGAACGTGCGATCGACCTTTTCCAAGAATGGCGGAAACCTGGGTGAAACCGGGTCGGTGGCCTTCATGTTCGACCGTATGGGCCGGATCGTATACCCCGCCAGCGTGGGCGATGCTGATAGCGTTATGCTGGCCGCGATTGACGCAGGCGCAGAAGATGTCGAAAGCGGTGACGAGGAACATGTTATCTGGTGCGCCGATACCGACCTGAACGCAGTCTCGACCGCGCTGGAGGCTACTTTGGGAGAGGCTGAAAGCACCAAACTGGTCTGGAAGCCCCAAACCACCACCGAATTGGACCTTGATGGCGCGCGGTCGCTGATGAAGCTGATCGACGCGCTGGAAGACGATGATGACGTGCAGAACGTGACCGCGAATTTCGAGGTCTCGGACGAGGTAATGGCGGAGCTGTAATCCGCTTAGGGGGCGGGCACGGCGCGTTTTTCCTGTTTACGCAGCATGGCTTCACGCCAAGTTATGAACAGGACCGACGCCATAATGACCAGCCCGCCCAACACCACGAACAGGTCTACGCCCTCATCAAAGACCAGCGCGCCAAGGGCGACCGCCCAGACCAGTTGCAGGAAGGTCACGGGCTGCGTGACGGTGACGGGTGCGGCGGCAAAAGCAAGTGTCATGGTGTAATGCCCGGCAGTGGCGCAGGCCGCGACCGCCAGCAGCCCCAGCAGTTGTGCCCCCGTGGGCGGCACCCAGACCGCATAGGCAAAGGGTGCAAGGCAAATTGTCACGGTCACGGACAGCATGGCCACCACCACGCTGGCAGATACCTGCCCGCTCATCCGCTTGGCCATCAGGTAAGACCCGGCAAAGAAAATCGCCGTGCCGATCATGGCCAGATGCCCGCTCGACACTTCGCGCAGGCCGGGGCGCAAGATAATCAAAGCACCAAGGAAGGCGACCAGAACCGCCATGATCCGCCGTAAAGCAAGCTTTTCGCCCAGAAACAAGGCCGCACCCAGCGTGACATAGATGGGTGAAAGGTAGTTCATTGCCGTGACTTCGGCCAAGGGGATCTGGGTCATGGCATAAAACCACAGGATGACCCCTAGCGCGTGGATAAAGCCGCGCAGGCCGAATAGCGCCAGCGCCTGTCGTGAGATCAAGGCCGAGCGCAACGCGGGCCACATGGGGATCAGGAACACCAAGCCCAGAAGGTAGCGCAAAAACGCCTGTTGCGCGGCTGGCAAATCGTCGCCCAGATATTTGACCAGCGCTGTGACCGCGACAAAGCAAAAGCCCGTCAGCAGCATCCAGAACATGCCCAGCAGCGGGCGCGAGTCGGGCGCGGTTGTTATCATGTGTAATAAGTTGCACGGGCAGGGCGAAGCTGCAAGCCTAGCCTTTGAGCGCCATCGCCAACCCGGCGGCAATGAAGCGCACGCGCGTCGCTTGGCCCGCGATCCTTTGGTTCAGCCGTCCCGCCTCGTCGCGAAAGCGGCGCGCCAGCGCGTTGTC
The DNA here is from genome assembly GCF_001517585.1 of Roseibaca calidilacus. Lineage (NCBI taxonomy): Bacteria > Pseudomonadati > Pseudomonadota > Alphaproteobacteria > Rhodobacterales > Paracoccaceae > Roseinatronobacter > Roseibaca calidilacus. Next base: position 2,204,889 of record NZ_FBYC01000004.1, on the reverse strand, counting down.
GGGGACAATGCCCAAGCCCACCTCGTTTGCCACCAACCAGACCGGGCCGCGACGGGCCGCAAGCGCTTGATGCAGGTCTGCGATCTGCGCTGGCAAGTCCTGTTCTGCCAGCAGGTGATTGGTCAGCCACAGGGTCAGGCAATCGACCAGAACCGGCGCGCCATGCGGCACATGGCGCAAGGCATCCGCCAGTGTCAGGGGCACCTCATGCGTGATCCAGCCGGGGGCGCGGTCGGCGCGGTGCTGCGCGATGCGGTCGCGCATCTCGTCATCAAACGCCTGCGCCGTGGCCATATAGTGCCACGGGCCGGGCTGCGCCGTGACCTCGGCCTCTGCAAAGCTGCTTTTGCCAGAGCGCGCGCCGCCCAAGATCAGCGTCAGGTCATGGGCCATGGAACACCTCTGGTTCAAAGCGCAGCCAGCCGCCAAAGGGCAGGGTGGATTGCCACGCGCTGTCGCCTTCTGTGACATGGCGCGCGCTTTTAATGACGCCGTGATGGGTTACGACCAACACATCTGGCGCGGCATGGTCGCGCAAGGCGGCCAGCGTGCGGTCACGCAGTTGCGCCACCGATTCGCCGCCATGCGGGCGCGCGTGCAACAGGTCTGCGGCCCATTCATCCAGTTCGGCGCGCGGCAGGTCGGCCCAAAGCTGGCCCTCCCATGCGCCGAAATCCATTTCGCGCAGGCGGGTGTCGGTGCTAAGGGGCAAACCGCGCGCGGTGGCGATGGTCCGGGCCATGATCGCGCAGCGATGCAGCGGTGATGTAACAACGCGCGACACGCGCGGCAGTTCGCGCGCAAGCGCTGCCGCTTGCGCCGCAAAACCCTCTGCCGGTGCAAGGTCCAGCCGACCGTAGCACAGCCCCTCGGGCGCGTCGGGCTTGGTGTGGCGCAGCATAATCATGCCCAAACCGCTGCCCCCAGAAAGCTGCCGGTCAGTGCCATGCAATGCAGCGCGCCCAAGGTATCGCCTGTGTCGCCGCCCAACCGGTGCAGCGTCCAGACGCGCCATAGGCTACCGGCGACGATGCCGCCCAAGATTGCGCTTGCCGCGCCAGCCGCGCCCAAGAATGGCCACGCGGCCAGAGCGGCCAAACCCATGGCCAGACCCGTTGCCACCCATCCGGCACGGCCAAGCGGCCTGTCCAGCCCGCTTCCGGCCCCTTTCGCGCGCAGATAGCGCCCTTGGCCAAGGGCATGGGCCATCATCGCGCGGCCCAGCGTATGGCCAATGACAAGCGCGCCGATCCCGATTGTCACGGGGGCCGAGGCCAGCATAACCGCCTGCAACCCCAGCGTCAGCCCCAACCCCAGCGCACCATAGCTGCCGATCTGGCTGTCGCGCATAATGGCAAGCGCGCGGTCGCGGTCGCGCCCGCCGCCCAGCCCGTCAAGGCAATCGGCCAACCCGTCCTCGTGCAAGGCGCCTGTTATCACCAGCCCGGCGGCCAAGGTCAGCAGGGCCGCCAAGGGTTGCGCCCAGACCAGTGCCGCGGCCCAAAACAGCGCGGCCAAGGCCAGCCCAAGCGCCAGCCCGACACTGGCAAAAAAGCCAGGCGCGCGGGACCACCGCGCGGGCGTATAGCCGCGCGCGGGCAGGGGCAGGCGCGTCAGGAATTGTGCGGCCAGCAGGGCAGAGGCAAGGGCATCGCGCATCGGCTAGCCCTGCGACACGCCCGCGCTGTCGAAGCTGGCCATGTCGCACAGCATGGCGCTGGCGGCTTTGACCAAGGGCCAGGCCAGCAGCGCGCCGGTGCCCTCGCCCAGCCGCATGTCCATGTCCAGAAGCGGGTCCGCTTCCAGCCAGTCCAACAGCACACGGTGCCCGGCTTCTTGGCTGCGGTGGCAAAACACCAAGGCCGGGCGAATATGCGGCGCGCGCGCCAGTGCTGCGGCGGCGCATGCGGTCGCGATAAACCCATCTACCAGCACGATGCGCCCATCCTCTGCGGCGGCCTGCATTGCACCGGCCATCATCACCATTTCGAAACCGGCATATTCTGACAGGGCCGTGTCGGCTGGCAGCCGGGTGTCGGTGCGCGCGGCGGCCTGCGCAAGAATCGCGCGCTTGCGGGCAAGCCCCGCATCATCCACGCCGGTGCCACGCCCGACCAGATCGTCCAGTGCAAGGCCGGTCAGCTTGTGGGCCAGCAGGCTTGCGCTGGCGGTGTTGCCGATCCCCATTTCGCCGAAGGCCAGCGCCCGGGCAGAGGTGCGCGCAACGATCTCGGCCCCGGCGGCAAGGGCGCGGTCGCGGTCTTGCGCGGTCATGGCGGGGCCATTCAGGCTGCTTTGCGTGCCCGGCGCAATGCGATGCGACCAGAGATCCGGGGCATCGATAGGTTCACCCGCAACACCGGCATCGACCACATGCACGGGAACGCCCTGACTGTGGGCAAAGACATTCGCCGCTGCCCCGCCTGCAAGAAAGTTCTGAACCATCTGCTGCGTCACGGCCTGCGGGAAGGCAGAGACACCCTCCAGCGCGATCCCGTGGTCGGCGGCGAAGATAACCAGCTCGCATGTCTCGATCCGGGGGGTCAGGGTGTTGCAAAAGCGCGCAAGCTGCGCGGCCAATGACTCGATGCGGCCCAGCGCCCCAAGCGGCTTGGTCTTTGTATCTATGAAATGCTGTATTTCGGCATCTGACAGGCGATGGGGATTGCTGGTCATGAAAAAGGCACCTTGTTTTGGGCGGGTCACCACAGGTGTATCTGCTTGGGCGGGTGGTGCAATGTCTTTTGGGCGGCGGCAATCAGGCCGCTTCCGACAGTTTGCGCAACTGTTCGTTCACAAGGCCGGTAAATTCCGCCAGCGAAAACGGTTTGCCAATGAATACGGCCTGCCCGAATTCGGCTTGGGCTGCGATTCGGCTGTCTTCGGCATAGCCGGACATGAAAACAATGGGTGTGTTCGGAAAGCGGTCGCGGATCTGCGCCACCCAGCCCGGACCGTCCAGCCCGGGCATGATGACATCGCTGACAAACACATCCGGGCGCACGGCTGGGTCTTGCAGCAGCGCCAAGGCGGCTTCGCCCGAATCCGCTTCCAGCACGCGGTGTCCCTGAAGTTGCAGGGCGCGCGCTGCAAAAGACCGCACGGGCGCTTCGTCTTCTACCAGCAGAACCGTGCTGCGGGGTGTTGCGGCAGCAGGGGCCTTGGGCTTGGCGGGCTTTTGCGGCTTTACGCTTGGCGCGGCTTGCGCGGCAAGATAGATTGAGAATGTCGTGCCGTGGCCCTCTTCGCTGTCGACGAAGATAAACCCGCCCGATTGCTTGATGATGCCATACACAGTGGACAAACCAAGCCCCGTCCCTTCGCCCTGCCGCTTGGTGCTGAAAAACGGGTCGAAAACCTTGGCCTTGGTCGTGGACGACATGCCGATACCTTCGTCGCGCACCCGGATGACCGCATAATTGCCCGGCGGCAGCATGACTTTGTCGCGGCGCAGCCCATTGGGTAAGGCGCAATGCTCGGTTTCGATCACGATTTCCCCGCCCATGGGCATGGCATCGCGCGCATTGACGACAAGGTTCATCAGAACCTGCTCGAACTGCCGTTTGTCTGACCGGATCAGCGGCATGTCGACGCCGTGCCGCAGCGTGAGCGTGACGCGCTCGCCCACAAGCCGGTTCAACAGATGGATCGCATCGGCCAGCAGGTCGTGCAGATCGAGCGTTTCGAATTGCAGCGTCTGCTTGCGGGAAAAGGCCAGCAACTGGCGCACAAGGGCTGCGGCGCGGTTGGTGTTTTGCTGGATTTGCATAAGGTCGGGATAATCGACATCGCTGCGGTCATGGCGCAGCAGGATCAGGTCGCAATGCCCTGAAATTGCCGTCAGAAGATTATTGAAATCATGTGCCACGCCGCCCGCCAGCTGTCCGATGGCCTGCATCTTCTGGCTTTGGGTGAACTTGGCTTCGAGCGCCTTGAATTCTGTGGCGTCATGCATGATGGCGACAAGTTCGCCGTCGGTACCGTAGCTGCGCAGCGACACTTGCAGGAACAGATCGTCGGCCGGGTTGTTGACGCGCAACACCTCTGTTGCGGTGGTCACGCGGCCGGCGCGCAGATCTGCCAGCCATTCGCCGACCGGGCGCCCCAGCCCTTCCAGCAGGTCGCAAAACCGCCGTTTATCCTCTTTTCGCAGGCGTAGGATACGACGGGTTTCGTCATTTGCGCGGATCAGAACGCCATCCCGATCAATCAGCGCAACCGCGATCGGCAGCATTTGCAAGGCATTGAAATCTTGATGGGTGTTATCAGGGTTGGCGGGCGAAATGAGCACGACAAGTTCGTTCGCGTCTTCGGTTGTTATCCGCAACCCGTTGTGGCGCTCGCCGCTGTCGCGCAGGGTAAAAATACCGGGTTCACCGGCCTTGGGCAGCGGCAATTTCAGAAGGTCCGCAACATGTTTGGGTTTGGCGCTGGCAAGGGCGGCAAGCCGGGGCGACAGGTAGGTGATGCGCCCGTCCGGGTAGCTATGGATCATGTCGAACGGAAGCTGGTCGCGCAGGTCGGGCGCGGAAGTTTCGTCCAGTTGCCAGAGTGTCCGGCCATGCCCGGCAGGGCGCAAGGTCAATCGCAACTCGCCCGTGTCAACTGCAACGCTGTGCGTGATCTGGCCTTCCGCCAAGGCGCGATCGTGCAGGCGCGCGACCAGTTCTGCCGGGTCCGCGCTGATATCTTCCAAAAAGGCCATTGCATGCGTGGCCCCGGCCAGTCGTTGCGTCGCGGCGGCATTGGCCCAGACGACCTTGCCTGCCGCACCGTCAACAAGCGCCGTCGCTGGGGCGGAGCCGTAAAGCGCGCTGACCACTGTCAGGTCGCGCCGAAGGCGTTGCCTGACATGCCATTGCCAGGCCGCCAGCAGGCAGACAGAACATAAAATGCTTGCCCCGACCGCCCAGAGCGCCAGTGAGATCGGACCGGACAGGTCTGCCAATAGCGCGACCAAAAGCAATGCAGCCCCGACCGTGGCCACAAGTCCAAGCAGTTGCCCAGCTGTAGGCCCGAACACGGCTGCCCGCGCAGAGTTTGGCCCTGATCCAATGCTTGGTGTCACGTTACCCTCGGAAATCACTTGGTCAAAGTCTTGGCTGCAACAGGTTAATTTCAGCTTAACCAGCGGATTGCGGATAGCAACCCAAAGCTGATTTCAGCTCTCTTTTAAGATGATTGCGCTGAAGAACCCATCACCGCCATCCAAGGGTGTCAGGCGTTGAATGGCGCCAAGGGTCGCATTGGCGGTATCGGCCGTGAAACCGGCAACGATCTGGGAATTTTCCGCATCCAGAAGCGAACAGGTTGCGTAAAGCAGACGCCCGCCGGGGCGCACATGGTCCCAGGCCTGTCGCAGGATACTGCGCTGTATACCGGCAAGTTGTGTCAAACGCTCTGGTGTCAGCGCCCATTTGGCCTGTGGCGCGCGGCGCCAAGTGCCGCTGCCAGAGCAAGGCACGTCGGTCAGGACAAGGTCGAACAAGCCATTCGGTTGGGTTTGCAAGGTAATTGCGGCACCTGCACGGGCGGCACGCTCGGGAATGTCCTGCATGCGGGTGGCATCGGCATCATGCGCTGTCACATCGGCACCGCGGGCGGCCATGGCCAGCGCCTTGCCGCCGCCGCCTGCGCAATAATCCAGCACGCGCGCGCCAGCCAGATCGGGCAGGGCGGCGATCACGGCTTGCGAGGCGGCGTCCTGCAGTTCGACCACGCCTTCGGTAAACGCCCTGGATTGCCGCAGGCGGCGTGCATTTTCCGTCACCTCAAGCGCGGTTTCGGCCAAGGCACAGGGGCGGGTTGCGATATTGTCTTGCGCCAAAAGTGCGACAGCGTCCGCACGCGTAGCACGCGCCAAATTGACCCGCAGGAATACCGGGGCGCGGTGGCGCATGGCGCGCAACACGTCATCGGTTTGGGGGCCAAGGCTATGCGTGATCGCTGGCAGCAGCCAGTCGGGGCAATCCAGCGCCACGCCGCGCGGCATGGGGGCGGGGTTCGGCGCGTCTGCCTCGGTCAGAGGGGCAGGGGCATAGCCTTGGCCGGTAAACAGCGCCGCTGGGTCGGTGCCCGCATCACGCAGCAGCCCCAGCACCAGCCCGCGCCCGTCGGCCCGCCCGCCCAGATGCGCAAACGACCGTTTGCAGCGCAGGCAGTCGAACACATGGTCACGGATCGCGGCACGGTCCTTGGACCCGGCAAACCGATTGCCGCGTCCCCAGTTGGTCAGCGCCTGTTCGGCGGGTTTGCCTGTCAGGATCGTATCAAGAATGTCGATCGCGGCTTGCAGTCTTGCGCCGGGTGTCATGCGGTGGTTAACGGCAACTGGCGGTCAGTTGCTCATACCGGGCAACCAGCCAGTTCGGCGCGTCGGTGGGCACGGCGTTGTTCAGATTGCCAGACAACTGGCTGAACACCGCAGCAGAGCGCGAGTTTTCCACCATCTCGACCGATCCGGGCGGTACCGCGCGGTCAAAGACCAGCAACGCCACGGCCACCAGAAGGATGCCGCGCAGCACCCCAAAGAAAAAGCCCATGCCCTGATCGATGCCACCAAGGGCAGAGTTGCGAATGAAGGACGAAAACAGCGGCGTGAACAGCGAGGTCAACACCAGCGACAGCGCGAACACGGCGGCAAAGGCGGCGATCACGGTCAATTCGCAGCTATCGCCCAGAAAATTACCAAGATAGGGAATTTCGCTGATCAGCGGTTGCGCGGCGGGCGCCAGCATGAAGGCGAGGATGGCGGCCACGATCCAGCCGACAATCGCCAGTGTTTCGCGCACGAAGCCGCGTGAATAGGCCAGAATGCCCGACACGATGATGATGACGGCGACCCCTGCATCGACCAGTGTAAACGCGTCCATGACCTTACTCCTACTGTGCGGATCATCCCGCGCCGAAAACCTGACCGACCACTTGCGCCAGATCATCCATCTGGTTCAGCCGCATCCCGCCCACGTCGATCGGTTTGGCAAGGCTGGGGCCTATGGCGCTGCTAAAACCAAGTTTTCGGGCTTCTTTCAACCTGTTTTCCGCCTGCACCACGGGCCGCAAGGCGCCCGATAGGCTGATTTCGCCGAAAACCACGGTTTCGGGCGGAAGTGCGTGATCTTCGCGCGCCGACAAAAGCGCGCAGGCCAGCGCCAGATCGGCGGCGGGTTCCATGACCCGCATACCGCCTGCCACGTTCAGGAACACGTCCATCCCCGCGAAAGGAATACCGCAGCGCGCTTCCAGCACTGCCAGAACGGTTGACAGGCGCGCGCTGTCCAGCCCGACCACAGTGCGGCGCGGCGTGCCCAGTGGCGAGGGTGCGACCAGCGCCTGAATTTCTGTCAGGACGGGGCGTGTGCCTTCCATACCGGCAAAGACGACCGATCCGGGCGCAGGCGTGCCGCGTTCGGACAGAAACAGGGCCGAGGGGTTGGCGACTTCGGCCAGCCCGCTTCCCGTCATTTCGAACACGCCGATTTCATCTGCCGGGCCAAAGCGGTTCTTGACCGCGCGCAAAATGCGGAACTGATGGCCGCGTTCGCCTTCGAAATACAGCACCGTATCGACCATATGTTCGACCACGCGCGGCCCGGCGATCTGGCCTTCCTTGGTGACATGGCCCACGATGATGACCGACACGCCGCGCCGCTTGGCAAAGCTGACCAGTTCATGGGCTGCCGCGCGAACCTGGGCCACCGACCCCGGCGCACTGTCGACGGTATCCAGCCACATGGTCTGGATCGAATCGATCACCACAAGGTCGGGGCGTTCCGCGTCCAGCGTGGTCAGGATGTCGCGCAGATGGGTTTCGGCCCCAAGCTGCACCGGCGCATCCGACAAGCCCAGCCGCGCGGCGCGCAACCGCACCTGTGCTGCCGCTTCCTCGCCCGATATATACATGCAGCGCGCGCCCGCACGGGCAAAGGCCGCCGTGGCCTGCAACAGAAGCGTGGATTTGCCGATACCCGGATCACCCCCCACCAATATGGCACTGGCCGCGACCAGACCGCCGCCCAGCACGCGGTCCAGTTCGTTCAGGCCAGAACACTGGCGCGGCGGCGGGGCTTCCGCATCGGCCAGTGACCCAAGCGCAATGGTCTTGCCCTTCATCGCCCGCGCGCCGGGGCCGCGCGACAGGGGCGCTTCCTCGACAATCGTGTTCCAGCCATTGCAGGCATCGCATTGCCCGGCCCATTTGCGATGGGTCGCGCCGCAAGCGGTGCAGGTGAACTGGGGGGCAGATTTGGCCATGCCGGGGTTATGACCTGCGCGCGCTAACCATGCAAGCCCGCCTGCCGGTGCAGGCTGAGCGCGCGCAATTCCGGCAAGGTTTGGCGCAGGGTGTCGGTCAGCTCTGCCTCTGTTGCGGCATGATCGGCATGGGCGTGCAACCCGGCCAGCACTTCAATGTGCAACCCGTCTTCGAAATACCCAAGCTGAACACGGGCGACCTTGGCGACCATGGGATGCGCTTGCGCCAAGGTCAGGATCAGCCCTTCGATTTCGCCGCGCAAGGGCGCTTTGGTCGCGCCGAACCCGTCGAAATGGCCTGCCGGTTCCACATGGATAATCAGGTCTTCCAGCGCGTCGATCTGGCCCAGCGCATCGGCGCGGGCGGCCTCGGCAATGCGGTGGCCTTCGGTGACGGTAATATGCGGGTCCACCATGACAGACACATCGGCCACGGCGCGCGCGCCGTGCTGGCGCATCCGCAAATCGCGCAGGCCCTGCACGCCGGGGGTGCGCGACAGGCTGTCCTGCAAATCGGCGCGCAGGTTGTCGGGCGCTTGGGTGTCGACCAGCTCATCCACCGCGCCCTTGCCAAATTCCCACGCCACACGGGCCAGCATGGCGGCAATGATGATGGCTGCCAGCGGGTCGCCCCAGCCAAAGCCAAGCTGCGCTGCGCCCACGCCCACCAAGGCCACGACCGAAGACAGCGCATCGGTTCGGTGGTGCCACGCATTGGCAACGATCATGCGAGAGGCTTCGCGCTCGCCCACCCCCTTTGTGTAGTGAAACAGGATCTCTTTCGTCACGATGGACAGCGCAATCACTGCCAGCGCCCACACGCCCGGCGCGCTATCTGCACCCGACAGCAATCGCAGGGCGGCATCCCATGCAATGCCCAAGCCGGTCAGGGCCAGCACCGCCGACAGGGCGAGGGTCGCCAGCGTCTCGAACCGGCCATGGCCGTAGGGGTGGTCTTCGTCCGGGGCGCGGCCCGAATGCCGCAGCGCCCAGAGCACAAGCACATCCGAAACCAAGTCAGACAGCGAATGCACCCCGTCCGCGACCAGCGCCGGGCTGGCCAGCACCACGCCGGCCCCGATCTTGGCGGTGGACAAGATGATGTTCACCCCCGCACCGACAAGCGTGACACGGGTTTTCGCGTTGTCCATTGTCATAGTGTTTGGACGCCCTGATTACAGGGGTCTAGCTTACCAAGCGCGGGCGCTAGGCGAAAGCCCCGTCGCCGCGTGTGACCTCTGTCAACAGCCACTCGCGGAAGGCATCTGCGGCGGGGTTGGCGCGTGCGCCTTCTGGCGTCATCAGCCAATAGCCGCCGCCCGTGGCCCAGTCATGGCCAAGGGATTTAAGTTCGCCGCGTGCAAGTTCCGGCTGAAACAGAAAGCCCGGCAAAAGCGCCACGCCAAGCCCGGCGATGCAGGCTTGCGCCATGGTCGAGACATGCTCGAACACCATGGCAGGTGGTTGGGATTAAGCTGTTGCTTTCATATAAGGCCGATGATGAGTCTGTAATTCCGGTCGGCATCGCCATGCTCGAACGCGCGGCGCGTCGGGTCACTCTCGGCACCCATGACACTGGCGCAGAACGCGACATGGCAGCGATCTTGCGCGCGTAGCTTCTGGTCTGGCGTCAAGATGAAATCGGTTTCGCAGAGTTTGAGCATCTGGCGCAGCATGGACAGGTGCCGCGCGCCCGCCCGCGCTTGGCGCCGTGTGCGCTTGCAGAACACGAAGTGCAGGCCGACTTCATCGTCGTAGCTGTAGCGGAAATTGTGGTCCTGATAGACGATCACCGCCGGGTTTTCGGGTTTGCCTGCCAATTCTGCAAAGGCTTCGCGTGCGGCGTTGACAATAGTTTCGGGCTTGCTGGTCTTGAACAAGTGCGCGGCGATATTGTCCGGGTCTAGCGTAGCCGCGATCATCCTTTGCAAAATGCTATGAGCAATTACGGCATCTTGCGTTCTTGGCAGGTTCAGCGATGTCAGGTAGTCCATATGCGCCCCGTAAGCCGACAGGATGTCGGGCGGCACGCCATGTTTGCGGCGCGTGACGTTTTCCCGAACGATCAGGCCTTTCCCCAGAAAACCTCTGGTGATCGTGAATTTATCGTCAGAATAGAGTTTGCTCACGAAGACCTCCGGTCGACGGCAACCTTTCCTTGGGTCACTGCATTTATACTAGTGATCCAGCTACCAACAATATCAAGACGATCACGCCTGAAGCGGGACATGTTATTCCAATTTGGAATGATAGTTTTCGGAATTATCCTTTTATCGTTCACCTTGTGCAAGCTAAGACATGCGCAACCGTTCTATGATTGGAGGAAACCATGCCGCTCGACAAACCTGCCCTGAAAGCCAAGGACGCCCCGGAACTGGGCACGTTTTCGTGGGATGACCCGCTGCGGCTGGAACGCCAACTGACCGAAGATGAGCGCATGTTGCGCGATGCCGCACAGGAATTCGCGCAATCGGTGCTGCAACCGCGTGTGATTGATGCCTATCGCAATGAAACATCCGCGCCCGACCTGTTCCCCCTGATGGGTGAGGCCGGATTGCTGGGCGCAACCCTGCCAGAGGCATATGGCGGGCTGGGGGCCAATTACGTCACCTACGGGCTGATCGCGCGCGAGATAGAGCGTGTCGATTCCGGCTATCGCAGCATGATGTCGGTGCAGTCTTCGCTCGTGATCTACCCGATTTATGCCTATGGCAGCGAAGAGCAGCGGCAGAAATACCTGCCCGGACTGTGTTCGGGCGCGTTGATTGGCTGTTTCGGGCTGACCGAACCGGATGCGGGCTCGGACCCTGCGGGCATGAAGACACGGGCCGAAAAGACCGCCACGGGCTACAAGCTGACCGGGTCCAAGATGTGGATTTCCAACGCGCCCTTTGCCGATGTCTTTGTGGTTTGGGCCAAGTCCGACGCGCATGGCGGGCGCATTCGCGGGTTCATCCTTGAAAAAGGCATGACGGGGCTGAGCGCGCCCAAGATCGGGGGCAAGCTGTCCTTGCGCGCTTCGACCACCGGAGAAATCGTGATGGACGGGGTCGAAGTGGGCGAAGATGCGCTGCTGCCTTATGTTCAAGGGCTGAAAGGCCCGTTCGGCTGCCTGAACCGCGCGCGCTACGGCATTGCTTGGGGCGTGATGGGGGCGGCGGAATTCTGCTGGCATGCCGCGCGGCAATATGGCCTTGACCGCAAGCAATTCGACAAGCCCTTGGCGGGCACGCAACTGTTCCAGAAAAAGCTGGCCGATATGCAAACCGAAATCGCGCTGGGCTTGCAAGCCGCGCTGCAAGTGGGGCGGTTGATGGACGATGCCGGGGCCGCGCCAGAGATGATTTCGCTTATCAAGCGCAACAATTGTGGCAAGGCGTTGGAGATCGCTCGCCATGCCCGCGACATGCATGGCGGCAATGGGATTTCCGAAGAATACCAAGTCATGCGCCATATGGTGAATCTGGAAACGGTGAACACCTATGAGGGCACCCATGATGTTCACGCGCTGATCTTGGGCCGCGCGCAGACCGGGCTTCAGGCGTTTTTCTGAGCTTGGCCAATGCCGCGATGTTGCGCCGCCGGGCAAAGGCCCGGTGGTGTGCGCATGCGGCAAGATCCGGGGTTGCAGGCCGCGCTTGCTTGACCCTAAAGGCGCGGCTTGTATGGTGCCTCAACACCCTTTTGCGGAGCAGTTCATGCCATTGACCAACACGCCCCCCACCGCCGAGTTGCAGGCGTTGGATGCGGCCCATCACATGCACCCGTTTACCGCCAATGGCGCGCTTGGCGCGAAGGGCGCGCGGATCATCACCCGCGCGCAAGGCGTGCGGCTGACCGATAGCGACGGGGCTGAACTGATCGACGGCATGGCGGGTTTGTGGTGCGTCAATATCGGCTATGGGCGCGCCGAACTGGCAGAGGCCGCCGCGCGGCAAATGCGCGAATTGCCCTATTACAACACGTTTTTCCAGACGAGCCATGTGCCCGCGCTGACCTTGGCCGCCAAGCTGGCCGAACTGGCGCCGGGCGATCTGAACCATGTGTTCTTTGCCGGGTCCGGGTCGGAAGCGAATGACACCAATATCCGCATGGTCCGGCAATATTGGGCACTGAAAGGCCAGCCCGCGCGGCGCACCATTATTGCGCGGCGCAACGGCTATCACGGCTCGACCATGGGCGGCGGATCGCTGGGTGGGATGGCGGCCATGCACGCGCAGGGCGGGTTGCCCATTCCTGGTATCGTGCATATTGACCAGCCCTATTGGTGGGGCGAGGGGGGGGATATGTCCCCCGACGCATTCGGCTTGGCCCGCGCGCGCCAGTTGGAAGAGAAGATTCTTGAACTAGGGCCAGAGAATGTGGCCGCATTCATTGCCGAACCCGTGCAGGGCGCAGGTGGGGTGATCATTCCGCCCGACAGCTATTGGCCCGAAGTGCAGCGCATTGTGGACCAATACGGCATTTTGCTGATTGCGGACGAGGTCATTACCGGCTTTGGCCGCCTTGGCCATTGGTTCGGGTCGCAAAGCTACGGCATTCGCCCGCATATCATGACAATCGCGAAGGGGTTGTCCTCTGGCTATCAGCCCATCGGCGGGTCCATTGTCTGTGACGAGGTGGCGCAGACTATCGCGCAGGATGAATTCAACCACGGTTATACCTATTCCGGCCATCCGGTGGCGGCGGCGGTGGCCTTGGAAAACCTGCGCATCTTGCAGGAAGAAGAGATTGTCGAACGTGTCCGCGACGTGGCCGCGCCCTATCTGGCGCAGGCATGGGGCAGCTTGTCGGATCACCCTTTGGTGGGCGAGACGGTCAGCCGTGGCCTGATGGCCAGTTTGGCGCTGACACCCGACAAAGCTCGCCGCGCGCGCTTTGCGGCAGAGGCTGGTCACGCCGGATATATCTGCCGCGAGTATTGCTTCGCCAACAATCTGGTCATGCGCCATGTGGGCGACCGGATGATTATCGCGCCGCCCTTGGTGATTGCGACCGATGACATTGATGAGTTGATCCGCCGGGCGCGCCGGGCGCTGGACCAGACCTTGGCGCATTTGCAGCGTGATGGCGCCATGGTTGCCGCCTAGGGTGCTTCACGCTCAGGCGCGACGGTGCGATCCTGTTGCCTAGCCTAGACCACCATCCCCTCTGGCGGGTTGTCGAGCAGGTCGCGCAGCCGGGCGATTGCGTTCTCGAACCGGGGCAGCGCGATTTGTGCGTTGATCCCGATCCGCACGGCATGGGGCACACGCGCGTCGCGCAGCGCAAAATCCTCGGCAGAGCGCAATTGCACCCCCCGGCTGGCGGCGGCCTTGGTGAAAGACCCCGCGCGCCAGCCGTCTGGCAAGTTTAGCCACAGGAACGGGATGTCATCGCCCCAGCGCAGATCATACCCGCCCAGCCCGTTCACCGCCACGCGTGTATAGCTTTGCAAGCAGGCGCGCACCTTCTCGGCGACCTCTGCTGTTTCGGGGCGCAGCAGCAAATCCTCTGTCAGGTCGGCCAAGGGGCGTGCCAGCCCGAAGAATCCGTGCTCGGCAGCACGGCGCAAGGTGCTGGCATGCGCGCGCGGGGCCACGGTAAAGCCGATTCGCAGGGCCGGTGTCAGCGATTTTGACAGCGATGACACATACCACCCAAGCTCTGGCAAAAGCGCACGGTAGCTGGACGCCCGTGCATCGCCCACGCGGTAACAATCATCCTCCAGAATGTGCAGCCCGTGCTGTGCGGCGACCTCTGCAATCTGGATGCGCCGTTCTTCCGGTGTGAAAATACCGGTCGGGTTGTGCACTTCGGGGCAGGTGCACAAAAGCTGCGCGTCATGCTTTTGTGCCAACTCGGCCAGCGCTTCCGGGATGATGCCCTGCGCATCCATCGGAACCGACACGACATCGGCCCGTAGCAATTGCGCGGCGCGGCGAAAGCCGGGATAGGTCAGCTCTTCCAGCAAGACGACGGGTTTTCGCCCGTGCAAAACCGATTGCATCACCAACGAAACGCCGGATTGTCCGCCATGTGACAACACAAGGTCTTCGTGATCGATTGGGCCAAGCGCGGCCCCCGACAGCCAATGCAGAACAGCACGGCGTGCCGGTTCGAAGGTGCTGCGCGAGGGGTAGGCCAGCAGGTCGCGTGGCGAGCGGCTGCCCAGCCGCGCGAAGGCGGAATGGATCAGCGCCACTTGCCCCATATCGGGCAGGGCGGTGGCGAATAGGCTGACTTGGTCATCTGCCTCGGCCTCTATCGCCAAGCCCGCGTCAAACCACGGCTCTGGCACGAATTGCACGGGCGTGCTGGGGGGGGCGATGAAGGTGCCGCGCCCTACTTGCCCTTCGGTAATGCCTTCATCCGTCAGCGCCGCATAGGCGCGTGCGACGGTGCCCGGTGTCATATCCAGCTTCCATGCCAGATCGCGGACGGGTGGCAATTGATCGCCCGGCGCAAGACTGCCTTGCGCGATTGCAGACCGAATTGCGGCGACCACGTCGCGAAACTTGGAGCGCCCACCCCCCGGCATGTAGTGCTGCAAAATTGTATCCATAACAATGTTTCCTTGGACAGCGAGGGGGAGTGTTTGTATCGTGTAAATGCCAAATAATTCCTTATTGTGTCAATACAAATGAAAGGGTTTCGCCATGACACAGACCATGAACCGTTCCGCCTTGGACTATCTGACGGCTGCGACCACGCTGCCTGCGGTTTCTGTTCTGGCGCTGCGCGTGGCCGTGGCTGTGGCGAAGTGGTCGGAACGCCGCCGCACCCGCGCCGATCTTGCCAAGCTGGACGTCCATGGCAGGCGCGATATTGGCCTGACCGAAGGGCAAGCCCTGCGCGAGACACAAAAACCCTTCTGGCGCGCCTAAGCGCCATCCAGTTCTCTCTGACCTTGGCGCGGCTTGTCCGCGCCATTTTTTTTGGCGTGTCACCCAGCGCCAGAGCAGCTATAGCACGGGGCATGACACTTCCCCGCTACAGGCCAACGACCATCCGCGCGCTCGACAGCGCAGGGTTCGACACGATCATCGATGTGCGCGCCCCGTCCGAATACGCCCAAGACCATGTGCCCGGCGCGATCAACTTGCCGGTTCTGTCGGACGCAGAACGCGCGCAGGTCGGAACGATCTACAAGCAAGACAGCCCGTTCGCCGCCCGCAAGCTTGGCGCGGCACTTGTTGCACGCAATGCGGCGCATCATTTGCAAACTGCGCTGGCAGCGAAGCCGGGCAGTTGGCAACCTTTGGTCTATTGCTGGCGCGGCGGGCAAAGATCGGGGTCGTTTGCCACGATCCTGTCGCAGATCGGATGGCGCGTTTCGGTGCTGGACGGGGGGTATAAATGCTGGCGCGCGCTTGTCGGCGCACAAGTTTACGACACGCCCTTCCCGGCACCTGTTGTGCTTCTGAGCGGCGGGACGGGCACTGGTAAAACCGACATCCTGCACCATGCCGCCGCGCATGGGGCGCAGGTGATTGATCTGGAAGGGATGGCCGAACATCGTGGGTCGGTTTTTGGGGGCACAACCGCGCAACCCTCGCAGAAACTGTTCGAGACGCGCTTGGCCATGGCGATCGCCGCCTTGGACCCGGCGCGGCCCGTGCTGATCGAGGCAGAGTCGAACAGGATCGGGTCTATCCGGTTGCCGCCGGCCCTGTGGGATGCCATGCGCAGCGCCAGCGTGATAGAGATATCGGCGCCCTTGCCCGCGCGAGCCGCCTATATTGGCCATCGCTACGCGGACATCGCGAAGGATCCTGCGTTTCTGGAAAAGACATTGGACGGTTTGCGCAAATACCATGCTGCAGCGCAGGTTCAGGCGTGGCAAGCCATGGCCGCACAGCCCGCCCGCTTGGCGCAAAGCCTGATCGCGGAACATTACGACCCGCGCTATGCCTGCGTGTCGCGCACCCCACCGCAACGTCACCAGATCGCGCTGCGTGACCTGTCGCCAGAGGCGCTGGAACAGGCTGCACGCCAAGTGTTTGTCACCCTTGCGCAGATGGTGCCGAAATCTTGAAAGCCGCGCGCCTTGGGGGCTTGACGCCCCCGGCGGGCTCACTTAAACGCACTCTCGGTCCGGCGGAGTAGCTCAGTTGGTTAGAGCAGCGGAATCATAATCCGCGTGTCGGGGGTTCAAGTCCCTCCTCCGCTACCATCACTCCCCCCACATGGCCCGGTACGACCCCGATCAGGGACTGTAGCCACCCTGTCACTTCGATCGTAACCCCTTGATCTGTAGCAGGAAAAACCGTGATCCTCGCGATGATCTTGTGAAGCGTTTCGACCAGCTCGCGGTCAAATTGGGGGTTCAAGTCGGTTAGCTTCCAAATAAGGGTGTCAATCGTTTCGAAATATCGCTCCAAAGTTGCGGGGTGAAGTTCGACCACTTCGGGCTCTTCCTGCTCCGCGAGTCGGGTTTCGAGAACCTTTCTTTTGGCAGTTGCCTCCGCGATGTCCTTTTCGGCGGCAGGGCCGTCGATCACCCCACGTGTGTAAAGGTCAACAAGCCGTGCGAGGCGCCCCTGTGTCTCGGTCAACTCCTTCTCGATGCTGGATCGATTGCGCTCTGTTTCTCGGATCAGGGTGCGGCGCTCGTCAAAATAGGCTTTGAGGTATTCCTTCACATAGATCGGGTCAGCCAGTTCCGCCTTCAGCTTTTCCAGGACGGCATGCTCGATCTTGTCCAACCGATACCGCTTGTCATTGTCGCATGACCCGCTTTCGCGGGCAGTGGAACACCTGATCCGGATCGCGGATCCCGAACGGTCATGGATAGACATGCCCCCGCCACACTTGCCGCAACGCAGCAGGCCGGAGAACGGGCGCTTTGGGGTACGGTCACGCCTTCCGTGGCTGTGTGCCTTGCTTCGTGACGTCTTTCGGGCTTGAGCTGCATCCCATGTGTCACGGTCGATGATGGCGAGATCAGGCACGTCTTTGCGCATCCACTCGCTTTCGGGGTTCACGCGGCTTACGCGACGCCCCGTTTCTGGATGCCTGATCATTGTAATGCGGTTCCAGACCAGATCGCCCGTGTACAGCGGGTTCAACAAGATGCCGTGGCCGCGTTCCTTGTTCCCGTTGATCGTTGAGGCGTTCCAAGAGCCTCCGCGTGGCGCAATGACCCCGTCCTCGTTCAAGCCGTTGGCAATCTCGCGGGCGGTCCGCCCTGCGAGATATTCCTTGAAGATTCTACGGATGACATCCGCCTCGTGATCCAGAATGCGCATCTCACCCGGTTTGCCGGGGATCGGTTCATACCCATAGGCTTTGCCACCGGCATGACGACCGTCGCGGATCACACCCTGCATGCCACGACGTACCTTTTTCTTCAGATCCTTCAAATACAGTGATCCGACCAGCCCCCGGATGCCGATCTGAATTTCGTCGGCCAAGCCGTCATGGACCGCAAGAATATCTACATTCGCAAATGTCAGCCTCTTATGGATACCTGCCAGATCCTCCTGGTCTCGACTGATCCGATCAAGGGCCTCTACGACCACGACATCGAATTTACCGGCACGAGCATCCTCGACCAGGCGTAGGATACCATCTCGCCCGATCAAACTGGCAGACGTTTGGGCCTTGTCGGAATAGACTTCGCGGACGGTCAGCCCTTGTTTTTGCGCAAACTCACGACATAGCGCCACCTGATCGTCAATTGATCGCTCGCTCTGCAGGTCTGTTGAGTATCTTGCATAGATGACGGCACGCATTCTCTTTGGCATGATGTGTCACCTCCGGCCGATTTGAGTTGGTCTTTCCTTGCATCCGACCGAGCCAATGCCCGTACGAGTTCCAACAGCCTCGGATCGGGCGATTGACCGACCTGAGTATGTGAAACCCGCCGCCCCATCAGCGATAACCGTCGCCACGATTTGCCGGGCGTATAATCCACCGGGGCAAAGAATGTGTTTTGCCAAGTGCGTTTTCTTCAAGGGCAATCTGAAAACAATATCCTTACTGGGGGCTTTCAATGCCCCAGAGCATCTTCGCAGAAAAATTCTCTCCTTGCTGCATCGGCCATCTTTCAATCGAAGGGCTGCTACATTCTGACGAATGTACAGCATGCGAAACTCGGGCAGTCTTTGAGTGGAAAACTCCAGATCAAAACTGATTTCGCTGTCACTACCATATGATCTTTGCAAGTTCGCCCCCTTGATTGGAGTTGTCCACATATTTGACTTTATTGAATTTTTTCTGGAATTAATTTGGTTAACTACTAGATATTGAAATTCCAGATATTAAAAATTTTAGATGTCTTAATTGGCAGTTCTTTATTATATTCTCTATTGGATAACCGCCCTGCGCCTATCGGCGCGGGATATATTTTAACCGTGAGGCATTCGGATGAGTATTGCATCTTATCAACCGGCACTCTCGACCACCACATGCTCAATGCAGCCGTAAGATGAGGTGATCTTGACCTCGTTTCTCATCGACACGAGTTTGACGCCTGACAGGAGTCCGGCAAGATCCGAGCCGGAAAGACTTCCTCTATCCAGCAGCATTCTGGCCATTGCGATCAGGGTTTCGCGATTTTCCTTGAGGATTGCCAATGCGGCACTTTCCGCACGGGTGAGATGGTCCTGGACCCGTTCCTTCAGGCTGTGATCAAACCGCAAGCGATCGACGGCTGTGTTTGGGGGCCCCATCCAGACCGTTCCGCTTTCTCCCAGCCCATATGACATTTCAAGACCGGTCGCTCTTTCCGTGGCTTTGGCCAAATCACTGTGCTGTCCCCCACCTGCGCCGCCGCTGGGGCGCCCGAGAACAAGGCGTTCAGCGGCCCGCCCGCCAAGAAGCAAAGCGATATCACCCTCAATGTCAGACCGGCGCATCGCGCTGGGAAGCTGGGTCATGTCAGCCTGCCCGCCGCCTTGATACAGTGACAGGAGCTTTGGCTGCGCCCGGCCCGTCGCATGCGCAACGATGGCATGCCCGGACTCGTGCAGGGCGACACCCCAACCGATCTCGGGTGCGATGGATGGCCGAATCCGTTCGACTGCTGTTGTCAGATCATCTGCATCCAATTCACGCCGTTCCCGCCGTGCGGTGGCACGGGCTGTCTTGACCGCATTTGCGATCTGCGCACCGGACAGACCAACCGCCCTTGCGCAAACAGAGGTAAGGTCGGCATCCCTCAGATCATTCCCGAGGTGCCACCGAAACGCGGCTGGCAGCAGATCAGGTGTCGGATGGTCCATTTTGATCAGATAATCGAACCTGCCCGGCCGTGTGAGGGCAGCGTCGATCCTGTTTGCGAAATTCGTGGCGGCGATCACGACGACACCCTCCCGTCCATCAAATCCATCAAGACATTCCAGCAATCCTGCCACAATGCTTGCAGTCCATGAGGAGTTCTGATCATGCGGGCGGTCCCGATCTCCGATCGCATCCAGTTCATCGATGAAGACAATTGCAGGGCTGGCTTGCATCGCTTGATCGAAAAATGCCCGCATTTTCTGAAGCAGATCGCTCGATCTGGCGCCTTCTGACTGCCATTTTGACAGCGATCCGGCAAAGACCGGAAACCCTGCGTCACGGGCGAGAAGTTTGGGAAGCTCCGTTTTTCCGCAACCCGGAGGGCCTTCAAGCAGCAAACCACTGGTTACGTCTTTCCAGCGGATCTTTCCTGCTTGCCAGTCCCGCAAATCAGCAAGGACTTGTTCAACGGGTTCCCGAACGTCGGCGGCCAGCGGAAAATCAGCAAGTCCCGGGGCCGCTGAAATCTTCCCCTTGTTCAGCAACCTGACCAGCACTTGCCCCGCTCCAATCGGGTTTGGCGCACGGGCGGCGATTGTCAGCTGTTCGGGCGTCAGCGCTGCAACCTCTGCGGCGCTGATGGAAGCGGGAATGTCCGTCTCATGCACGATCTGTCCGGGGTAGAGATGGCCGAGGATCACCCGCAGCATTTCGCGGTCCAATTCCGGAAGGTTGATTTCGGCTTCCAGAACACGGGCAAAGCTTGCAGGAAGTGTCGAAGGGTTGGCGCCTACCAGCAGCAAAGGGCGGCCCTCATCGATCACATGTTCGAAGCTTTTGGCCAGTCCGAAATATCCCGTTTCCTTCCCGGCAGCTGCGCTGCCCAGCAATTCGCTGACCTTACGGGCATCCGGCCTGTGCAGCCCCGGACAAAGATCCGGGCTGGCGACGATGGCCCGTAGAATGTTTGTCATCATGCCCGGAGAGTAGCCAGCAGGCGACCGCAAAAACAGAATGCTGCCCGGCTTGCAGAATGCATTTGCAAAGCCCTCTGGTGTCACAAAGCAACGGGCAAGCTGAACTGCCATCATCACGCCTTCGGCCCGTGGCCGTTGGTGATGTTCCGGACAAGCGGGCAGGATGCGGCCCATGTTTTCCTGCCAATCCATTTCGATTTCATCGAGGATCGACTCCACATGGGGTTGCCCGACATCGCCCGGCGCCTGATCTCTGCCCTCGGGTTCGCAAAAGCCGCTGAGCTTCTTTTGACGCCAATGCGCTTTCGGCTTTGTCGAGGCTGAAGCAGCGATCAGCATGCCATGCCAATCCGTAAATGCCCATTTTGCGTGAGGCGGGAGCGCAAGCTGCTCCAGAATCTCATTGGCGAAGGAACGCCATTTCTGGCCGTCGTTTCGTGTTGTTGACTGCGTCATGGTATTCTCCCGCACTTTCGCATGCGTTTCATTGCATTGGGTTTTTCGGAGGGCTGGGCCGAGGGGCCGTCACCGCGTGGTGTCAGCAGCGACCAATCTCGCCTTGATCTGATCCATCAGTGTGGTGATTTCACGTATCAGTGCCGGGCGATAAATCTCGGAAACCACGTTGATATGGGCCGAGTAGGTGGCAATCGGCACAACGCCATCGGGAAAATCCCGGACAAGGCTGGCATTCGCCTGCTTTTCGGCGGCGCAGGCGTCATGCCCGGTTGGCATTGGCAAAAGCCTCAGGAACGTGACTTTGGCCAACTTCGAAAGCCCAAGTTGATGCCGAAACCTGCGTTTCGGATTTGCGCTGTATCCAAGCTTGACCACATCAAGATTTGCGGAAGAGAGCTGAATTCGGGCGAGATAAATCACCGAAGGCTTGGATGACCAGCTTTCACCGCATGCGGCGCAGTCGCATTGCCCGTTGCGCATGTTGACACGTGCAACCCTCTGATGATGGCCGCAACGGTGACGGTACAAGCGGTAATTCGCCTTGCCGTCCGGGTCAGGCCCAACACGTTCCCAGCCTTGCGCCAAGGCTTCGGCCTTTTCGGTTTCGATCAGGCAAACACGGCATTTGACATCGGCCTCGCCCTTCCTGACTTTTTCGACAAAGCCGAATTGACGCCGCACGTCATGCCCGCAGGGCGCACGGAAGACCCCGTATTTATGGTGTTGAGGGTCGCGTCGCAGGAATACGAGCTTTGCCCCATCGGCGGCATTCTGGCGCTTGATTGCCGCACAACCACCGCAACGAGGGCGAGAGTCCCGCAAAGCGAACAGTTTCACCGCCGTGTGTGCCCCACATGCCCTGCACTCAAGCGTCAGGTGAAAACGATCACGGATCCGCCCAACAATGCGAAAACCTTTCTCATCCGCCATGCGGTGCCAGTCCGGGGCAATGGGGCCGTCATAATCCGACCACCCACAGGAGGGGACATGACGCGAACGGTGGGAGACCCAGAGCCGCGACTGGTTCAATGTTTCGCGGAAAGCGTGAGGGGAACGATCCCGCGTGTTGGGCAGTTCGGGCATGGTCGCACCTGTAACGTTAGGGAGGATTGAGTAGCGATGGCGATGCTTTGGGGCAGCCAGAGCATCACAGGTTCGGGGCTGTTTCGTCCCGACCACGGTCCGGCGTCTCGTCAGGGCCAACGTCGATCATGCCATCGTCGAGGGCCGCGTAGTTTTCGAAAAGGGTCAATCCCTTCAAGATCAGCTGGTTCAGCCGGAAACTGACAGGATCACCCCACGGCAGCAGGAAAACCTGCGTCTGACTGGCCCGATGGCGCAAATAGGCCATCTGGTCAGGATCGCTGCTCTTCATCGCGACAAGGAACAGCCGCGCAATAGCCTTCAAGCGCACATCGACCTCGGTCAGCGCGGGCAATGACATGACAATCGCGGCTTCCCCGAGGGTTGCCGTATGCGCGTTTTCGGCGTCACGAATCCAGGCATCCACCGCGGGGTCTTGTCCGGAATAGCCAGACAGGTCCCGCTCTGCGTCGATCATCTTATTGACAAACAACAGAAAAGCATAAAACCGGACAACAACCGGGGTGCGCAAACCGGACAGGTGGTGGGGGTTCGAGGGGGACGGGTTCGTCATGATCGTATCCATTGTTGATATGGCCAGCCGGTGCTCTCGCCAGATAGCTAGCCGTGTAGGTAAAGTGGAGATAGGTGGAGTAAAGCTACACGTCAAGTATCTTTCGAATATATTTTGTGGGAGGTCGACTTTCTTGCTAACCGCTCACATCTTGAGCGAGGATAAGTAGACGTGTAGCTTTTTAAGGGGTAACGTCACCGCAGAGATTCCGCCGCATGACCAAGGCTTCAAGATGACAGATTTCCCGGACTTGCGTGTGATAGACCCGCTGAACACAGCCGCACGCGCTGTCAATCGCGCCTTGACCGAGGCGCTTCGTCCCTATGGCCTGAGCTTTGCACAATTCTGTATGATCGACCTGATCGACAGGGGTGGCCCGCATTACCCTTCAAGTCTTGCTCGCAAACTGGATATCGAGACCAGCACCATGGCCTCCACCCTCAAACGAGCCGAGGGCGCGGGGTTCATCATCCGCTCACCCGACCCAAACGACGCTAGGGGCGTTGTCGTTACCCTGACAGAGCACTCCCGGGAAATCTTGCCAGAGGCGAGGGCAGCGGTGCTGGGTATTGAAGAAAAATGTACGGGTGATCTCTCAGGGGACGAACGCAAGGGCGGGATTGAGTTTTTGCAGAGAATTGGAAACAGCTTAGGGATGTAGGTTTTGCTGGACGCAAGCTGTAGGGAATTGCAAAGTGAGATGGCTTGGCGGGAAACACAGCTCTGACATTCTGTCGGCATCCAACATATTTTACCGATCTTGACGAGGGTAGATTGCAACACCTTTGTTTCTTCAAGAAAGCGTCGTGCTTTAAATGTCCCTCAACGCTCCAGTGGATTCCCTCATGATCGGTCGAATTTCAAATCGGGTTGGGGCGTAATGGGCGATATTCAGAACTCCTTTATTTCAAAGTCGTTTCTTCGGTCCGTTTGGGCGCATGAATATGAAACCTTCAAAGATAGCCCAGAGGAGAACGAGCTTCTCGAAAGGCTGAAACGCTGGGCTGCTCGGGGCACACAGAAAGAAACAACCGCGCAATCGGCATTGCTGCAAGAGTTCTTCAGTGCAACGTGGGGCTATGTCCAAGCTGGGCAGGCGGGCGGTGAGCAGAATTACTCGCTTTACCCTGCATTTCCAGTTGCTGGAGCAGGGCAGACAGGTGGGAAAGGTGAGGCTGATGCGGCCTTGGGGCACTTCACCCCTGACGAGGCATCGCCAATTCCGCAAGTTCTGGTCGAGTTCAAGGACATCAAAAGTGCCCTTGATGCGCCGCAAAAACGCAAGGGTAATTCGCGCTCGCCTGTAAAACAGGGCCTCGATTATCTCTACGCAGCACGGAAGGGCATGTTCGGATATGAACCGATCATTCCGACCTGGGCCATAATCACCGACATGAACGAGTTCCGGCTTTACTGGTCGGATCGCGGCGAACGGCAATTCATCAGCTTTGCCATCGAAAAGAAGGAACTGTTCCAGAACGCTACGCTTCTGGACACTGACGAGGCGGGGCGGTTCGACCGTTTCCTGTTCTCGCGCTTGTTCCACCGAGACCAGCTCATCGTGCGGGGCACCAGCGGGCGGCCCGAACTGCTGTCTCTGATCCAGCGCCAGCGGTTCCAGCAGAGCGAGCTTGAGAACCGCTTCTATCAGGAATATCGCGGCTTCCGCGAACACCTCTACCGCGCCCTCCTTGCCCACAATGGGCCGGGCACAGACCGCTTCCCCGGCACCAAGGGGCGTCTGGTGCGGCTGGCCCAGAAAATCCTCGACCGGGCGATCTTTGTCTTCTTCTGCGAAGACATGGGCCGCGCCCTCAGCTTCCCGCCTCAGCTTTTGCGCGATTACCTGATCCGGCAGGCTGACGATCAGTTCTTCGATCCGAACGGCACGGAAATCTGGCAATGGCTGCGACGGCTGTTCTCGGCCATGAATGCTGGGGCGACCTCGTTCGGCGATCACCAGATCAACCAGTTCAACGGCGGGCTGTTCGCGCCTGATCCCGAACTGGAAAAACTGCACATCCCGAACAGCGTCTTCTGTGAACGCGGGCAGGGCCAGAACGAGGCCAGCCTTGCCGCCAACAAGCTGACGTTGCTCTACCTGTCGGCCAGCTACAACTATGCTTCGGGCTGGGCAGCAGGCGTCAGCGGCGAACCCGCAACCGCCGCCAAGCGCGACCCGGATCGCAACATCGGCCTCTACACCCTTGGCCGCATCTTTGAACAGTCGATCACCGAACTGGAAATCCTCGAAGCCGAGGAGGATGGCCGCAAGTCCATCAACAAGGAAAGCAAGCGCAAGCGCGACGGGGTCTATTACACGCCCGAATGGGTGGTGGAACGGATCGTGGATGAAACCGTGGGCCGTCGCCTTGCCGACCTCAAGGCGCAATGCGGCTGGCCTTCCGAGAAACAGGACAAGCTGCCGACGAAGGAGGCCATCGACGCCTACGAGACCGAATTGCGCGACATCCGCATCGTTGACCCCGCCTGCGGGTCGGGTGCGTTCCTGATCACGACGCTGGCCTACCTGCTGGACGAATGGAAAGCCGTGCGCAGCATTCGTCGCCAGATCGGCCAGACCATGGCAAACGAGGATTGGACCGATGACGCGATCCGCGACATTCTGCGCCGCAACCTCTATGGAGTGGACATCAACCCCGCCTCGGTCGAGATCACCAAGCTGGCGCTTTGGCTCCACACCGCGCGGTCCAACAAGCCGCTGTCCTCGCTCGATGACCATATCCGCGATGGCAACAGCTTGATCGGGCCAGAGTTCTTCACGGGCCTCGCCCCTTACACCGCCGAGCAGCAAGAGCGGATCAACGCCTTTGACTGGCAAGCCGCCTTCCCCGGCGTTTTCGAGCGGGGTGGCTTTGACTGCGTGGTGGGCAATCCGCCCTATGTGAAGCTCCAGAACTTCCGCAAGGTCCATGCCGATATGGCGGCCTTCCTCACCCGCGATCCGGCCCAGGGCGGGGCCTATGCCAGCACACAGACCGGTAATTTCGACCTCTATTTGCCCTTTGTCGAAAAGGGCATCCAGCTTTTGAACGACAACGGGCGGCTGGGCTACATCGCCCCCTCGGTTTGGCAGATGAACGAATACGGCGCGGGGCTACGCGGTTTTGTCGAACAGGGCCGCCATCTGTGGGGCTGGATCGACTTTGGTTCCTACCAGATTTTCGACGAGGCGACGGTTTACACCGCCCTCATGTTCTTCTCGAAACAGCCGAATACCCATGTTGCCGTGGTGCAGGCCCCGAACGGCGTGGTGGCCGAAAGCCCGTGGGAGGCGAAGGACATCCACCTTCCCTATGCCCGCCTGTCCTTCGGGGATCGCTGGCTGCTGGTCACGGGCAAGGAACGCGACCTGATCGACAAGCTGGGCAAGACCGGGCGGCGGCTGGATGACCCCGCCGTGTCACGCAACATCTTTGTCGGCATCCAGACCAGCGCCGATCACATCTACCACCTGAAACGCCTTGGGCCGAACCGATACGAGGAAAAGCCGCCCAAGGGGGCCACGCGGGGCCGGGTGGTCGAGATCGAAGACGAGATGATGAAGCCGTTGGTCTCGGGGGTTCACGCCAGCCGCTATCTGACGCCACAGACGGACACGCATCTTCTGTTCCCCTATGTCGTGGTTGATGGCCGATCACGGCTTCTTTCGGCTTCCGAGCTTGCCGACGACTACCCGCATGCGTGGGCCTATCTTAAAGGGCACGAGGAGGCGCTGCGCTCTCGTGAAAGCAGCAAGATGGATACCGATGATGGATGGTGGGCCTACAACTATCCGAAGAACCTCGACAAACAGGAGACCGCCAAAGTCATCGTGCCCCGTCTGGTAATGAGCGTCGCTTGCTCAGTTGACCCTGATGGCTTGTTCTATCTCGACAACGTTGACGTTGGGGCAGTCAGTTCTGCCAGAAACGTATCACCTTGGTATCTCGCCGCAGTCTTGAACGCACCCGCCGCTGACTTTGCCTTCCGCCGCATTTCCAAGCCTTTCCGGGGCGACTTCCGGTCTGCCAACAAGCAGTTCATCGCACCTCTGCCGATCCCCAAGGCCCCGCCCGAGGATCAAGCCGCGCTGGCGCGGGATGCCGAACGCTTGCAGGTTCTACACGATCAGCGCAGGCAGGCACTGGCCGACATCGCGGCCCGTCTGGGCGCTGTCCGCATCCGTCCGCGCCCCTTGGAATGGCTGTTCCCCGGCCTGCCCGGTCTGGACGAGTTGAAAGACCAAGCCCCCAAGCGCCTGACCGGGACCGACCGCCGCAAATGGGCCAAAGAGCGCCTCGCCAAGGAAATCGACGCCCGCCACACGACCCTGGGCGAGCATCTGAAACCCGGCGTCCCCCTTTCCGCCGAACTGGTGCGGGGCGAATTGCGCTTTCTGGTCGACGGCATCCCCGCCATCACCAGCATCTTCCCCCGACCCGCCGAGGCCCCCTTCCTGTTGGCGCAATGGTCGGTCATGGCCAGCCGAACCGAGGTAACGGGCAAGACCACTGGGGCAAAGCTGGCCGACATGCTGCGCAAGGTCAGCCCCAGCGCCGATGCCCACATCATGGCCGAAGTCATCAGCCTGCAAACCAGCATCGCCACCGACGAGGCCGAAATCGCCACGCTGGAGAACCGGATCAACCAGACGATCTATCGCCTCCACAAATTGACCCGCGAAGAAATCGCCCTGATCGAAAGCGCAGCGCGGTGATGGAATTGACGATTATGAGGTTTGCATGAAACGAGAGCCGATCCTGATCACCTACAAGCTCAGGTTTGTTGATTGCCACTGAGATTTGACCCGGTAATCGCCAAAACTGTCATTGAGAATTGACCCATGTGCAACCTTGCCCCGGCTTGAACCAGCTGGGGGCAAATGGAGTGATCGACATGGGATTTTTGAAGGTAATCAGAACATGGGCGCTGCGAGACAAGATGCCCATTCGCGAGATTGCACGGCGCACGGGCATATCGCGCAGTGAGCGGTGACTGCCATCGGTTCGAAGGAACCGCGAACAATCAAGAAATATCTGCGGGAGGGGATTGTTGAACCGGCGTTTCAGACGCCGGATCGTCCTAGCAAGCTCGCCCCATATGCCAAGCAGCTGACAGCTTGGCTTGTCTCGGATCAGCGCAAATCACGCAAAGAGCGCCGGACGGCGAAGCTGATGCACGCCGATCTGGTGAAGCTGGGATATGACGGTTCCTACGAGCGTGTTGCGGCCTTCGTTCGTGAATGGAAAGGCGAACGCCAGCGCGCGTATCACACGACCGACCGGGGTGTCTTCGTGCCGCTTGTGTTCCAGCCGGGTGAAGCCTTTCAGTTTGATTGGAGCGAAGACTGGGCCTATGTCGGCGGTGAGCGGATCAAGCTGCAGGTCGCCCACGTTAAGCTGTCGCACAGCCGGGCATTTTTGGTGCGGGCCTATCTGCTGCAAACGCATGAGATGCTGTTCGATGCCCATTGGCATGCGTTCCGTGTCTTCGAAGGCGTGCCCGGTCGCGGCATCTATGACAGTGAGGCTTGGCCGCCATGGGTCCGAGGCCAGGCCGAACGAAGACGGCGGTCGACAAGGTCGGACTTGGCAAGAAGCGCGATGTGAATGCGCGGTTCACGGCGATGACCAGCCATTACGTTTTTGATCCCGAGTTCTGTAACCCGGCAGCGGGCTGGGAGAAGGGACAGGTCGAGAAGAATGTCCGCGACGCGCGCCGTCACGCCGGAGGCGTGCTTCCAGCACGACGCATGTGGCAGCTGATGCCGGCCTTTCCGGATCTGGATGCGCTGAATGCTTGGCTGGAAGAACGCTGTAAGCTGCTATGGGCAGAGACGGCGCATGGCACCTTGCCTGGCAGCATCGCAGATGTGTGGGCAGCCGAGAAGCCTGCGCTGATGGCGCTCCCCACAATGTTCGATGGCTTTGTCGAGGAAAGAAAGCGCGTCTCGCCGACATGCCTGATCAACTTTGATCGCACCCGTTATTCTGTGCCCGCCAGCTTTGCAAACCGCCCCGTCAGCCTTCGCATTTACCCTGAGCGGCTGGTGGTCGTCGCCGAGGGGCATGTGATTTGCACGCATGAGCGCATCATCGACCGGTCGCACCGCCAGCCGGGGCGCGTGATCTATGACTGGCGCCACTATCTGGCGGTGGTTCAGCGTAAACCCGGAGCGTTGCGCAATGGTGCTCCCTTTGTGGAAATGCCCGAACCCTTCCGCATGTTACAGGCGAAGATACTGCGCCAGCCCGGCGGGGACCGCGAGATGGTCGATATCCTGTCCTTGGTGCTGCACCATGACGAACAGGCCGTCCTGTGCGCCGTGGAATTGGCTCTGGAGGCGGGCGTGCCGACCAAGACCCATGTTCTGAACCTGCTCCACAGGCTGCTGGATGGCAAACTGACCGACCAGCCGGATGTGAACCCTCCTGCGGCCTTGACGCTGAGCAAAGAGCCCGAGGCCAATGTCGCGCGCTACGATGGGTTGCGCACCACGAGAGGAACACGCCATGCGTCATGACCCCGCCGGTGCAGCTCTCATCATCATGTTGCGCAGCCTTAAAATGCCAGGCATGGCGCAGGCCGTGCAGGATCTACTCGATCAGGGAGCGCCTGCATTCGAGGCTGCCATGCCGATCCTGTCGCAACTGCTAAAGGCTGAAATGGCCGAGCGCGAGGTGCGCTCGATCGCATATCACATGAAGGCAGCCCGCTTCCCAGCATACAAGGACTTGTCCGCGTTCGACTTTGCCGCCAGTGAAATGCGTGAAGCTCTGGGTCGTGTCTCGGAGTTGGTGGAAATTCGAGGGCGGCGTAATCTCCGGGTGAACTGACACCCACCCAACCGGCGGCTGCAACCGCCAGGGAGATCACGCCATGAACCAGATTACCGACACTGCGAGCTTTGCGCTACTGGCCCATGAGGCCGGGTTTGACCCGATCGAGGATCGGTTGCGGGCGAACGTCCGTGCGACCATCGAAGCCGTGTTCGAGGAGGAGCTTGCCAGCTTCCTCGGCCGTCTTCGCTATGACCGGGGCGATGGAGTCACGAAAGGGTATCGCCACGGGCACCGAGAACGGCAACTCACCGGCACCTTCGGGACTGAGACGGTCATCGTGCCTCGCGCCCGCGTTGCAGATGAGACAGGCAAGGTAACGGAGTGGCGGTCGAAAGCGCTGCCCCGATACCAGCGGCTGACGAAGAAGGCCGAGGCCCTCATCGCAGCGGTCTATCTCGCAGGTACGAACACCCGGCGCGTCAAGCGAGCGCTGTTCGGGCTGTTCGAGGGTGCCGTCAGCAAGGACGTGGTCAGCCGTGCCTGGCGCAAGGTGAAGGTCGACTGGGACGCCTGGTCCGCGCGTAACTTGGCCGACGAGGATATCGTCCGGCTGATCCTCGATGGCACCGTGATCAAGACCCGGCTGGACCGGAAAGCCACGAACATCTCGGTGCTGGCCGCAATCGGGGTGCGCCGCGATGGTCAGAAGGTGCTGCTTTCCATCAGGAATATGGGCGGGGAGAGCAAGGCCGCATGGCGGCAGTTCCTCGATGACCTCGATGCACGGGGCTTGAAGCGGCCCGAATTCGTGATCGTCGACGGCGCCCCGGGACTGGAGGCCGCCCTCGTGGCGCTGTGGGGCGAGGACCTGCCGATCCAGCGCTGCACGGTTCACAAGCATCGCAACCTCCTGGCCCATGCCCCGAAGCACCTCCACGACGAGTTGACCGAGGACTACCGCGACATGATCTATGCCGACACCGCGGCCGAGATTGAGACGCGCCGAAAGGCCTTCCTGCGCAAATGGCGGCTAAAGTGCCGTGCGGTCGCTGACAGTCTGGAGGAAGCCGGAGATCGGCTCTTCACCTTCACCCGCCTCGACCCGTCACAATGGAAATCGGCCCGGACCACCAACGCCATCGAGCGCCTGAACGGGGAATTCCGCCGCCGCATCAAGACCCAGACCGTGCTGCCCTGCGCAGAGACCGTGCCCATGCTGCTCTGGGCGCTGCTCGCCTCCGGCCAGATCCAGATGCGCAAGGTCGATGGCTGGGAAACCTTGTCTCAGCCCCTCGAACCCATGCCTCTTGACCTCGCCGCCTGAGAAACCGAAAGATCACATGCCCGGAGATGGCCGCCAGGAAATTTCCACAGCATTCGCGACACGACCAAGCTCTGGTCCGCCAGCTCCATCGCTGCGAATTTCTGGATGGCGCAGAGAATGTGGTGCTGATCGGGGGGGCTGGCACAGGGAAATCGCATGTTGCGACGGCCCTCGGCATCCAGGCTATCGAGCATCACCGCAAGCGCGTGCGTTTCTTCTCGACGGTGGAATTGGTCAATGCCCTGGAACAAGAAAAGGCCCATGGCAAAGCCGGGAAGATCGCCGAGGCCCTGGTAAAAACCGATTTGGTGATCCTGGACGAACTGGGATACCTGCCATTCAGCGCCTCTGGCGGGGCCTTGCTCTTCCATCTTCTGAGCAAACTCTACGAGCGCACCAGCGTCATCATAACCACCAACCTGAGCTTCGCCGAGTGGGCTACGGTCTTTGGTGACGCCAAAATGACCACCGCGCTGCTCGATCGCCTCACCCACCGCTGCCACATTCTGGAGACCGGCAATGACAGCTACCGCTTCAAGGCCAGCTCAGAAACAGCGAAAAAGAAACGGAAGGAAACACCAGCATTGACGCCATCATGATACGCAGAACATAACCACTGGGTGGGTCAGTTCTCGGTGACAATGCCGGGTCAAATCTCAGTGGCAATCAACAGGTCAATAAACTCTGGTTCGGTGGCACGGGGGCGCAGGAATGGGACCCCGACCGGGTGTCCCGATTTGTCGACCGGGGCGTGGAGTTCCTGCAGACACATTTCCCCGACGGGCAGCTGCGCGAACTGACCGTTCATGTGGATGAAGAGTCCGTGCATATGCATTTCGCTGTCGCTGTGTGGAATGAAAAAATCAGTCAGAACCGGGGCGTACAGCGCTTGTTGCAACCATCGGCCAATGCGCTGCTTGCCGACTATGAACATGCGCAAGATTTGGTTGGCGAGGCATTTCTCGACTTGGGCATCCACCGTGGCGAGCGCCGGGCTGCAGCCGCCCGCGCCGCAATGGCCGCAGGGCTGGAAGGGCCAAGCCCGCGTGACCATGTGCCGCCGAGTAAGTGGCGCAGGGAGCAGCGACGTAAAGCGCTGCAGGATGCGGCAAAGATCAAAACAACGGCACGCGATGCGGCGGACGGCATGCTTGCAGACGCGGCGCTGGTGTCGAACTCCACCGTCAAGAAATCCCGCAAACGTGCCGTCGCGGAAGCGAGGCAACGACAGGCCGAGGCAGAGCAAGTGCTGGTAGATGCCAGAATCGCCCGGACGGGTGGACAGATCGTTGGTGCCTTTCGGCATATCCGCAATCAACGGCTGGCTGCTGAGTCAGAGGCCCTGAATGAGAAAATGTTGCGGCGCAAAGCCCAGTTGCGTCAGATGGAGGAACGGAGCCATGCGCTGGCAGCGGCCAATGCGCGGGCAGAGGCTGATTTGATCGCTGCGCAACAGGAAACGGAGGCACAGGCCGCCGAGGCCGCCGAAATCACGGCGAAGGCAAAGGCCGCCGAAGCCGATGCTCTCGAGGTCGTTCAGGCAACGTTT
The DNA here is from genome assembly GCF_001517585.1 of Roseibaca calidilacus. Lineage (NCBI taxonomy): Bacteria > Pseudomonadati > Pseudomonadota > Alphaproteobacteria > Rhodobacterales > Paracoccaceae > Roseinatronobacter > Roseibaca calidilacus. The sequence continues at coordinate 2,172,680 of NZ_FBYC01000004.1, read as the reverse complement.
ATGGAACGCCATGCCGCAAAGGCTGAAATTGCTGCAAGGCAAAAGGAAATGTCACGAGCGCAAGCCGAGGTTGCCCATAAGGATGCGGAATTGTCGGCCAAACTGTCGAAGGTGGATCGGCTTCTTCGCCACCTCGAACCTCTCCTGCGGCGCATGATTGGCTGGTTGAAACGTCCCGATTTGCCGGGTGAAATTGCCCAGGAGGGCAGCGAGATCCTGTCTGAGGCGCATGTGCTGATGTCAGATCCGCCCTCTGACCCCAATGCACCGCAAGGCTGACACCGTATGAATTTTCCGAAGGCGCACCTATCGCCCGTCGCAATTATACGGCTACTCGCGCAAAAATTGCACGATGGATCAGCGTCTTAGTAGCTTTGACTTTCTCGATCGGTTGGACCCCGAGCTTGCCAACCTTGGCAAGCTTGCGGAGAGCTATTTTCAGGATGACCCCAGTACCAGTTTGATCAAGTTGCGCCAATTTGGGGAGCGAATGACCCGTCGCCATGCAGCCTTGGTTGGGAGCGATGTACAAGACGGTGAAACGCAAGCCGATGTGGTGCGTCGCCATCAATATGAGCGGACTGTTGTGCGCCGATTGCCGCCACCGGCGGTTCATCCCCGCGTGGGCGGGGAACAGACATCAATCTCGCCACAAGTGACGATATCGACCGGTTCATCCCCGCGTGGGCGGGGAACAGATTTTCGAGCAGCGCCGCGTAGCTGCCCTGATCGGTTCATCCCCGCGTGGGCGGGGAACAGCATGCAGCGCCGCCCGAAATGCGCTGGCAGGTCGGTTCATCCCCGCGTGGGCGGGGAACAGTTTATTGAAACGATGGGCTATAAGTTAGAGGACGGTTCATCCCCGCGTGGGCGGGGAACAGCTTTTGGCCCTAGGCTCCAGACTCATTGATATTCACAGCCAGAAGAGGACGGTTGCTGCGAGCGCGACTGCGGAAAGGAACACCTTTGGGCATCTGTCGTAGCGAGTGGCGATCCTGCGCCAATCCTTTAGCCGACCGAACATGATCTCGATCCGGTTGCGCCGTTTGTAGCGTCGCTTGTCGTATTTCACAGGGGTCTTGCGCTTCTTTCGACCAGGGATGCAGGGCTTTATCTCTTTGTCTTTCAACGCATCTCTGAACCAGTCCGCATCATAGCCGCGATCTGCAAGCAGCCAATCAGCTTCTGGCAACTCCCGCAGCAAAGCCGCCGCACCGGTGTAGTCGCTGACCTGTCCGGCCGACATGAAGAAGGTAATGGGGCGACCGATAGCATCTGTGACAGCATGCAGTTTGGTATTCATGCCGCCTTTCGTGCGACCGATCAGGCGGCCAGGCCCCCCTTTTTGACCCGCAGGCTCGAAGCCGTGCGATGTGCTTTCAGATATGTGGCGTCGATCATGACCGTCTTGGTCTCAGTCCCCTCCGCCGCCAGACCCGCCATGATCCGGGCGAACACGCCCATATCGCTCCAGCGCTTCCAGCGGTTGTATAAGGTCTTGTGCGGACCATATTCCTTGGGCGCGTCGCACCACCGCAACCCATTGCGATTGATGAAGATTATCCCGCTGAGAACGCGTCTGTCGTCAACGCGAGGCTTGCCATGGCTCTTGGGGAAGAAGGGTTTTAGACGCTCCATCTGGGCGTCGGTCAGCCAGAAAAGATTGCTCATTGATCAGTCTCCTTGCGGAGCGTGAATCACGCCGCAAAGGTGAAATCAATGGGTCCTGAGCCTAGACGGTAGCGGGGCGCATCCAGACGCCCCGCAGCCAATGGCACGGGGCGCAGTGTTGTGAAGCGGCAGTCGGTCAGTCGAACATGTCTGGCTGATCTTCGACCAACTGGTTCCAGATGGTCTGGAAGTGCAACCATCCAATGTAATCGCTGCCCACATGTTCGCGTGAATAGCGTGCGCGGTCGGCAGGAATGTAGGTCGGCTGAATGCCCGATGCTGCGATGTCCAGTTGTTGCTGGCAGCAGCGTTCCAGCGCGATGAACCAGAACGCGGCGGATTCGATGCTGTGGCGGCTGGCGGTCAGCAAGCCGTGATTCTGGTGCAAGGCGGCTTTCACGCCTTTGAACGCCTTGGCCACATTGCTGCCTGCGTGGTTTTCGACCGCGACGGCACCGGCCTCGTCCCCGATGATGACATGATCCTCGAAAAACGCGCAGGCGTCTTGGGTGATGGGTTCAATGGGGCGGCCCGTGGCGCACCAGGCGGTGCCGTAAACGGTATGCGCGTGGCACATCGCGATAATGTCGGGGTGTTCTTCATGCACATTGGCATGCAGCACGAAGCCTGCGCGGTTCACGGCATATTTGCCCTCGACCACATTGCCGTCATGGTCCACCAAGATCAGGTTCGACATTTTCACCTTGGCGAAATGCACGCACATCGGGTTGGTCCAATAGAGTTCCGGATGCTCGGGGTCGCGCACCGTCAGGTGGCCTGCAAAGCCATAATCGAACCCGGCCTGCGCAAAGGCGCGGCAGCTTGCCACCAGCCGTTCCTTGCGGTGCCGGCGTTCATCCTCGACATTGGCGAATTCGGGCAATTCGGGAAAAATCAGTCCTTCCTGTTCCGGTTGGTAGATCGAAATCCGGTTTCCAAGGTCCAGCATGGTGCATCCTTTCAAGCAAGAGCAGGTGTTCCAGCATCGGGCGCGACGTGCGGGCCGGTCAATGATACACTTGCAATGACACTTATCGCGGCCACCAAGGGGCACAGATGAAAGATGACAGGTTGCTGGCCATGCGCGTCTTTGCGGCGGTTGCGGAAAGCGGCGGCTTTACGGCGGCGGCGCAGGCGCTGGGGGTAAGCCAGCCCTTTGTCAGCCAGACCATTGCGCGGCTAGAGGAACGGCTGGGCGTGGTTCTGCTGCATCGCAGTACCCGCGGCCATACGCTGACGCCCGAAGGCGCGGTGTATCTGGACGGGTGCCGCCGTGCCATAGACGGTGTTGAACAGGCCGAGGCCGCGCTTCAGACCAGCGCCGAACAGGTCGCCGGGCTGTTGCGTGTTTCTGCACCTCTGGCCTTCGGGCTGGACCGGATCACCCCGATCTTGCCGCAGTTCCTGACGCGCCACCCCAAAGTGGCGGTGGACCTTGTGCTGACCGATGACAGCGTCAACCTGATCGAGGACCGCATCGACCTTGCGATCCGGATGGGCCATCTGGCGGATTCGTCCCTGCGGGCGCGACGGCTTTGCGGCTTGCGGCGTATCGTGGTGGCGGCGCCCTCGCTTTTGGCCCGGCACGGGGTGCCCGCACATCCGCAAGACCTGTCGCGCGTTCCCTGCCTGTGCTGGGACAGCGCGCGTGCGCATCTGAACCAATGGCAGTTCACCACGCCAAGCGGCCCCTACCTGTTCGAGGCGGCGGGGCGTATGCGCTGCAATGCTGGCATGGCCATGTTCCAACTGTGCCGCGACGGTGTGGGTGTCATGCGCTGCGCCGAGCATCTGGCCAAGCCCGCCATCGCGCGCGGCGAACTGGTCGCGCTTTTGGAAGATTTCGCATTGGCGGACAACGCGGCCTTTCACGCGGTCTACCATCCGGGGCGCAATATGCAGCCAAGGCTTAGGGCATTCCTCGATTTTCTGATCGAGCATTTTGCCCAACCCGATTGGTGATCGCGCCGCTATGTTGGCAACAAACTCTGCAAATAAGCGCCATATCCCGTCTTTGCATAAAGATCGGCACGGGCTTTCAGCCCCTCAACGCTCAGCCAACCATGGTCGAACGCGATTTCTTCGGGGCAGCCGACCTGCGTGCCTTGACGGTCTTGAAGCGTGCGCACGAAATTCCCGGCATCCAGCAGGCTGGCATGTGTGCCGGTATCCAACCATGCATAGCCGCGCCCGATCAGTTCGACATTCAAGGCGCCGTCATGACGGTAAGATTCCAGCAGGTCCGCGATTTCCAGCTCGCCTCGGGCCGAAGGCTGCACCGCGCGCGCCCGTTCCGGCGCGGTTTCGTCCAGAAAATACAGGCCCGTCACGGCGTAGCTAGAGGGCGGATTGCTGGGTTTCTCAACAATCTCTTTCACGGTGCCGTCGGGGGCAAAGCTGACAACCCCGTAGCGTTCCGGGTCGCTGACCCGGTAGCCAAACACGGTGCCGCCAGCGCGCTCATCTGCGCGCGCCATGCGCTCGGGCAGCCCATGGCCGAAAAAGATGTTGTCGCCCAGCACCATCGCGGACGGGCTTCCGGCCAGAAACTGCTCTGTCAGGATATAGGCTTGCGCCAGCCCTTCGGGCTTTGGCTGCACGACCCACTCCAGCGTGATACCCCATTGGCTGCCATCGCCCAGCAGGCGTTGGAACTGCGCCTGGTCCTCTGGGGTGGTAATCATCGCGATCTCTCGAATCCCTGCCAGCATTAGCACGGACAGCGGATAATAGATCATCGGCTTGTCATAGACAGGCATAAGCTGTTTCGACACGCCCTGCGTGATGGGCCATAGCCGCGACCCGGTGCCGCCTGCCAGAATAATTCCTTTGCGCACTGTCATGATCTTGCTCCTAATTCGGTCAGGACATCTGCCAGCCCCTCGCGCCAATTTGGGCGCGTCAGGCCAAAGCGGTCCAATGTCGTGCAATCCATTCTTGAATTCAGCGGACGGCGCGCCGGGGTCGGATAATCGATGGTCGGAATGTCCTTGACCGCGCAGGGCAACCCGGCCTGCGCCATGATCTCGCGCGCGAAACCGGCCCAGCTTATGTCGGGGCTGCCCGCGAAATGATATATCCCGGCGCGCTCTGGGCTGGCGCGCAATCCGTCCAGCATGGTCAGGCAGGCGCGGGCGATGTCGCGCGCGGGCGTTGGCCCGCCGATCTGGTCGGCCACCACGGTCAGCGTATCGCGCGTCGCGCCCAGCCGCAGCATGGTTTTCACGAAATTGCCGCCATGCGCCGAGAACACCCAGGAAGTGCGCAGGATCGCGGTCGTGCCGCCAGCCGCTGTCACACCCTGCTCGCCCACCAGCTTTGACCGGCCATAGGCGCCAAGGGGCGCAGTCGGGTGGTCCGGCGGGAAAGGCTGGTCGCCCGCGCCGTCAAAGACATAGTCGGTCGAGATATGGACGAAGGGCACGGCCAGCCTTGCAGCCGCCAGTGCCATGGCGGTGGGGGCCGCGCCGTTGATGCGGGTGGCCAGCGCCTCTTCCTCCTCGGCCCGGTCGACAACCGTGTAAGCGGCGGCGTTGATGATGCCGCTTGGCGCAAGGTCAAGGATCAGGTCGTGGCACGTGTCGGGATCGGCCAGATCGGCCCGGTCGCGGCCCACGCAAAGCGCATCGGGGGCAAGGCGTGCAAGTTCCGTGGCAACCTGCCCGGTCTGGCCAAAGACAAGGATCATGCCCTGACCCCCAGCCGCTGGCCTACGCCCGCGCGGTTTTGCAAGGCACGCCACCAGTCCTCGTTCGCCAGATACCATTCCACTGTGCGCCGCAGCCCTTCTTCCACCGTCACCGACGGCCGCCAGCCCAGTTCGGTGCGAATGCGCGTGGGGTCGATGGCATAGCGCGCGTCATGGCCGGGGCGGTCGGGCACAAAGGTGATCTGGTCGGCATAGCTGCCCTGCGGCTTGGGGCGCAGATCGTCCAGAATACCGCAAAGCGTGCGCACAAGGTCCAGATTGCTGCGCTCGTTCTCGCCGCCAATGTTGTAGCTGCGTCCAACCGCGCCCTGTTGCACCACCAACAAAAGCGCATCGGCGTGATCTTCGACAAACAGCCAGTCGCGCACGTTCGACCCGTCGCCATAAATCGGCAAGGGCTTGCCTGCCAGTGCGTTCAGGATGATGACCGGGATCAGCTTTTCGGGGAAATGGTAGGGGCCGTAATTGTTGGAACAATTCGTCAGCACCACTGGCAACCCGTAAGTGTGGTGCCACGCCTGCACCAGATGGTCGCTTGCCGCCTTGCTTGCCGAATAGGGGCTGCGCGGGTCATAGGGCGTTTCCTCGGTGAATTGGCCTTCCGGGCCAAGCGATCCGAACACCTCATCCGTGCTGATGTGGTGAAAGCGGAAACTGTCGGGGCGGCCCTGCGCCAGCCAATAGGCGCGTGCGGCTTCCAAAAGCTGATATGTGCCGGTGATATTTGTTTCAATAAACGTCCCCGGCCCGTCGATGGAGCGGTCGACATGGCTTTCGGCAGCCAGATGCATGATCGCGTCGGGCTGGTGCTGCGACAGGATTCGGTCCAGCGCCGCGCGGTCGCGGATATCGGCCTGTTCAAAAGTGTAAAGCGGGCTATCCGCGACCGGGGCCACGTTTTCAAGGCAGGCAGCATAGGTCAGCGCATCCAGATTGACGACCTCATGCCCGCGCGCCACGGCCAGCCGCACCACGGCAGAGCCGATGAACCCTGCCCCACCCGTTACCAACAACTTCATAACCCTAAACTACCCTTCGTATAGAAAAGGCGTCTCGAATACGTCGAACGGGGTTGCGACAGCGTCCTTATCGGACAGAATGGGGGCATTGACGCCCCATTCAATGCCCAGACTGCTCCACAAGACCGATCCGTCGCATTCAGGCGCGTAATGATCCGTGCATTTGTAGTTAATCTCGGTATTGGGCAAAAGCGTGACGAAGCCATGCAAAAAACCGGGCGGAATCCATAGCTGACGCCCGTTTTCCTCTGTCAGTTCCTCTGCCATCCATTGCCCGTAGCGGGGTGAGCCGCGCCGCGCATCGACCGCGACATCCAGAAGCGCGCCGCGCGCGCAGCGCACCAGCTTGCCTTGGGCATGGGGTGGGCTTTGAAAATGCAAGCCCCGCAGCGTGCCCATTTGCGCCGACATGGAATGATTGTCCTGCACGAATTCCGGCAGGTCTAACCCGGCATCTGATAGGGTGTTCTTGTTCCAGCTTTCGCTGAACCAGCCCCGCGTATCGCCAAAGCGGCGCGGGGTGATAAGCTTGACCTCTGGCAAGGTGGTTGACGAAATTTCGACCATCTTCGGCTCCGGCTTGGTTGCAAATCCGGGCTAAAGCGCCTTGCGGCATATGTCGAGTGTTTGTCGTTATCCGCGCAAGCTGCCGCCGGTTGCTTTTGCGACCTTGGCCACGATCTTGGCGCCAACGGCGTCAATCTCCTCATCGGTCAGGGTTTTGTCGCCCGGTTGCAGACGCACGGCAATGGCCAGCGACTTGCGGCCCGCGCCCAGTTGCGCTGCGGCCTTGTCGCCGGTGAATTCGTCGAACACCTGCACATCGGCGATCAGCGCCTTGTCGGCCCCCATCGCGGCGTTGACGACTTGTGCAGCCTCGACACTTGCATCCAGCACGAAGGCAAAATCGCGTTCCACCGCTTGCAGGCGATTGCCGGACAGCGGCGCGCGGGCGGTCTTGCGGGCCTTGGGCTGCGGCGGGTTTTCGACCAGAACGGTCAAGGCCATAACGGCCCCTTTCAGCCCGTAATGGCGGATAATGCGCGGGTGCACTTCGCCAAAGATCGCCAGTGGCAATTTCGGCCCAAGCGACAATACGCCCGCGCGCCCCGGATGGAACCAGCCGGGCAAGTTGCGGTTAATCTGCATTTTTGCGGGTGCGCCGATGGCGGACAGTACCGCTTCGGCATCTGCCTTGGCGTCATACAGGTCCACCGCGCGGCGACTGCCATACGGGTCGCGCCCTGCATTGGCCCCCACCAGAATGGCCGTGGCCTGCACGGCTTGCTCACCGGGTTCGCCGCCGGAAAATGCTGGGCCAACTTCGAACAAAGCCATGTCCATCGCGCCGCGTGCCTGATTGCGCGCCGCGGCCTGCAACAGCCCCGGCAGCAGGTCGGGGCGCATATGCGTCATTTCCGAACTGATCGGGTTTTGCAGCCGCGTCGCATCAGAGCCGCCGCCGAACAGTGCGGCACTTTCCGCGTCGATGAAGCTGTAGGTCACGCATTCGTTGTAGCCAAGGCCCGCCAGCATCCGCCGCGCTGCCCGTTCGCGGGTTTGCAGAGGCGTCAGGATCGCGCGGGGCACACCTGCTTGCGGGCGCGGAAGGGGCTGGCCTTCCAGCTTGGTCAAAGATGCGACACGGGCGATTTCCTCGACCAGATCGGCCGCGCCCAACACGTCTGGCCGCCAGCTTGGCGGGCTGGCCTGATCGCCGGTCAAGGTGAAGCCCAAAGCTTCCAAGGTTGCGCGCTGCTCTGCTTCGGGAATGTCCATGCCAACAAGCGACGCCACGCGGCCTGCGTCGAACGTATAGCTGCGTGCGGTGTCGGGGATGGCCCCGTCAACGACGACCTCGGACGGCGCGCCGCCGCACAGGTCCATCACCATGCGCGTGGCCAGTTCCAACCCGTCCAGCGTGAAAGCCGGGTCCACACCGCGTTCGAAGCGGTACCGTGCGTCAGAGTTGATTTTCAGCGCGCGGCCCGTGGCGGCGATGGTGATCGGGTCCCAATAGGCGGATTCGATGAACACATCGACCGTGTCGTCGGAACAGCCCGAGGCCGCGCCGCCCATGATCCCGGCCAGGCTTTCAACACCCTGATCGTCGGAAATGACCATCTGGCCCGCGCCCAGCGTGTAAGTCTTGTCATCAAGCGCCAGAAATTCTTCGCCGCCCAAGGCCGGATGAATCCGCAAACCGCCGTTTACCTTGGTGGCGTCGAACACATGCAGCGGGCGGTTCAGGTTGAAGGTGAAGAAATTGGTTATGTCCACCAGTGCCGAAATCGGGCGCAGCCCAATCGCGCGCAGCCGCTTTTGCAGCCAATCGGGCGAGGGGCCATTTTTCACACCGCGCACAAGGCGCCCGGCAAAGAGCGGGCAGCCCTTATCCTTCAGCTCGGGTGCGATCTGCACGCCGATCGGGCAGGGGTAGCTGCCTGCCACCGGGTCCACGGTCAAAGGTTTCAGTTTACCGAGCCCCCGTGCCGCCAGATCGCGCGCAATGCCGCGCACGCCCAAGGCGTCGGGGCGGTTGGGGGTGATGGCAATCTCGATCACCGGGTCATTCAGCCCGGCATAGTCGATATAGCGCGCGCCCAACGGCGCATCTTCGGGCAGGTCGATGATGCCGTCATGGTCTTCGGACAGTTCCAACTCGCGTTCCGAACACAGCATACCATTGCTGGCTTGGCCGCGAATGACACCCGGTTTCAGGTCCACACCCGTGCCCGGCACATGCGTGCCCACGGGCGCAAACACACCCACCAACCCGGTGCGGGCATTGGGCGCGCCGCAGACCACCTGCACCTCTTCCGAAGGGGCATCTGGGCCATTGGGCCAGGCTTCGACCCGGCACAGGCGCAGGCGGTCGGCATCGGGGTGCTGCACCGCTTCGATCACCCGCGCAATGGTGAACGCGCCAAGCGTTGCGGCCGGGTCGGTCACGCCTTCCACTTCCAGCCCCAGATCAGTCAGGGCATCCAGCACCTCTTTCAGCGAGGCGGATGTCTCCAGATGGTCGTGCAACCATGACATGGTGCATTTCATGGGTCTGTTCCCGGCCTGTTTGTCTGTGTCCGCCCCCGCCTAGCGCGATTTGCCGGCGGGGAAAAGCCGCTCAACGCGACATGCGGTCGTCTTCGTCATCCTCGTCGTCATCAGGCAGGTTGAAGAAGCTGTCGGCATCCGAGTAATCGGCCGAAGATTTCCGCTCTTCTTCTTCCGCTTTCATGTCGCTGACAGAGAAATTCTCTAGCCCTGCGATACCGGCGCGCATTTTCGGGTCTGCATCCATCTCCAGCGATTGCTCGGTGGACACCAGCTTGCGGCGTTCTTCGTCAGACATGACGCGGCCTTCTTTGGCGGCCTTGTCAGCGGCTTTGCGCACTTCTGCATCCAGTTCCGACTGTTTGCACAAGCCCAGCGCCACCGGGTCGATGGGTTGCAAATTGGAAATGTTCCAATGCGTGCGCTCGCGGATTGCGGCAATCGTGGAATTCGTGGTGCCGACAAGGCGGCGAATCTGCGCATCGGCCAATTCCGGGTGGAACTTGACCAGCCACAAAATGGAAGCCGGGCGGTCCTGCCGTTTGGATAGCGGCGTGTAGCGCGGCCCGCGGCGCTTTTCCTCGCCTTCGGCGGCGGGGTTGTATTTCAGCTTCAGTGCGTAGCGCGGGTCTTTCTCGGCGCGTTCTATTTCGATCGGGTCAAGCTGGTTGTTCGCCACCGGGTCGAAACCCTTGACGCCGCCCGCAACATCGCCATCGGCAATGCCCTGCACTTCCAATTCGTGCAGGCCGCAGAAATCTGCGATCTGCTTGAAGCTGAGCGTGGTGTTGTCCACCAGCCACACGGCAGTGGCTTTGGCCATAAGTGGTTTCGACATGAGCGGCGCTCCTGTATCTGCTGTCGGCAGCGCGCGTGGCGCGTGCGCATGGGTTATCACGTGCCGGGAACCGGCTGCAGGGGACCCTGCCTCTCCTCGTTTTCGGGGGATGGTGGGGTTATAGCCAAGTAAGGCTGCAAGGGGAAGGGCAAATGCAAAAGCTGCTGCGCAAGGGTCTGAGCGGATTGGCGCTTCTGGCCATGGTTGTTATCTATATCCTGAACCAGCAGGCCGACGGGTCCGAACAGGGGGATTATTACCTGCTGGCACTAAGCTGGACCCCCAGTTGGTGCGATGCCGAAGGCGATGCGCGCGGTGCGCCGCAATGCGACGATGGCACCGGCTGGCAGGTGCATGGTCTTTGGCCGCAACATGCCGCGGGCGGCTGGCCGGAATATTGCGACACAGATGCCCGCGACCCCAGCCGCAGCCAAACCCGCGCCATGGCTGATATCATGGGCGATGACGGGTTGGCGTGGCATCAGTGGAAAAAGCATGGGCGGTGCAGCGGGCTGAGCGCCGATGCTTATTTTGCGCAAACGCGTGCGGCGTTCGAAGGGCTTGACTGGCCCGAAACGCTGACCCGGATTACCCGCACGACCCGTCTGTCGCCCGATGCGGTCGAAGCCGCGTTCCGCGATGCGAACCCGCAGTTTTCGGCGGATATGGTCATCACCACATGCCGTGACGGCGATTTGCGCGAGTTGCGGCTTTGCCTGACCGAAGATCTGCGCCCACGCAGCTGCGGCACCGACGTTCTGGAGCGTGCATGCCGTGCCCGTCAGATCAGCCTGCCGCCGCCGGACTGACCCGTCAGGCTTGCGCCTCTACAGCTGATCTTGCCCGGCGGTCCAAACCTGTTGCGGCTGCATGCTGTCGTTCAGAAGCACCAGATCGGCCCTAGCGCCCGGGCTGAACCGGCCCAGATGCGGTGCTCCGATCACATCGGCGGGGATGCGGCTGGCCATGGCCAGCGCGCGCTCAACCGGCACGCCCAGCCCGACCAGATGCGCCACGGATTGCGGCAAAGAGATGTCCGCGCCCGCAAGGGTGCCATCGGCCAGTGTCAGCCGCCCGTTCTGCCGGAAGACCTGCCGCCCATTCAGAGTGAAGGCGGTCGCGTCGGTTCCGGCGGCGGCCATGGCGTCGCTGACCAAAAACAGCCGATCCGGGGCCATCATCTGCAACGCAATGCGCAGCGGCTCTTCGGCCACATGGATGCCATCGGCGATAATGCCCGCGCGCACATCGCTGCACAGGGCCGCCCCCACCAGCCCCGGGGCGCGGTTGCCAAGTTGGCTCATGGCGTTGAACAGATGCGTGACACAGCCAGCCCCGGCGGCAAAGGCGGCGCGCGCCTGTTCGGCAGTGCAATCGCTGTGCCCAAGGCTGACCACGGCCCCGGCGGCGCGCAACCGGGCAATCTGCGCTGGGCTGGCCGCATTGGGCGCGAGTGTGACCATCAGCGCGGGCAGGTCGCGGGCGGCCTGCTCCATCAGCTCAAGATCGCGCGCCTCCATGGGTCGGATCAGCGCCGGGTCATGCGCGCCATGGCGGGCCGGGTCCAGATGCGGGCCTTCCAAATGCAGCCCGGCGAAGCCTGTCACCTCCTCGGCCACCGCATGGCGCGCGGTGTCCAGAACACGCGCTGTGACCTCTGGCCGGTCGGTGATAAGCGTGGGCAGGATGCTGGTCGCCCCAAGCGCACGATGCGCGGCGCAGATGCGGGCAAGCTGCGGGGCGTCGGTCTGGGGGCCGACCATCTCGCCGCCGCCGCCATTGACCTGCACATCTACAAAGCCGGGCACCAGAAGCCCCTCGCCCAAGTCGGTCACGGGTAGGCCATGGGGAAGCTTGTCCACCATTCCAACAATGCGCGCGCCCTCCAGCAGCAGCGCGCCGCCATGCCAGATGCGCCAGCCGTCGAAAATCCGCTCTGCCCGAACTGCCCGCTGCATCAGACCGTCTCTGTCACTTTACGCAAGTGGCGCGGGGTGTCGGGCTGCAAGCCGCGCCGCCGTGCCAGCGCTTCGATGAAGACATAAAAGCTGACCACGCTGAGCAAAGGATCCAGCAACGGGTGCAGCGGCGCGGTGCGGGGCAGGGCGGTGGTGTCGGGCACGCTGTCGGTGACGAACACATCAGCCCCTTGTCCGGCCAAGCGCGCGGCGGTATCGCGGAAGCCGTCGCGGGCGCGGTCGTCAAAAATCAGTCCCAGCACCGGAAAGCCACGTTCGACCAGCGCAGAGGGGCCGTGCAGCACCTCGGCCGCCGAATAGGCTTCGGCATGGATGGCGCTGGTTTCCTTGAACTTCAGCGCGATTTCCGATGCAATCGCATAGCCGGGGCCGCGCCCCAGCACATAAAGCGCAGGCGCGCGCACCAAGCGTTCGGCCAAGGGTGTCCAATCCTGTAGCAGCGCCGCGGCGCAAGCCTCTGGCAAGCGGTCCAGCGCAGCTTTCAGCGATTCATCCTCGGTCCAATGCGCCAGCATTGCCAAGGCTGCAACAACAGACGTGACGAAAGTTTTCGTCGCGGCCACGCTCTGCTCTGGGCCGCAGCCAAGCGGCAGGCAGTAATCGGCATCTGCGCCCAGCGGGGCCTCTGGGTGGTTGGTGATGGCAAGGGTTATCGCCCCGGCGGCAGCGCTTGCGCGCGTCATGGTCACGATATCGGGGCTGCGACCGGATTGCGATATCCCGACGCTGACAGTGCGCGGCAAGCGCAGCTTCGCGCCATAGACCGAGGCGACCGATGGGCCGACAGACCCGACCGGCACCCCTGTCAGGATCTCGCAGGCATATTTCAGATAGCTTGCCGCATGGTCAGATGAGCCGCGCGCGACCGTGGTCAGAAGCTGCGGATCAAGAACACGCATCGCTTGCCCGATTTCCGCAAGAGTGTCGGCATTGCGGGTCAGCAAACCATCGACCAAAACGGGGATTTCGGAGATTTCGCGCGCCATGTGGGTTTGGGTCATGCTTTCGGTCCTTTGGTTGCGGCTAGCTGGCGCGCGCGCCACAGCGCCCCGTCCAACGCGGTTCCTTTTGGGGTGGTGACGGTCAGCGCCGGGCTGGCTTTGCGGGCGATCCGTTCCAGCAACAGTGGCCCCAGCCCGCCCGTGGCCGCGACCGGCACGGCAGAATCGCCCGCCTGCAAATGCCGGATTGCACGCAGCAGGTAGTCACAGCCTTCGTCTAGGATTGCCTGCGCCAAGGGGCAACCAGAGCTATCCTGCGCCACGACCTGTGGCGCAATCGCTGCGTAATCAGAGGGGCGCGCGGTGCTTATGAAATCCAGCAATGCCGCAAGGGTTTCAAACCGCGCCCAGATGGTGCGGGCCAAGGGGGCATCGTCTACCAACCCGTCGCGCACATGCAGGGCCATTGCCAGCGCGCGCCGCCCAAGCCACGCGCCGCCAGCTTCGTCCCCCAATGCAAAGCCATACCCGCCCACGCGTTGCATCTGCCCATTGGCCTGCCGGGCCAGAACAGAGCCGGTGCCAACCGCCATCACGATCCCGTCGTCATCCTGAAAAGCACCCGATAGCGATATATCGACATCGCCCAACACGGTGACATTGCGATAAGGCAGCGCGGCGGTCAGGCGCGCGGCAGCACCCGATTCCGATGCCCCTGCCAAGCCCAGCACGATATGCAGGTCGGGGTCGGTCGGGTCGTCATGCCCTGCGGCCTTGCGCACGCGGGCCAGCAGATCGGCGATTCGCTGTGTGGCGCCCGCCGGGTCGGAATGGATATTGGCGCTGCCGCCTTCCATCACATCGCCCGCAGCGCGCCCGTTGCGCAGGGCGCGCGCGCGGCTTCCAGTGCCGCCACCATCAAGGCCGATCAATAGAGTCATCATTTCCCTCTCTGTGAGAGGTAATACCATAGTAATACCAAAATGGAAGAGGGTATGCGCCGAGGGGTTGGGTGGCCTCTTGATTGGGTGCTTGGCTTGCGGCAACGATTTTTCTGGGTTAATTCAAATAAATAATGGAAATTATGGTGAACGCCTAGCGCGCTGGCGGCTTTGTCGTGATGGCGCGGAAAAGAAAAGACTGGACAATTGGTATTAATTTGGCATTACATATCGGGCAGGGGATGCTGTCGGTTTTCCGCCAGTTTAGGCGGGCTAGGCGGTGTCCTTGTGAACAGGGAGGGTTCAATCAATGACGGCACGCAAGACAACACTCGCCGCAACGGCTTTTTTGCTCAGCAGCACCGCGCTTATGGCGCAGGATGTGACGCTGACCATCGAAAGCTGGCGTAATGACGACATTTCCATCTGGCGCAACCAGATCATCCCGGCGTTCGAGGCGGCGCATCCCGGCATCAAGCTGGATTTCCAGCCGACCGCACCGGCGCAGTATAATTCGGCGCTCAATTCCAAGCTGGATGCGGGCACGGCGGGCGATATCGTGACCTGCCGCGCGTTTGATGCCTCGCTCGCGCTGTTCCAGAAGGGCCAGCTTGCTGACCTGACCGATCTGGACGGCATGGCGAATTATTCGGATGTGGCGAAATCGGCTTGGTCCACGGATGATGGCAGCCAGCAATTCTGTGTGCCAATGGCCTCGGTCATCCATGGGTTCATCTATAACGCCGATGCGTTCGAGGAGCTTGGCCTGGAAGAGCCCACCACGGTTGACGAATTCTTCGCCGTGCTGGACGCGATTGCAGAGGATGGCAGCTATATTCCCATGGCGATGGGCGTGAACGACCAATGGGAAGCGGCGACGATGGGCTATGCCAATATCGGGCCGAATTATTGGATGGGCGAACAGGGTCGCAACGCTCTGATCGCGGGTGAGGCGAAGCTGACCGACGCCGAATTCGTCGCCCCGTTCGAGCAATTGGCGCGCTGGTCCGACTATCTGGGCCGTGGGTTTGAATCGCAAAGCTACCCGGACAGCCAGAACCTGTTCACGCTGGGGCGTGCCGCGATTTACCCGTCGGGGTCGTGGGAGATCGCGGGCTTCCGGTCGCTTGCCGATTTCGAGATGGGCGCCTTCCCGCCGCCGGTGCAGAACGCGGGCGATACCTGCTACATCTCTGACCATACCGATATGGGTATGGGTCTGAACGCAGCGTCTCCCAATGCGGAGGCCGGGCGCGTCTTTCTGAATTGGCTGGGTAGCAGCGAATTCGCCAACCTGTTTGCCAACGCGGTGCCGGGGTTCTTCCCGCTGTCGAATGCCGAGGTGTCGCTGGAAGATCCGCTGGCGCAGGAATTCATCAGCTGGCGTGGCGATTGCGAAAGCTCTATCCGGCCCTTCGACCAGATCCTGTCGCGCGGCACGCCGAACCTGTCGAATGAAAGCTGGGGCACCTCGGCCAATGTGATCCGCGGCGGCCAGTCGCCTGAGGATGCGGCGGCGCAGATGCAAGAGGGGCTGGCATCCTGGTATGCGCCGCAGCAATAAGTTGGCGTCGGGGCGGCCCTGATCGGGGCCGCCCGCTATCTCCCCCCAAACCATAGGGTGTTCCATGTCCGACCGTGCCCGCAAAAGGCCGTTTCGTTGGCATATCGTGGTGTTTCTGGCACCTGCCGTGCTGATCTACACCGCGATAATGATTATCCCGCTCTTCGGCACGCTGAACCTGTCGCTGTTTGCGCGCGCGGAGGATGGCAGCCGCGTGTTCGTGGGGTTGGCGAATTTCCAGACGCTGTTTGGCGACCCCCGCTGGTCTGACAGTTTCTGGAACGCGACGAGCAACAACCTGTGGTTCTTCGTCATCCATATGCTGGTGCAAAACCCCATCGGAATTGCGCTGGCGGCCATCTTGTCCGCGCCGAAACTGCGCTTTGCCGCGTTTTACCGCACGGCCATATTTATCCCGGCTATCCTGAGCTTCGTGATCGTGGGGTTCGTCTGGAAGCTGATCCTGTCGCCGCTATGGGGCGTGGCCCCCACTTTCATGGATGCGCTGGGCTTGGGCGACTGGTTCGCACCATGGCTGGGGCTGGAGCGGTCAGCACTGACCACGCTGGCGCTGATCTCTGTCTGGCAGTTTGTGGGCATCCCGATGATGCTGATCTACGCCGCGTTGCTGTCGATCCCGGACGAAGTGCTGGAAGCCGCCGAGATGGATGGCATCACCGGCACCAGCCAGTTCTGGAAGATCAAGCTGCCGCTGATCCTGCCCACCATCGGGATCATTTCCATCCTGACATTCGTGGGCAATTTCAACGCGTTCGACCTGATCTATGTGACCCAAGGTGCGCTGGCGGGGCCGAATTTTACAACCGACATTCTGGGGTCGTTCCTGTTCCGCACCTTCTTCGGGTTCCAGCTGCAACTGGGCGACCCGCATATGGGCGCAACCGTGGCGACGGTGATGTTCGCCATCATCCTTGTCGGCGTGTCGATCTACCTGTTCGGGGTGCAGACGCGCCTGCGGCGCTACCAGTTCTAAGGGGGCTGACATGAGCAATCCGATCATATCCGCCCGCGGCAATCTGGGCCGAACGGCTGCCGCGCATGTCATCCTGATCGCCTATACGATCCTTGCGCTGTATCCGGTCTTTCTGATCCTGATAAACTCTGTCAAGCAGCGTCGGGCGATCTTCAATGACCCGCTGGCGCTGCCCACGGCAGAGACCTTGGACCCGATCGGCTTTCAGACGGTTTTGGAGCAGGGCAATTTCCTATTATACTTCCAGAACAGTCTGATCGTGACCGTGGCATCGCTGTTTTTCGTGCTGCTGTTCGGGGCTATGGCGGCCTTCGCGCTGGCGGAATACCGCTTCCGGGGCAACCTGTTGATGGCGCTTTACCTGGCGCTGGGCATCATGATCCCCATTCGCTTGGGCACGGTCGCCATTCTGGAAATCATGGTCGCGGCGGGGCTGGTGAACACGCTGATGGCGCTGATCTTGGTCTATACCGCGCAGGGGCTGCCCTTGGCTGTGTTCATCTTGCAAGAATTCATGCGCCAAGTGTCGGATGACCTGAAGAACGCCGCGCGCATTGACGGCCTAAGCGAATACCGCATTTTCTTCACGATCGCGCTGCCACTGGTGCGCCCTGCCATGGCCACGGTTGCGGTGTTCACCATGATCCCCATCTGGAACGACCTGTGGTTTCCGCTGATCTTGGCACCGGGCGAGGCTACAAAAACCCTGACCTTGGGCAGCCAGATTTTTCTTGGCCAATATGTGACCGACTGGAATGCGGTGCTGGCGGCGCTGTCCTTGGCCATCATCCCAGTGGTGGTGCTGTATCTGATCTTTTCGCGCCAGCTGATCCGGGGCATCACGAAAGGGGCAGTCAAATGATCCGGGTGCTTGTCGTGGGCCTTGGGCAGATGGGGCAAAGCCATGCTTTGGCCTATGCTGCAAGCCCTGCCTATCAGGTGGTCGGGCTGGTCAACCGCAGTGATGTAATCCCGCCCGCTGCGCTGGCCCATCTAACCATAGAGCGCGATTTCGACGCGGCCCTTGCGCGGCTGGCCCCTGATATGGTTGCGATTGCCACCTATTCCGACAGCCACGCCGATCTGGCGATCAAGGCAATGCAGGCTGGCGCGCATGTGTTCGTGGAAAAGCCCTTGGCAAGCAATGTGGCCGATTGCGCACGCGTGGCACAGGTGGCGGCAGATACGGGCCGCAAGCTGATGGTCGGCCATATCCTGCGCCATCATCCGACATGGCAGGCGCTGATTGCCGAAGCGCGCGCGCTGCGCGGCCCCTATGTGTTCCGCCTGAACCTGAACCAACGCTCCACCGGGCCTGCTTGGGAAATTCACAAGGCGCTGATGCAATCGACGCCGCCCATCGTGGATTGCGGGGTGCATTATGTCGATGTGATGTGCCAGATCACCGATGCAGCACCCGTGGAAGTGCGCGGCATGGGCCTGCGCCTGTCGGATGAGATTGCGCCCGAGATGTATAACTACGGGCATTTTCAGGTTCTGTTCGAGGATGGTTCCTGCGGCTGGTATGAAGCGGGCTGGGGGCCCATGATGTCGGATACCGCGCATTTCGTGAAAGACGTGGTCAGCCCCGGTGGCGCGGTCAGCTTGCGCGCCCCGCACGGGGTGGCGTCGGCCGATGTCGAAGGGCACACCGCCGCCGACCAGTTGATCGTGGCACCCACCGGGCAGCGGGAAACGCGGTATAATTTCCCCGACAGCCCCGGCCACCAAGACCTATGCGCGCGGCAGGCCGCCGCAATGGCGGGCGCGATTGCGGACGATCACGATCTAAGCCGCCATATCGCCGATGCCGTTCGCGCGGTCGCAATATGCCTTGCCGCAGATGAAAGCGTGCGCAGCGGTTCCCCCGTGCGCCTGAAGCCATGAGGATGGAATGGGACAGCTAAAACTTGAAAACGCCTGCAAATCCTTCGGCACTGTCGATGTGATCCGCGATGTGAATCTGGACGTGCAGGACGGCGAATTCTGCGTCTTTGTCGGCCCGTCGGGATGCGGCAAATCCACGCTTTTGCGCATGATCGCGGGGCTGGAGGATATCAGCTCGGGCGACATTCTGATCGATGGGCAGGTGGTGAATGCCGTGCCGCCCTCGCAGCGCGAAATCGCGATGGTGTTTCAATCCTACGCGCTTTACCCGCATCTGAATGTGCGCGACAATATGGGGCTGGGGCTGAAACAGGCGGGCCACCCCAAGGCGCAGATTGCCGAAGCGGTCAAGCGCGCGGGCGACATGCTGGACCTTGCCAAATATCTGGACCGCCGCCCCGGCGAATTGTCGGGCGGCCAGCGCCAGCGTGTCGCGATTGGCCGCGCCATCGTGCGCAAACCCAAGCTGTTCTTGTTCGATGAGCCGCTGTCGAACCTGGATGCCGCTCTGCGTGTGCAAACCCGCATTGAAATTGCCAATCTGCACCGCGAATTGGGCGCAACCATGGTGTATGTCACCCACGACCAAGTCGAGGCGATGACGCTGGCCGACCGGATCGTGGTGTTGCGCGACGGGCGTATTGAACAGGTCGGGGCCCCGATGGAACTGTATAACAACCCTGCCAACGAATTTGTCGCAGGCTTTATCGGCAGCCCCAAGATGAACTTTCTGAACGCAAGCGCGCTGGGCGCGCCGGGCAAATCCGTGGGTGTTCGGCCCGAACACATATCGCTTTCCACAAATGGCGAGGGGATTGAGGGTCGCGTCAGCCATGTCGAGCATCTGGGCGGCGAGACCTTGGTCTATGTCAATGCCGACCCGCACGGGCTGGTCACGGTGCGGCTGTTTGGTGAGCATAGCTATGCCGTCAGCGATCAGGTCGTCATGCGCCCCGATATGGCGCGCGCCTTTCATTTCGACGATACTGGCCAACGCCTGCACCCGGCCCCTGCCTGAAGGACCAGACATGACCGAACTTGCCGACCCACGTTACCGCGACATTGACATATGGGATGATGCGACCGCCTTGCGCGCCATGCTGGAAGGGCAGATGGCCGCAATTGCCGCGATTGCCCCCGCTGTGCCGGCGCTGGCCAATGTGGTGGCTGCTGCGGTGCCGCGTCTGCGCGCTGGCGGGCGGCTGGCCTATGCTGGGGCTGGCACCTCTATTCGTGTCGCGGTGCAGGACGGGATAGAACTAGGGCCAACCTATGACTGGCCCGAGACCCGCACCCTTTACCTGATCGCCGGGGGCGAACGCGCCTTGATGCTGGGCATAGAAGGTGCGGAGGACAATGCAGAAGATGGCCGCGCCCAAGTGGCCGCAAGCCAGATCGGCCCCAATGATGTCGTGATCGGCTTGGCCGCGAGCGGGCGCACCCCGTTTACCGTGGCGGTGCTAGAAGCCGCGCGCGCCGCCGGGGCGCTGACCGTGGGCATCGCCTGCAACCCTGACGCGCCGCTTTGTGCAGTGGCGGATCATGGCGTTGTGGCCGAAACCGGGGCCGAAGCCATTGCCGGATCCACCCGGATGAAGGCAGGCACGGCACAAAAGGCCATCCTGAACCTGCTGTCCACGCAGATCATGCTGCGGCTGGGCCATGTGCATCGCGGCTTGATGGTCGATATGCGTCCCCAGAACATCAAGCTGCGCGCGCGTGCGACGGGTATGGTTGCCCGCTTGGCGCAGGTCGACGAGGCGGCGGCGCAAGCAGCCTTGGAGGCCGCGGGCTGGAAGATCAAACCTGCCGTATTGGTCGCACAAGGATTTGACATCGCAGCCGCAGACGCCGCTTTGCGGCAAGCCCAAGGCGTTCTGCGCAACGTGGCCGGGGCGCGGGCATGACACTGCGGCCCGAACTCTTGTCGGGCAAGGCGGATTCGACCCCGCTTTATGTGCGGTTGGCATCGCTCTTGCGCGAACAGGTCCGGCATGGCGCTTTCGCGGTCGGAGAGGCCCTGCCCTCGGAGCGCCAGTTGTCCGAGCAGTTGGACGTATCACGCGTGACGGTGCGCAAGGCGCTGGAACTGCTGATGCGCGAAGGTGTGCTGTCGCGCAAACAGGGGTCCGGCACCTATGTCGCGCCGCGGATAGAGCAGCCTTCGGCGCTGTTGGCGGGTTTTTCTGCCGATCTGGCGCGCCGCGGCATGGCGCCCGGCTCTGTCTGGTTGGAAAAGACCATCGTCCCGGCATCACCAGAGGATGTGCTTGTCTTTGGCCTGCCGGTCGCGTCGCAGGTCGCGCGCTTTTTGCGCATTCGCACCGCGAATGATGAACCGCTTGCCTTGGAACAGGCTACGGTGCCGGCGCGGTTCCTGCCCGATCTGGGCCAAGTGACCACATCGCTTTATGATGCGCTTGACCGGCTTGGCAACAAGCCTGTCACGGGTTTGCAGCGGATCACCGCTTCTTTGGCGACAGAAGCCGAGGCGGGGCATCTTTGCGTGCCGCCCGGTGCTGCAATTCTGCGGATCGAACGGCGCGGCTACCTGCGCGATGGCACGATGGTGGAATTCACCCGTTCGGCCTATCGCGGCGACCGCTATGATTTCGTGAGCGAGCTACGAGAGCTATAACGCACCCGCCGCAAGGCGCAGCGCGTGGTGCAAGCTGCCCGCCGATGACCTTGGGCCATAGATGCTGTAGCCCGCATCGCGCCGCAGCAGGTAGCAGCCCACATGTTCCATCACGGTGCGCCGCGCAAAGCGTTGGGGCAAGGTGGCAAGGTCCAGATTGGTCAGCCGCGCCAGCATGTCCGCCAGCCCGTCGCCCGACAGGTCGAACCGCGCCCAAGCGTCGGTTTGTTCGGTCACGCTGGCCATGCCTTTCAGGCGCTGGGCAAGATCTTGTGCCATGCCCTCACGCGTGGCGAAGGGGGCTTCCAGCATCCACATGTCGGGGCCAAGCCAGAAGGCGGCCATATGCGTGCCGCTATGCTCTGCGATGCCGGGCGCGGGCGCGTCTAGCCACGCGGCCAAGGCTGCGGCACAGGGCGCGGATTGGCCGCGTCGTGCGGCGACAGAGGCCAGCGCCACATCCGGATTTTCCGCAATCGTGATCGTGCCGATCGTGTCGCACCGGGGTGTTGTCGCGCCAAGCGCGGTCAGGGGGGCTAGGTCATGCACGAAGCTTCTCTCCTTCCGGGTCCACGAAATGCGGCGACACGATTTGCACAGGCACATCCACGCCTGTCAGGGGCGAGGCGGCGCGTAGTGTCTGACCCATCCGCGCGCTGCCTGCCTTTACGAAGGCCAGCGCGATATAGCCGCCCAAGGTGGGCGAATAGCAGGCCGATGTCGCATAGCCCAGATCATTCGCGGCCACCGCTGCCGCGCCGGGTTCCAATATATGCGCCCCCGCCGGGATCTGGCTTTGCGGGCTGGTCGCGCGCAGCCCGACCAGTTCCAGACCGCCCGCTTCGGTCAGCCCTTCGCGGCGTGACAGCACTGCGCCGATGCTGTCTTTCTTGGTGCTGACCATGCGGCCCAAGCCCAGATTGCGTGCGGTGGTGGTGCCGTTCAGCTCATTGCCCGCCGCGTGGCCCTTTTCAATACGCATAACGCCAAGGGCTTCGGTGCCATAGGGCGTGACGCCCAGATCGGCGCCTTTCTCCATCAATCGGCGCATCAGCGCGTCGCCATAGCGGGTGGGCACGGCCAGTTCATAGGCCAACTCGCCCGAGAAAGAGATGCGGAACAACCGCGCCCGCAAGCCCCCGCAGACCGTGATCTCGGCGCAGGCCATGAAGGGGAAGCTGTTATTCGATAGATCATGCGCCGGGTCGACAATGCGCTCTAGCAGGGCGCGCGACTGCGGCCCCGCGACCGCGACCTGCGCCCACGCCTCGGTGGTCGAGACAAGCTGCACATCCATATCCGGCCACAAGCATTGGCGCGCGAATTCCATATGGCGATAGACCGGCACGGCATTGGCCGTGGTGGTGGTGACAACGAAATGATCCTCGGCCAGCCGTGCGGCGGTGCCGTCATCCATGGCAATGCCGTCCTCGCGCAGCATAAGCCCATAGCGCACGCGCCCCACGGCCAGCTTGGCGAAACCATTGCAATAGATGCGGTTCAGGAAGGCCGCCGCATCTGCGCCCTGCACGTCAATCTTGCCCAAGGTCGTCACGTCGCAAATGCCAACGCCGTTGCGCGTGGCGGTCACTTCGCGGTCCACGGTTTGCCGCCAATGGGTTTCGCCGGGCTGCGGAAAATACTGCGCGCGCAGCCATTGCCCGACCTCGACGAATGCCGCGCCTTGCTCTGTGGCCCAGACATGGCTGGGGGTCTTGCGGGTGGGTTTGAAATCGGGGCCGGTGGCACGCCCTGCAAGCGCCCCCATTGCCACGGGTGTGTAAGGCGGGCGGAAGATGGTGGTGCCGGTGGCCTCTATGCTCTGGCCGGTCAACTCTGCCATGACCGCCAAGCCGCCAAGGTTAGAGGTCTTGCCCTGATCTGTGGCCATGCCCAACGTGGTGTAGCGCTTCAGATGCTCGACAGAGCGGAACCCTTCCTGATGCGCGAGTTTCACGTCCTTCACGGTCACATCGTTCTGGAAATCCAGCCATGCGCGCTTGGTGCCGCCGACATGCCAGAAGGGGGTAATTCTATAGGGTGCGTCCTCGGCGTGCGGCAGGTCGGGCGCGCTGGCAGAGATACCCAGATCGCCAAGCGCGGCGACCGCTTGCGCCGCGCCATCCGACAGCGCCGCATGGGTGCCAAAGCGCCCCGCCGCCGCCCCTGCGATGGACATACCCACGGGCAAACCGGGTCCGGGCACGAAGGCTGCGATGTCTTCCTGCCAGATAGGCCGCCCGCGCTGGTGGCAGGACAAGGCAACATTCGGGTTCCAGCCGCCCGACACACCCAGCGCGCCGACCTCCAGCCAATGGCTGCGCCCATTCGCGCGGGTGATCTGCACCGCGCTCAGTCCCAGCCGCCCGCGTGTGGCGGTGATCTGGCCCCCTGCGATGACCTCGGTCCCGTCCAGCTTGGGAGCATCGGCGCGGGTGTCGATCACGGCGTGCACATCGACCCCCAATGCCATCAGGTCGCGCGCAGTGCTGTGGCCGCTGTCATTATTGGTGAAAATTGCCACGCGGCTTGCCGGGCTGACGGCCCAGCGATGGGCATAAGCGGCCAGCGCGCCCGCCAGCATGATGCCGGGACGGTCATTGTCGGCAAAGGCGATGGGGCGTTCCAAAGCCCCGGCGCACAGCACCGCGCGCTTGGAATAAATGCGCCACAGGGTCTGGCGTGGCTTGCCTGCTGCCGGGTGGGGCAGGTGGTCGGACACCCGCTCCACCGCACCGTAGATGCCATGGTCGAAAGCGCCGAACACGGTGGTGCGCGGCAGAATGCGGGCATTGGGCAGGGCGCTTAATTCGGCCATGGATGCCGCGACCCAGTCGCAGGCGGGCTGCCCGTCGATCTGCTCTGCCGATGCGTTCAGGCGGCCACCGGGCGTGAAATCCTCATCCGCGAGGATCACGCGCGCCCCGGCCCGTGCAGAGGCCAAAGCGGCCATCAACCCGGACGGCCCCGCACCGATCACCAACAGATCGCAATGCAGAAAACCTTTGTCATAGCTGTCGGGGTCCGGGTCGGTGCTGATTGCCCCCAGACCCGCCGCGCGGCGGATCATCGGCTCATACAGCTTTTCCCAGAAGGCCGCTGGCCACATGAAGGTTTTGTAGTAAAACCCGGCGGTCAGGAAGGGCGACAGGCGGTCATTGACCGCCATCGCGTCAAAGCGCAGGCTGGGCCATGCGTTTTGCGAGCGCGCGTCCAGCCCGTCGAACAGTTCCGCAACCGTGGCGCGGGTGTTGGGGTCCTGCCGCCCGCCGCAGCCCAGTGTGACCAGTGCGTTGGGTTCCTCGCTGCCCGCGGCGATTGGCCCTCGCGGGCGATGATACTTGAAGGACCGCCCCATCAGCCGCACGCCATTGGCCAGCAGGGCCGAGGCCAGCGTATCGCCCGGATGACCGCTATAGCGCTGCCCGTCGAAGGTGAAACGCAGCGTCTGGCTGCGGTCGATCTGTCCGCCGTTGGCAAGTCTCATGCGCTGCGCCCCCGTGCTTGCGCAACATCGCGCGCCAATTCGACCGAGGTGATCTCATGCGTAACCGTGTCACGCGTGACGACCAGCCAAGAGCGGTCGCCTTGTTCGTGGAACCACAATTCGCGGTGCAGCCCTGCCGGGTTGTCGCGCAGGTATTGGTAGGCGTAGAAGGCCGCGTCTGCGCCTTCGGCCATGCCGTCAGGGCGGTCGATCAGCGACGCATCACCCAAGTAAGTGAATTCCTGCGCGTCGCAGGGGCCAAGCAGGGGGTGGTTGATAATCATGCGCGCTCTCCCGGACGTGGCGCCATTGGGCGCGTGTCGGATTGTGAGTATTTATGGCAAGATGAAGCTGGCATGGTTGCGCCCTCAATGCAGGTTGGGCTGCGCGCCCATGCCTTTTTCGTCGATCATCCGGCCGCGTTCGAACCGGTCGAACCGGTAGGCGGTCGCGGTTGGGTGCGGGGTATCGGTGGCCAGCAGATGGGCGAAGCACCAGCCAGAGGCTGGGGTGGCCTTGAACCCGCCATAGCACCAGCCGCCGTTGAAATAGAGCCCGTCGATATGCGTGCGGTCGATGATGGGAGAGCCGTCCATGCTCATATCCATGATCCCACCCCACATGCGCAGCAGGCGCACGCGGCCAAGGCCAGGGAACAGCGCCATGCCGCCTTCGGCCACATCTTCGACCACCGGCAGGTTGCCGCGCTGGGCGTAGGAATTGTAGCCGTCGATATCGCCGCCAAAGACCAGACCGCCCTTGTCGGATTGGCTGCAATAGAAATGCCCCGCGCCGAAAGTGATGACACCGGGCAGCACAGGTTTCAGCCCTTCGCTGACAAAGGCTTGCAGTACGTGGGATTCGATGGGCAGGCGCATGCCCGCCTTGGCCATCATGCGGCTGGAATTGCCGGCAACCGCCACGCCGACCTTGCCCGCGCCGATATAACCGCGCGAGGTTTCGACCCCCAGACAGGTGCCGTTTTCAATGCGAAAGCCTGTCACCTCGCAATTCTGGATGATGTCGACGCCGCGGCTATCGGCCCCGCGCGCATAGCCCCATGCGACGGCATCATGCCGGACGGTGCCGCCCCGGCGCTGTGCCAGGCCGCCCTTGATGGGAAAGCGCGCATTGTTGAAATTCAGAAACGGGTATTCGCGGCGCACCTGTTCGGCGCTGAGCAATTCGGCATCCGCACCGTGCAGGATCATGGCGTTGCCGCGCCGGGTGAAGGCGTCGCGCTGCGCGTCAGAGTGGATAAGGTTCAGGATACCGCGCTGGCTGACCATGGCGTTATAGTTGAAATCCTGCTCCAGCCCTTCCCATAGTTTGAGCGAGAATTCGTAGAACGGCTCGTTTCCATCCAGCATGTAGTTGGAGCGGATGATCGTGGTGTTGCGACCCACATTGCCGCCGCCGATCCAGCCCTTTTCCAGCACCGCGATATTCGCTTGCCCGAATTGGCGCGCAAGGTAATAGGCCGTGGCCAGCCCATGCCCGCCGCCGCCGATGATGACGATGTCATAATGCGGTTTCGGGTCCGGGTCGCGCCATGCGGGTTTCCAGCCTTTGTGGCCGGTCAGGGCCTGTTGCAGAACGCGAAAGCCGGAATAGCGCATCGGACCTCTCCTTGGTGGTCCTTTCGGCATAGCGCCGATGGGTCGGGCAGGTCACGAGTGAATCGGACATGGACCCGCTCAGATGCGACTCGGGGCGCATAAAACGCCAAGAATACAGGCGGCGCATATGCGACAGCCCAGCCCAAAAGCGACACGCCCGGCCCCCGTGGAAAGGGCCGGGCGCACAAGGCTGCCACGAGTCGCCGGGGGTTATTCGGCGGGCGTGGTCTCTGCCTCGTTCTGAAGGTAGCTTTCCATGCTGTCATCCAACGCGTCTTTCCACGGCGTGTGGTGCACGGGTGCCATGGTGCCGGTGATGACAGAGCGGTAGCTGTTGTTGCGGAACGCCATGATGTCTTGCGCCTTGTGCTTCTTCCACTGGTAGAAAGCTTCGCACGCGCCATCCACGTCGAAAGACGGGTAATCGGTTTCAGCGACCAATTCCTTGATGTAGTCGCCCTGATACTTGATGGCATATTTGGTGTCGTCGCTGGCCTCTTCACGGGCCTCGCGCTCGGCCACGTCGGCCAGCAAGGTTGCGGTGTCGGACGGAATATCCAGCTTGCCCATGATCGCGTCACGCACCCACCAGGCCTGCGCGTCGAACATATTGAAGGTGAACCACTGGTCCTGCATACCAAGGTAGAACAGCTTGGGGTTATGTACCCAGACCACGCCTTTATACAGGTCCGCCGTGGCCAGCCGGTTGGCGGTTTTCAGGCGCAGGTCATCGGGCAGAAAGTTGAAACTGTGCTTGTAACCGGTGCACAGGATAATGGCATCGACATGTTTGGACGTGCCATCTTTGAAATAGGCGGTATTACCGTCCACCCGTTCCAGCGCAGGCTTTTCTTCCCAGTTGTCGGGCCAGTCAAAGCCCATCGGCGCCGAACGGTAGCAAGATGTGACCGATTTTGCGCCGTATTTCCAGCATTGCGAGCCGATATCCTCTGCGGAATAGGACGACCCCATGACCAGAATGTCCTTGTCGGTGAATTCGCGCGCATCGCGGAAATCATGCGCGTGCAGCAGGCGACCATTGAAGGATTCGAACCCGGGATAATGCGGCACATTGGGCACAGAGAAATGCCCGGACGCCACGATCACATTGTCAAACTCTTCGGAATAGACGTGGTCTTGGGAATGGTCATGCACGGTGACGGTGAATTTGCCGGTGGTGTCATCATAGCTGATCCAGCGCACCACGGTGTTGAAGCGGATCATGTCGCGCACACCGGCTTTCAGCACGCGGCCCTCGATATAGTCGAACAGCACGGCGCGGGGCGGGTAGGACGCGATCTGTTTGCCGAAATGCTCTTCAAAGGAATAATCCGCAAATTCCAGACCTTCCTTTGGCCCGTTGGACCACAGGTAGCGATACATAGAGCAATGCACTGGTTCGCCATTTTCATCCAGCCCGGTGCGCCAAGTGTAGTTCCACAGCCCGCCCCAGTTGTCCTGCTTTTCGAAACAGACGATCTCGGGGATCGCTTCGCCCTTGGCTGCGGCGGATTGGAACGCGCGCAGTTGAGCCAGACCCGAGGGGCCAGCGCCGATGATTGCGACTTTCTTCTGGGGCATGGTGATGTCTCCGTCAGCGAGGGAAGGGAACCAATGTTGAAATTGGTCTGAACCAATGCTGCGCCAGTTGGGTCCAATCTGTCAATAAAATTTCACCACAGTAATAAATGTTTTCTGCCATAGGGCGATTTTCCCGTCGCGTATGGTCGCAGACCTGTTAATCTTTCGTCATGATTGACACGAGTTTCGCCCATCGCATGGCTATGCGCAGTCTTTTGCCCAGCTTTGGCGTGGGCATGACGCAAGAGGTCAAGATCGGTATGCTGGTGCCGCTGAGCGGGTCGGTGCAATCTTGGGGCTTGCCGGGGTATCAGGGCTGCCAGATCTGGGAGGATTGGCTGAACCGCGCCGGGGGGCTGCTGATCCAAGGCCGTCGCTACCCGGTGCGCGTGATCGCGCGCGATTGCGGGGACGATCCCGCGCAGGCGCTGGCCTTGGCGCGCGACCTTGTCTGGCAAGAACAGGTGTCGCTGCTGATGCTGCTGGGGGGCGATTATGTCGCGCATCTGCGCGAGTTGCTGAATGATAGCCGGGTGCTTGCTTCGACCCTGCTGCCCAGCGACTTGTCGCCCGACACCCGTTACCTGATTGCCCCGTCAGAAGTGCACCCGGTCTATAATGTGACCGGTGTGGACTGGATCGGGCGCAACTGCCCGCAGGTTCGGCGCGTGGCCTTGTGCAGCCAGCGCGACGGGTTTGGCCTGCCGTCGCTTGCAACCTATCGGGCGGCGTTCAAGGCGGCAGGTCACCAGATCTGCAAGGATGTTCAATACGCGCCCGACGCAACCGACGTGGCCAGCATTGTGCAGCCAATGCTCGACGAATCCCCTGACCTGCTGTGCTGGTGCACCAGTTACACGCCCATGGTGCACGCCATGACCGAATATGCCCATGCGCAGGGATTTCGCGGCATGATCCTGTCTTGCACGCTGGACCAATATGACCGACTGGTTGCGCGCACATCGGCCCAGTTCATGGAAGGCGCGATTTTCCAGTTTCCCGATTTCGATGATCCGGCGCTGGCGGAAAAGGCGTTCTTCTTTAACCAGCCGCACGGGTTCTATGCCGAATATCAGGAAAGATTCCCCAATAGCTGGAGCGCGGTCAGCTGGGAATATGTCGCTATTCTGGATATCTGGCATGCGGCGGTGGAAAAGGTCGGCGCGCTGAACGCGGCGGCGGTTCTGGCCGCGATGAAGCAGATGGGGCAGGTCAACCATGCCTTTGGCCCTGCCGAATGGTGGGGCGAGGATATTTTCGGGATCAGCCACGCGCTTGTGGGCGATTGGCCGGTCGTGCGGATCGAGAAGGGCAAAGCCCGCATCGTCGAATTCGGATCGGTGCGCGGCTGGCTGGACCGGCACGAAACGCTTCTGCATTCTGAAATGCGCGATCTTGGCCAGCTATGGCACCAGAAATTGGTGGCCTCTGGTGTGCCGCATAGCCTGCATCCGCGCGTGCCGGGCGGGGCCGATTGACCGCCGCTTCAGCTTTCGTGCAGCAGCAGCTTCTGTTCATCCACCAAATGCAGCTTCACAAATTCCACCGCCGCTTCCACGTCGCGCGCCGCAATGGCGTTGAACAGCGTGTTATAGCGGGTCTGGTAACTTTGAATCCGGTCCGGCGTCAGATGGCGCCGCATCAGCGCGGTGCGAAAGCTCTGGCGGCAGACTTCGATCGTCAGCTCGTAGCAGGCTTCCAGCAACGGGTTGCGGGTGCCTTGGGCGATCTTGCGGTAAAGCTCTTCCTCGCATTTGATGAACTCGCTCACATCGCTGCGCACCCGTTCAATGCGCGACACGATATCGTCCAGCTCTTCCAACTCGCGCGGGCTCATGTTGATGGTGGCAAGACGCACCATTTCCGGCTCGATAATGCTGCGCACAACCAAATGGTCCAGCGGGCTGGTGCGTTCGGCAATTGACCCGCTGCTGCTTTGCTCGACCTTGCGGGCGCGATAGGTCACGAAGCTGCCGCTCCCTGCACGCCGCCGAATGATGTCATGCGTGGCCAGCACATCCAGCGCCTCGCGCACCGTGTTGCGAGAGACACCCAGTTCTGCGGCCAAGGCGCGTTCGCTGGGCAGGCGCGAATCGGCGGGGTATTCCTCTGACTGGATCTTGGCGAACAGCGTGTCGATCACGATCTGCACGGTGCCGCCCACGGCCTGATCCAACACAAGCCCCGCTTCCAGCCGTGAATTCATCGCAAGTCCCATTTCGCCAATCCTTTGGGTCTGCCCATGGGGCGACCAGTTCAAGGCTTACATAGTGTCTGCAATGGGAAATGGCCAGAATTGTCGCGGTGCCCACGCGCGCGCCGCGGGCCAATCGCCGCAGCGCGCGCTGACGGATCATTCCGCCGGTGTCCCATTCGGTGCGGGCGCAATGTCCCAGTTCTTTTGGTCCAGACCGTCCGCTTGCTCGTCCTCTGTCACTTTCAGGCCGATGGTCTTTTCCAAGATGAACCCAAGCACCAAGGCCGTGACAACACCGGCGCCAATGCAGGCCAAAATGCCGACCACTTGCATGACGATGCCGATTTCACCGTGCTGGAACGCATAGGCCCCTTCCTCGAAGCCAAGATAGCCGCCGCGCGGGGTGCCGGCCTTGAAAATGCCCAGCATAATCAACCCGTAGCTGCCCGCGCCCAGAAACAGCGGGAACAGCTTGTGTTCGTCGATCCCGCGTTTCAGCGTGAATTCATAGACAGCATAGGCCACGAAAGGCGCGCCAAGGGCGACAAGGAACATCTGCCACGGCAAATACACGTCAAATCCCGACGCCCCCGCGACATAGCCTGCAAGCGGCCCCAGAAGCGTGTAGGCATAGTTGCGGGTTTTATAAGCGATCAGCAGGCCAGAAATGGCCCCACCGGCCCAAGCCAACCCGTAATTGTTGAAGGCGATCCCAACGCTGGTATTGGCCATGGTCACGCTGACCGCCAGTGCTTCGGGGTCGAAGAAGAACAGGCATGACAGGATCACCATGGGCAGCGATGCGAAGATGGTCACAAGCCCGGTGGCCGCCAACCCGATGCTGGGCGCGTCATAGCTGGCCACCTTGGGGTGCGGGTTGAACATGCCGGGACGGGCGCCAAGTTTCGGCACCATGACCAAGGCCATGCCCGCCGGGAACAGATAGACGAAGCCCACCCCGAAAAAGTCGTGAAAGCCGGGGTTGGTCAGCGGCCCGACAGAGCCCCATGTCGCCCAGCTCAGCGCCGAAGAGACCACCGTCGCCACGGCGCAAAAGATGAAATAGGCCGCTGCCTTCATCCGTTCGGCCACGGCGAAATGGAACAGAACGTTGATGATGCCGGCGAAGCAGGCAAGGAAGAAGATGAATATCTGGAACGTATTTAGCCCCGGAAATACACCCGGATCGACCTCATGCGCGCGGGCATTGGCCATGCCGCCCGCCAGCCACCAATCCTTGATGGAATCGGTCAGCGTGGCCCCTTCCATGATGTAATATTGCGCGGCCCAGAACCCGAAGCCGATCAGGAAATAGGTCGCAAACCCGATGAAAAATCCCAAGAGCTTTTCAAGGGTCGAGTTCAGAAGGTTGTTGCTGCGCGTGGTGCCCGCGTCGATCATCAGCAGGCCGGCAACGACCATGATCGCGCCGACAGTTCCCGACGCATAGACAAGGTTTTGCACAAGCGAGTTCAGCGTAACCTGCTCGGCAAAGACGGTTTCCAGATTTAGTGACATAGCATTCTCCATGACCGGTGGCGACGCTTTGGTCCAGGTCGGGCCTGCCTCGCGCGATGGGTCTTGATCCCTGTTGTCCGTCGACAGCGCTTTGAACCAATTTTACAACCGGTTGCTGCGACTTGAAAAGGATGACGCTAGATGTGCATTTTACAAAGGAAAAATTGCCTTAAGCGAAAAAATATTTCCTAAAGATACGAAATTGGTCCGAAACAGGCCCGAAAATTGGTCCTGAGCATCTGATGCGGTCTTATTGGTGTGGCTTCCGGTCCCAAGGCCGGTTCGCGGGCCGAGTGATTCGGCCAAGCGAATCGGCCCATGCCTAGCTGGATGGCACCGGCGCGTTTTGCTGCACCCGGAACATGTTGATGCGGTCGCGGTCCTCTTCCGGGGTCAGGCCATAGGCTTCGGCATAGCGCTTGCGCAGCGCGGCAGGGCTGGAGAAACCAGAAGAGAGCGCGATGTCACGCAGCGGGCGGTTGGAATACATCACCAGTTGCCGCGCCGCATCCAGCCGTTTCGCGCGGTAATACAGCTTCGGGCTTTTGCCCAGTTGCAGCTTGAACAGGCGTTCCAAATGGCGCGGTGAAATCCCGATCTGCTCGCAGATATCCCCCACTGCGATCGGGTCTTCCAGATGGTCGTCCATGATCCGCAGCGCGTGTGCGACCGGTTCGGGCAGCATGTCCGACGCGGCGGTCGAGCGTAGCGCGGGGATGCGCTGGCGCACCCCGTCGCCGCGCACGAAGGGATGCTGGAACCAGCAGGCGACTTCGGTTGTCACTTCGTCGCCCAGACGTTGCTGGATCAGCCGCAAGGCCAGATCGAACCCGGCGGCCGCGCCCGAAATCGTCACGCGGCGACGGTCCACCATGATGACATCGTCGGTGGTGCGATGGTCGGGGAATTCGTCGCCAAAGGCCGCCGCGTAGCACCAATGCACCGATGTCACATGCCCATCCAGCAAGCCCGCGCGCGCCAGCGGAAACACACCGCCGCTGACGCCGCCCAAAGTGGCGCCGTGGCGCGCGCGGTTGCGCAGCGCGCCGTTGCCTTTGCGCGGGTCGGTGAAGCGACCATTGGGCGGCGATAGCAGGAACAGGTAATCAAGGTGCCCCGCACCGACGAGCGTGCAGTTCGGGTGGAACGCCACCGCGGCGCTGCTTTCCACCGGCCCGCCATCTTCGGAAATCAGCGTCCATGCGAATGACCGTGTATCTGCGATCTCATTGGCGGCCCGCAAAGGTTCTATCATCGACGTCAGGCAGGCCATGGGAAAACCCGGGAAAATCAGGAAGCCAAGCTGGATATTTTCATTTTCAGTCATACTCTGTATACTGCGGTTAAACATTTCGCAGGCTCCTTGATGCCCTGATTTCCGAAGTCAATTGCCGCACTCACGCCGATAGGTGACCTATGACAACATTCGTCAAACCAACAGAGATTGCCGGGCGCGCCGCGCCATTGCGGCAAGACCCTCACAGCACCCGCGATGAACGCGAGAAAGTGCTTGAAGTGGCCATTGGGCGCGAAGTGCGCGCATACCGGCGGCAAAGGGGTATCACGGTGGCGGATTTGGCAGAGTTGACCGGACTGTCCATCGGGATGCTGTCGAAGATCGAGAATGGCAATACATCGCCATCCCTGACCACGTTGCAGGCGCTGTCGCACGCGCTGAGCGTGCCGTTGACCGCGTTTTTTCGTGGTTTCGAGGAACACCGCGAGGCGGTTCACACCCCGGCTGGCACCGGCGTAGAGATTGAGCGCGCCGGCACGCGGGCGGGGCATCAATACAATCTGCTGGGGCATATCGGGTCCAATGCCAGCGGGGTCATGGTGGAACCCTATCTTATTACCCTGACCCAAGAATCCGACATTTTCCCGACCTTTCAGCATGGCGGGATTGAAACGATCTATATGCTGGAAGGGGAATTGCAGTATCGGCACAGCGACACGCTTTACCCGCTGAAGCCGGGCGACACGCTGTTCTTCGACGCAGATGCGCCGCATGGGCCGGAAGTGCTGGAAAAGCTGCCGGCCCGATACTTGTCGATCATCTCCTACCCGCAAAGCGCCTGACATCACGTTTTCAGCGGCGGTTCGCTGTCCAGATCGGGCCAGATGCCGGGCGAGGTGGGCAAGCCATCATCAAAGCGCGACAAGTAATCCACGATAAGTGGGCGGTTGTCGATAAAGCCCTTATAGGTCGCCAGTTCCTCCGGCAGGTCGCGGATAACGCGGTGCAGGCGGCGGCCCCATTTGGGCACCGTCACAAGGTCTTGCAGCGCAATCAGGTAGCAGCGGATCGGAAACACCAGCGCGTTTGACCGGGGCAGGCGGAAGAAGGTCTGCAATTCGACACGCAAGTGTTGTTTGCGGCCGATATTCTCGGGCGTCAGCGTGGTCTTTTGAATGCCCCATTTATGGTAGTTTTCCGGGCTGGTATCTAGCAGCGGGTTGACTGTCATGGTCCAGTTCAGGCGCCGCGCTGGGCTGCCTTGCTGCACGTTCAGCAGGAATTTCAGCGCCCGTTTGAACACGCCCATTTCATGCGCCAGCGGCACCGGGGCGTGCCATTCGAAGAAATTCATCCCGATGTCGAAATCCAGCGACCAGTCGGCCTGCGTGGTGACCATGCCCGCATCCATCCACAGATTGTTCTCGCGCTGGTCCAGCACCGCGAAATCGCCTTGCGTCTGGCGGGTGATGTATTCCATGGGGCCATAGGGCAGGCTGGCTTCGTCCATAAAGGTGAATGTGTCGTCAATGCCCAAAGGCTTGTTGACCCAGCGCCATGTACTGCCGTCGCGGTGCAACTCGAACAGGTCGGGGTAATCTTCGGATTTGCTGACCATGATAAGTTCCAGCAGATCCCATCCTGCCAACGTCATATGCGGCAGCGATTGGCAGCGCAGCGGGTCATCCGCCAGCACAAGCGCGCGGTCGCGCATTTCCGAGATATAGTGCTCGTCCACGTCAAACCGCTTTGCATAGACCGACCCCTCCGGCCCGCCCCGGTGGCGTTCCATGTTGACCGAATACATGTAGCTGTCTTCGTGGAACGGGAAGGGAAAACGCCGGATCGCCCATTCCGAGTTGCGGAAGGTGTAGTCGTCGCGGAAAGTTTCGTCGTTGAACTGGATCGTCATGGTCCCGTCTCCTTTACCTGTCCAGCACCAGCCGGGTGCCTTCGAACCGGCTGACGCAGGGCATGATCTTGCTGCCGTCGCGTTCATCATCTTCCAACCAGTGATCGTGGTGCTGGAATGTGCCGTCATGCGCCAGCACGCGGGTTTCGCATTGCCCGCAAGCCCCGCCCCGGCATAGATAGGGCGCATCGACGCCCGCGCGCTCCATCGCTTCCAACAGGCTTTCATGTTCGCCCACGGTGATGGTCTTGCCCGATTGCGCCAGTTCCACCATGAAGGGTTTGCCCGATTGCGGGGCAAGGAATTCTTCGGAATGGACGGCCTCGGGCGGCCAGCCAAGGCGTTCGGCGGTGGACAGAACCCAGTCGATCATCCCGCGCGGGCCGCAAACATAGACATGCGTGCCCGGTGGCTGGCCCGACAGCAGCCGCTCCAGCGGGATTTTCTGGTTCTGATCGTCCAGATACAGGTTTATCCGCGCCGGATGGGCTGCGCGCAACTCATCGGCGTAGCTGGCCAAGGCGTGCGACCGGGCCGAATAATGCAATTCGAACGCGCCGCCGGTTGTTTGCAACTGCTTGATCTGCGCCACGAAGGGCGTGATCCCGATGCCGCCCGCGATCATCAGGTGTTTGCGCGCGGTCAGGTCCAGCGCGAACAGGTTGACCGGGTATCCCAGCACCAACCTGTCACCCACCCGCACCTTGTCATGCAGGAAGACCGACCCGCCGCGCCCGGCATCGTCGCGCCGCACGGATATGGCATATTGCGTGGGGTCCATCGGGTCGGACATCAGCGAATAGGGGTTCAAACGGGTCACGCCGCCGTCGCGCATTTCAACGACCGTATGCGCCCCACCGGAAAAGGGTGGCAACGGCTTGCCGTCGGCATGGGCGAATTCGAACCGGGTGACCAGATCATTCAGCTTGACCTTGGCGGTCACCACCACGGGCAGTTTTTCCAGACCGGCGCTCATGAATACAGCTCCACCGACGGGGGCACATTGCCGGGGTCTTCGGCATCTATGCAGACGCCCTGAAACGCGGCCAGTCGGCGCGAGTAATGGTCGCGCACGAACAGGTTCAGCCCGCAATGGCCGCATTGGAACGGGTCGGTCATCACTTCTTCCGTGATGCCTTTGCAATGCACGCATTGCACGCGCCGCGCGACCGAACCGCGATGTTCGGTCTGAATCGCAGATTTCGGGATGCCGATCTGCAAGGCCAGCGCTATGGCTTGTCCGATCAGCCCTTCGGTGCCCGCAAGGTAGAACTGCGCGCCCATGGGGGCCGCACTGAACACGCGCTGCAAACGCTGGGTGCAGGCCGCGTAGCTGGGCGCGATGTGCAAAATATCGGGTGCGGCGGCGCGAAGCTGGTCGCTAAACCCTGTGCCCGTGTCTTTCGGAATATAGATGACATGGGCGCGGCGCATCAGGTCCGGATTGGCCTTTGCCAAGGATAAAAGCGCCTCTGCCCCTTCGGCATCGGCAAGCATGATCTGCGCGGCACCCGCGCGCGGCGCGAGTTTGCCATAGGTCGGGCGGCTGGCAATGGAGGGGGGGAAGTCGAACGTGCTCATCCGGCGTGCATCTCCTGTCTGGCAGGGGCGCGCGTGGGGCCGCGCGCCCTGTTGGCGGCTTAGCCCTTGGCGGTGCGGCGCTTCTTGTCCGGGTCATAAAAGGGCATGGACTGCGCAACACACGGGATGTCGCCATCGGTGTTGCGCACCATCATCGGTGTGCCATCAACGGCGCAGTCCACTGGCATCCGGGCAATGCCCACATTGTGCTTGTTCAGGGACGAATACATGCCGATGGTCACGACGCCCACCTGCTTGCCGTCCTTCATCAGTGCCGCGCCCTCTTCGGCGGGGGTGGTGCCCTCTAGCTTGACACCGTAGATCTTGAAACGTTCCTTACCCTTCAGGCGGTAGTGTTCCTCTGCCCCGCGAAAGCCGGTCTTGCCTTTGGATACCGTGAAATCCAGCCCTAATTCCCACAGCGTATCGCCCGCTTTCTCATCCGCGAACGGATACATCTCGGAATTGTCATAGGGGTAGAATAGCAGGTAGCTTTCGGCGCGCAGCCAATCAAGCGTGGTAAAGCGCGTGGGGATAATGCCCATCGGCGCGCCGTGTTCAACCAGCGCATCCCAGATGGCCACGGCATCTTGCGCGCGGCAGAAAATCTCGTATCCGCGCTCGCCGGTATAGCCTGTGCGCGAAATCATCACCGGCTTGTCCCAGAGCATTGTTTGCGTGTGCGAGAAATAGGCCAGATCGCGGATGCCCGGAACGCCCTGCTTTTCAAGGAAATCCACCGCCAGCGGCCCCTGTAGCGATATGTCGTGCAGGTTGTCGTCAAAGCGGATATCCACGTCGCGGCCCGTCGCGGCCATGGTCAGTTGTTCATGCCCTTGGCCGGACCCATGCACGACCATGTAGGCATTCGGCCCGGTGCGGTAGATTACGCAATCGTCGATGAATTTGCCGTCATCGTTCAGCATGGTCGCGTAAGAACTGCGGCCCGGCTTGATCTTGTCGGCATTGCGCGTGGTGGCGCGGTCGATGACATGAAAGGCGTGCGGTCCGACCACATGCACCTTTTTCAGGCCCGACACATCCATGAACCCGGCCTTGGTGCGGATGGCCAGGTATTCCTCTTCCTGATCCTTGTCATAGCTCCAGGCCGTGCCCATGCCGGACCAGTCTTCAAGTGCCGACCCCATCGCGCGGTGCCGGTCTGCAAGTGCTGAAAAGCGCCAGGATTGCGTCATGTCTGTCTCTCCCATCAACAAGTGGCGCGTTTTGGTATGAATTGGTCCCTGTGGCCTGCGACCATGTGACCGATTCCACGCCTTTCTATGGAAAGCAGACCACATTGAGCCAAAAAATCAACATAAAAAGAAAATATTTTTCCCGTCAGGCAAAAATTTTGCCGTGACTGGGTATGAGGCGTGCACTCTTGGCTGCAATTGGTTCTAACTGGCCTGAGCTGGTCGGCCGATTGCCCGAATCGCGGTTTGCCCATTGCATAGGCAGTTCCTGCCCAAGATATTTCCGCTTAGGAAAAAATAATTCTTAACAGTTGATAGGCGTTTTGTTTGCTGCTAGCGTCGTGTCAACCTCAAGACCAAAAGGACACAAGCCATGTGCGGGATTGTCGGATTATTTCTGAAAGACAGGGCGCTTGAACCCCAGTTG
Organism: Roseibaca calidilacus; assembly: GCF_001517585.1. Taxonomy (NCBI): domain Bacteria; kingdom Pseudomonadati; phylum Pseudomonadota; class Alphaproteobacteria; order Rhodobacterales; family Paracoccaceae; genus Roseinatronobacter; species Roseibaca calidilacus. The sequence goes on along the minus strand of NZ_FBYC01000004.1, from coordinate 2,134,690 downwards.
GGGGCGCTGCTGACCGATATGCTGATTACAATGACGGATCGCGGGCCGGACAGCGCCGGGATCGCGATCTATGGTGCGGGGCAAGGTGGCCGCGCCAAGATGGCGGTGCAATCCGCGCAGCCCGACACCGATTTCGCCATGCTTGCCGATGACCTCTCGGCGGCGCTGGGCGCGCAAGTGGTGGCGCGCGTGGTCGATACGCATGCCGTAATTGACCTGCCTGCCGCCAAGGCCGACGCAGCGCGCGCGGCTTTGGCCGAATTGCGCCCCGGATTGCGGGTTATGAGCGATGGCGAGCGGATAGAGATCTTCAAGGAAGTCGGGCTTCCAAAAGACGTGGCCGCGCGCTTCAACCTGTCGGCCATGTCGGGCAGCCATGGCATTGGCCATACCCGCATGGCGACCGAATCGGCTGTCACGACGCAAGGCGCGCACCCGTTTTCAACCGGGGCAGACCAGTGCCTTGTTCATAACGGGTCGCTGTCGAACCATAACAGCCTGCGCCGCAAGCTGCGCGCGGCGGGTATGCGTATTGAAAGCGAAAACGACACCGAAGTGGGCGCGGCCTATCTAAGCTGGCGGATGCAGCAGGGCGCCAGCTTGGGCGAAGCGCTCGAATCCTCGATCGATGATCTGGACGGTTTTTTCACCTTTGTCGTTGGCACCAAGAACGGCTTTGGCGTGGTGCGTGACCCCATTGCCTGCAAGCCCGCTGTGATGGCGGAAACCGACCAATATGTCGCCTTCGGGTCCGAATACCGCGCGTTGGTCAACCTGCCGGGCATAGATACAGCCCGCGTCTGGGAACCCGAACCCGCCACCGTTTATTTCTGGAGCCACTGAGCCATGCAGACCATAGACCTTGCCACCCAGCCGCTGCGCGAGTTGAACGCAACGCTTCAGGCGCAGGCGGAACAGACCAATGCCACCCAATGGGAAGTGCTGAACCCGCGCGGCGCGCATGCCATCGCCGTAGGGCTGGACGCGCCCATTGACGTGACCGTGCGCGGCTCCACCGGCTATTATTGCGGCGGCATGAACAAGCAGGCGACGATCCATGTCACTGGCTCTGCCGGGCCGGGTGTTGCCGAAAACATGATGTCGGGCACCGTCATCATCGACGGGGACGCCAGCCAATACGCGGGCGCGACCGGGCGCGGCGGCTTGCTGGTTATCAAGGGCAACGCGTCCAGCCGCTGCGGCATTTCGATGAAGGGGATCGACATCGTGGTGCAGGGCAATATCGGCCACATGTCCGCCTTCATGGGGCAGGCGGGCAATCTGGTTGTCTGCGGCGATGCGGGCGATGCGCTGGGCGATTCGCTCTATGAAGCGCGGTTATTCGTGCGCGGGTCGGTCAAAAGCCTGGGTGCCGACTGCATAGAGAAAGAGATGCGCCCGGAACATCTGGAGATTCTGCGCGATCTTTTGGCGCGCGCAGGTGTGGACGCCAAACCGGAAGAGTTTCGGCGCTACGGCTCTGCCCGCAAGCTTTACAATTTCGACATCGACAACGCTGCGGCCTATTGAGGGGATGACCATGAAAGACGACGATCGCCGCATTCCGCGCACCTTGCCGATTCAGTCGGCGACATTCTCCAACCCGATCAATGCCGAGATCCGGCGCGCAGCCGCGACCGGGATTTACGATATCCGCGGCGGTGGCGCAAAACGCCGGGTTCCGCATTTTGACGATTTGCTGTTTCTGGGCGCATCGGTCAGCCGCTACCCGTTGGAAGGCTACCGCGAGAAATGCGACACCAGTGTCACGCTGGGCACGCGCTTTGCGAAAAAGCCGATCAAGTTGGATATTCCGATCACGATTGCGGGCATGAGCTTTGGCGCCTTGTCGGCCCAAGCCAAAGAAGCCTTGGGGCGCGGCGCGTCAGAGGCGGGCACGTCGACCACCACGGGCGATGGCGGCATGACCCCGGAAGAGCGCGGGCATTCCAAGACGCTGGTCTACCAGTATCTTCCCTCGCGCTACGGCATGAACCCGGACGATTTGCGCCGCGCCGATGCGATCGAGATTGTCGTCGGCCAAGGCGCGAAGCCCGGCGGGGGCGGCATGTTGTTGGGGCAGAAGATTTCTGACCGCGTGGCTGAAATGCGCACCTTGCCCAAGGGGATCGACCAGCGGTCCGCCTGCCGTCACCCGGATTGGACTGGCCCGGATGATCTGGAAATCAAGATACTGGAACTGCGCGAAATTACCGGCTGGCAAGTGCCGATCTATGTGAAGGTCGGCGGCACGCGACCGTATTATGACGTGGCGCTTGCGGTCAAGGCCGGGGCAGATGTCGTGGTGCTGGACGGGATGCAAGGCGGCACGGCGGCGACGCAGGATGTGTTCATTGAGCATGTGGGCCTGCCGACGCTGGCCTGTATTCGCCCCGCCGTGCGGGCGCTTCAGGATCTGGGTGTGCACCGCGAAGTGCAGCTGATCGTCTCTGGCGGTATTCGCACCGGGGCCGATGTGGCCAAGGCACTGGCGCTGGGCGCGGATGCGGTGAGCATTGGCACGGCGGCCATGATCGCGCTGGGCGACAACGACCCGAAATACGAAGCAGAGTATAATGCGCTGGGCACAACGGCGGGCGCCTATGACGACTGGCACGAGGGGCGTGACCCGGCAGGCATTACCACGCAAGACCCCGAGCTGGCCGCGCGGCTGGACCCGGTGGAAGCGGGCCGCCGCCTGCGCAATTACCTGAAGGTCATGACGCTGGAAGCCCAGACCATCGCGCGGGCGTGTGGCCACAACCACCTGCACAATCTGGAACCAGAGGATCTGTGCGCCCTGACCATGGAAGCCGCCGCCATGGCGCAAATTCCGCTAGCCGGGACGGATTGGTATCCGGGCAAGCCGGGCACAGGCTACTGATTCAGGGCGCGGGCTGGCAGATGCTGGCCCGCGTTTTTCGTTCAAGAACAAGATCAACAGGGGACACCGCATGACACTCGACCTAGCCCAATTTGCAGCCGACCGCGGCGTGAAATATTTCATGATTTCCTTTACCGACCTGTTCGGCGGTCAGCGCGCCAAACTGGTGCCCGCGCAGGCCATTGCCGATATGCAGGCCGATGGCGCGGGCTTCGCGGGCTTTGCAACATGGCTGGACATGACACCCGCCGACCCGGACATGCTGGCGGTCCCGGACCCCGATTCCGTCATCCAATTACCGTGGAAGCCAGAGGTCGCATGGGTCGCGGGCAATTGCGTGATGGAAGGGCAGGATGTGGCCCAAGCCCCGCGCAACGTGCTGCGCCGCCTGATTTCTGAGGCCGCCGACGAAGGCCTGCATGTCAAAACCGGGGTAGAGGCCGAATATTTCCTGCTGACCCCCGAAGGCGACGCCATTTCCGACCCGTTCGATACCGCAGAGAAACCCTGCTACGACCAGCAGGCCGTGATGCGCCGCTACGATGTGGTGCGCGAGGTCTGCGATTACATGCTGGATATGGGCTGGGGCCCGTATCAGAACGACCACGAGGACGCCAACGGCCAGTTCGAGATGAACTGGGAATTCGACGACATTCTGAAAACCGCCGACAAGCACAGTTTCTTCAAGTTCATGGTCAAATCGGTGGCCGAAAAGCACGGGCTGCGCGCGACCTTCATGCCCAAGCCGATCGAAGGGCTGACAGGGAATGGCTGCCATGTGCATATTTCCGTCTGGGATGCGCCGGGCAAGGATGCCAAGGCCAATGTTTTCGCCGGTGACGGCTCTGGCCAGACGGGCGAGGTCGGCCTGTCCGAGCGTGGCAAGCATTTCCTTGGCGGGATCATGAAACACGCAAGCGCCCTTGCTGCGATCACCAACCCCACGGTCAACAGCTACAAGCGGATCAACGCGCCGCGCACCATGTCGGGGGCGACATGGGCGCCCAATTCGGTAACATGGACCGGCAATAACCGTACCCATATGGTACGCGTGCCGGGGCCGGGGCGGTTCGAATTGCGCCTGCCTGATGGGGCCGCAAACCCCTATTTGTTGCAGGCGGTCATCATCGCAGCTGGCCTGAGCGGCATCCGCAGCAAGGCCGATCCCGGCCCCCGCCGCGATATCGACATGTATGCCGAAGGGCACAAGATTACCGACGCGCCCAAGCTGCCCCTGAACATGCTGGATGCCTTGCGCGCCTATGAAGACGATGCCGGCTTGATGGCGGCCATGGGCGAGGATTTCTCGCGCTCTTACCTGAAATTGAAGCACAAGGAATGGAATTCCTTCGTGTCGCATTTCAGCCGCTGGGAAAAAGACCACACGCTTGATATCTAACCCGCGACAGATCCCCGGCGGCCATCGCCGGGGGCATTTTTGAAGGACAGACCCCATGCCCAAATTCGCCCTGACCGTCACCTGCACCCGCGCGCGCGGGATTGTTGCCGCCATTGCAGGCTTTCTGGCCGAGCAGGGGTGCAACATTACCGATGCGTCGCAATTCGATGACATGCAAACCGGCAAATTCTTCATGCGTGTCAGTTTTGACAGTGAAACCGGTTCGGGTCTGGACGATCTGCAAGCCGCGTTTGGCCCGATCGCAGAGCCGTTCGGGATGGATTATGCCTTTCATGACGAAGCCGCGCGCATGAAGGTCATCATCATGGTGTCGCGTTTTGGGCATTGCCTGAATGATTTGCTCTATCGCTGGCGCATCGGCGCGCTGCCCATCGACATCGTGGCGGTCATCTCGAACCACATGGATTACCAGAAGGTCGTCGTGAACCACGACATACCCTTCCATTGCATCCCCGTGACCAAGGCCAACAAGCCGCAGGCAGAGGCCCGCATCATGGAAGTGGTCGAACAGACCGGCGCAGAGCTGATCGTGCTGGCGCGCTACATGCAGGTTCTGTCGGACGAGATGTGCCAGAAAATGTCGGGCCGGATCATTAATATCCACCACAGTTTTTTGCCCAGCTTCAAGGGCGCGAATCCTTACAAGCAGGCCTTTGAGCGCGGGGTGAAGCTGATTGGCGCGACCTCTCACTATGTGACCGCCGATCTGGACGAAGGCCCGATCATCGAACAAGACATCGTGCGCGTGACACATGCCCAGTCACCCAGCGATTATGTCAGCCTTGGGCGCGATGTCGAAAGCCAGGTTCTGGCCCGCGCCATCCATGCGCATATTCACCGCCGGGTGTTCCTGAACGGGAATAAAACGGTGGTGTTCCCGGCCTCTCCGGGGTCTTATGCGTCTGAACGTATGGGGTAGGCGGCCGTAGAGGCGCGGATGACCGGGATGACCGGCAACACCAGCCGTTCACATTCCGTGACCTGTCCGCTTAGCCGCCGCAACACCATGGCGGCGGCTTCGGCACCGATCCGGGTTGCGGGTATGTCCACCGTGGTCAGGGCCGGGGACAGATGTGCGCTGACGTCGATATTGTCGATCCCGATGAAAGACAAGGCCCTCGGCACCGCAATGCCGCGCGCCTGCGCTTCCAACATCGCGCCCATGGCCAGCAGGTCCATGGTGCCGATGATGGCAGTGGGGCGCGCGGCCTGCTCAAGAATTGCGGCGCAACCGCTGCGCCCGGCCATGACATTGGGGGGCTGTTCTGAAACCAGCGCATCCGGCAAATCCAGCCCCGCGCGTGCCAGTGCAGCACGAATGCCCGCCACCCGCGCCGCTTGCCGGTCGTTGATCGCCATGTCGCCACAAATCACGCCAAGGCGGCAATGCCCAAGGTCCAGTAGGTGCTGCGCGGCCAATTCCCCGGCGTGATGATTGTCCACTAACACGCGGTCAAAGCCCTCGCGCCCTTCCCAAAGCTGCACCAAGGGCAATTCGGCGCTGTCGATCAAAGCCCATGTGGTTTGCGGGCGCGCGCCCCCCACCACCACAAGCGCATCCACCCCGTGCGAGATAAGTTGCGACAAGGCGGCCGCCTCTGCCGCAGGGTCGTATTCATGCGAAGCGATCAGCAACTGGTAGCCATTGGCCGACAGCGTTTTCTGCATTTCTTGTAATGTCGCCGAAAAGACCGGGCTGGCAAGGGTTGGCACCGCCACACCCACCGTGTTCGACCGCCCCGACACAAGCGCGCGTGCGCGGCGGTTGGGCACATAGCCCATGCTGGCGGCAACCCTGCGCACGCGCTCCAGCGTTTCGGGCTGCACAAGGCCCGGTTTCGACAAGGCACGCGAAACAGTGGCGATGGATGTATCGCAAGCGGCGGCAATGTCGATCAGCGTGGGTTTGGTGCGTTTTGTCATGTGTTCTGTGTGGAATGTAAATTTTACATAGCACGTTCGCCTCTGCGCGTTCAATTATTTTATATAAACTATACAGAAATGATTTGACTCGCGCCGTTGCCTATGTAAGCGTTTACAAAAGCCCTGAGGCTTGCATGAAACGCATGGGGAGAGGCGTCATGTCACGATGGGAAAATCTGGCTTTGCTGGCATCCTTGGTGCTGTTTTCGGGGTATTTCGGGCATGTGATCTATGCCGCCAGCACGCGCAGCCCGATCCTGAATGTTCGCATGGAAGCAATTTTGCTAGCCATTTCGGTGCTTTGCTTTGCCGCTGGCAGCCTTGGGCGTGAAGCGCGCAAGCGCAAGAAGAACTGACCAACATCTAGGGAGGAGACAGGTCATGACGGATAAGACAACACGGACAGAACTGCAAAGCGCAGAGCGGCGCAATTTCCTGAAGCTTGCCACCACGGGCAGCTTTACCGCCGCCGTGGTTGCGGGGGCCGCGGGCACGCTGTGGTCGTCCGAGGCGGCAGCGCAAACCGCCGCTGAAGAACGCGAGCGTCAGGCTGCAGCAGAGCATGTCATGACCATTGCCACCGCCTATGTGCTTGGCGCGACCCGCAGCTATCCGATCATGCAGTTGGATCTAAAGGAAAACATCCAGAACGCCACCAACGGCAAGGTCTATGTCCGGCTGGCGCCGGGCGGTCAGCTTGGGTCGGAGGGTGAACTGGTCAGCGGCGTGCAGAATGGCGCAATTCAATGCGCGCAGCACTCGCTTGCCAACTTTGCGCCTTTTGCGCCTGTCACGGACCTGATCAACCTTCCCTATCTGTGCGGGTCGAACCAGCGTTTCGTGAACCTTGTGAATTCGGAAGCCTGGATCAATAACGTTCACCCCAAGGTCGAAGAGCGCGGCTTCAAGCCCCTGTTCTACATTGTCATCGACCCGCGTGTGGTTGCCCTGCGCAAGGGAATCGAAAACCCTGCTTTGGTGCCGTCCGACCTGCGTGGCGTGAAATTCCGCGTCCCCGGTTCGCTGATGTTGCAGCAATATTACTCGATGGCGGGTGCGAACCCGACGCCGGTTGCTTGGGGCGAAACGCCGTCGGCGATCACACAGGGTGTAGCCGATGCGCTTGACCCGTCCGTGGGCGCGTTGAACGTGTTTGGCTTCCGCGACCTCCTCAGCCATGTCACTTTCAACCAGCCGGTGCCGGACAGCCAAGTTTATTCGATGAACCTTGAATGGTTCAATTCCATGCCCTCCGATGTCCAAGACGGAATCGAGGAAGCAGGCCGCATCACCATGATGCAGAACCTTGCCAAGGTGCCTTCGGCGCGCAACTACGCCATGGCCGAAATGCGCAAGGCGGGCGTGCAATTCCACAGCCTGAGCGAAGACCAGCTGAACGAATGGCGCGAAACCGTGGGCTACCAGCGCAGCGAGTGGGACAGTTTCAAAATGGAACTCGCAGGCGACATGGACACGTTCAACGGGCTGGCCGAAGCGGCCGAGACCTATGCCGGTATTCCGGTGGATGACGCCTAAAGGCCTGTTGCCCGCCGGGCCATCTGGCCCGGCGGTGCGCCTTATCTGACCAGATACCGACCGAAAGGGACCGGCCATGCTGCGCGCATTGGACCGCAATGCTGAACGCTGGGCATTGCTTTTCTTCTACATCCTGCTTGTCACCACCATGGTGGTCGAGGTGATCCGCCGCGAAGTTCTGTCCTATTCGTCTATCTGGGGCGAAGAACTGGTGCGGTATTCCTTTATCTACCTTGTCTGGATCGGGGCTTCGGCAGCGATCAAGGACCGCGCACATATCCGCATTGACGTGATTTTTCACGCGCTGCCGCACCGCGCGCAGACGCTGCTGTATCTGTTGGGCGACCTGATCATGCTGGCGGTGGCGGTGGCCGTCGTCATCTGGTCGTGGCACGCGGTCGACACCTCTATGCGGTTTGGGTCCGTTACTGACGGGCTGCGCGTGTCGAAGGTCTATTTCCTGCTGGCGGTACCGATAGGCTTCAGCATGGTCACGGCGCGATTGCTGCAATCCATCTGGCGCGACATCGGCACGCTGCGCCGCGATGAGCCGCCATTCACCGGCGAAAAACTGTTCGACTGAGGGGGCCGCTATGCAGTGGACACTGGAACAATTTACGGTCGAACTGGGCTGGGATTTCTACCTGCCGCTGATCGTCTTTTTCGTGCTGATCGCGCTGGGCGTGCCGATCTGGGCCTGTATCGGTGTGGCGTCTATCGGCATTCTGTATATGTCGCAGGCCTTGCCCCTTGGCGTCGTGGGCGAAACGCTGTTCGGCGGTATTGACCATTTCGCGCTGACGGCGGTGCCCTTGTTCATCCTGACGGGTGACGTTTTGGTGCGCACCGGCCTGTCGCGCAAGTTTCTGGACGTGGCCGATGCGCTGACCTGCTGGGCGCGCGGTGGCTTCGGCTCTGCGACGGTGCTCGTGTGCGGCATGTTCTCTGCCATCTCGGGATCGGATGCGGCGGGTGCTGCTGCCGTGGGCCGCATGACAATCGACCGGCTGGTGGAGGCAGGCTATTCCCGCCCCTATGCCTGCGCGCTGGTCGCGTCGGGTGCCTGCACCGGCATCCTGATCCCGCCCTCGATTGCCTATATCGTTATCGGCCTTGTGCTGGGCATATCGGCCAGCACGCTGTTCAAGGCGGCGATCATTCCGGGCCTGCTGATCCTGCTGTCGATCCTTGTCACCAACATCATCGTCAGCCGCAAGATGGCCAAGGCCGAAGGGCAGTTGATGAGCTTTGGCGAATGGGCCGCGAACTTGGGCCGTGTGCTGGGCAAGGGCTGGTATGCCTTCATGATCCCCGGCATCATTTTTTACGGCATCTTCTCTGGTCGTCTTACGCCAACCGAAGCCGGTGCTGCCGCCGTCAGCGTGACCATCGCCATGGGGTTCCTGCTGGGCACGCTGAAGATTTCGGATTTCCCGTCGATGATGATCTCTTCTGCGAAGGTCAACGGTGTGATCCTGCCCATCGTGGCGTTTTCGCTGCCGTTGTCGCAGGCCATGGCCGTCATCGGTGTGCCGCAGGGCTTTGTTTACGCCATGACCACGGTGTCGGAAAACCCGGTCATCATCATCTTGCTGATGATCTCGATCCTGATCATCGCGGGCTGCGTGATGGAAACGACGCCGAATATCGTGATCCTTGCGCCGCTGATGTTCCCGCTGACGCAGGAAATCGGCATGAACGATGTGCAATTCTGCATCATGATGATCACCACGCTGGGGGTCGGGTTCATTACCCCGCCTTTGGGGCTGAACCTGTTCGTGGTGTCCGGGCTGACGGGCGAATCAATCCTGAAAATTGCCTATCGCGCCATTCCCTTCATGGTTCTGATGCTGGTGGTCGTGCTGATGATCGCCTTCATCCCTGCGATTTCAACAACCTTCTTGCCGCCGCTCTTGCGCTGAGCGCGGCTGCCCAACCCAAGACAAAGGAAAGACAGATGGCGACGACCTATCTGAAAAAAGCCGAGAAGACGCCGGAAACCAATTCTGCCGAAGCGCAGCGCGTGGTGAACGAAATGTTGGCCCGGATAGAGGCCGAGGGCGAAGCGGCGGTCAAGCATTACGCCAAAGTGCTGGACAAATGGGATGGCGCGATCCTTGTCACCCGAGAGGAGATGGACGCCCGCGCCGCCGAAGTGCCCGATCAGGTGAAAGAAGACATCGCTTTCGCGGTCGAACAGGTCCGCACCTTCGCTGTGGCGCAACGCGACTCGGTCAAGGATTTTGAAATGACCATGCCGTCAGGCCTGACTGCCGGGCAAAAATGGGTGCCCTGCAACGTGGCGGGCTGCTATGTGCCGACGGGGCGGTATGCGCATATCGCGTCGGCCTGCATGTCGGTGGCGACTGCCAAAGCTGCGGGCGTGAAAACCGTAATCGCCTGCTCTACCCCTTACCGCGGGGGGGGCATGCACCCCTATGTGCTATACGCCATGCGCGAAGCGGGTGCGGATATTGTTCTGACCTTGGGCGGCGTGCAGGCGATTGCCGCCATGGCCTATGGGCTGTTCACCGGCAAGCCCGCCGATGTGATCGTTGGGCCGGGCAACAAATTCGTGGCCGAAGCCAAACGCACCCTGTTCGGCAAAGTGGGGATTGATGTGTTTGCCGGCCCGTCCGAAATTGGGATCATCGCGGATGGGGCGGCTGACCCCGAAATCGTCGCGGTTGATCTGGTGGGGCAGGCCGAACATGGCCACGAATCCCCCGCATGGCTGTTCACCGATGACAAGGCTTTGGCTGAATCCGTCATGGCGCGCGTGCCCGAATTGATCGCCACCCTGCCCGAACCCGCCCGCGAAGCGGCAGATGCCTCATGGCGCGACTATGGCGAGGTGATCTTGTGCGATACCCGCGAGGAATTGGTCGAGGTGTCGGATGTCTACGCGTCCGAGCATCTGGAACTGCATTGCACCGATCTGGACTGGTGGATGGCGAACCTGACCAATTACGGCAGTCTGTTCGTGGGCGAGGAAACCACTGTCGCCTATGGCGACAAGTGTTCCGGCCCGAACCACATTCTGCCCACGAAATACGCCGCCAAATATTCGGCCGGTCTGTCGGTGCATAAATTCCTGAAACCCCTGACATGGCAGCAAGCCGACCGCGCGGCCAGCAAGGAATTGGGCATCCGCACCGCCCGTATTTCGCGGTTGGAGGGGATGGAGGCGCATGCCCGCACCGCCGATGTGCGCTTGGCCAAATACTACCCCGGTCATAATTTCGACCTTGGCGCGCCGGTCGAGTCTGTCTGATGCGTCTGGCGCATTTGTTCGACCTGAGTGGTCGGCGCGCGTTGGTGACGGGCGGAAATTCCGGCATCGGTCTGGCTATGGCGCGCGCATTGGGGTTGGCCGGGGCATCGGTCGTCCTTGCTGCCCGCGCGCCCGATAAGCTGGATGCGGCGGTGGCGGAACTGGCCGCTGACGGTATCGCGGCCAGCGCCCACCCAACCGATCTGGCCGACCCTGCCGCGCTGGCGGGGCTGGCCGACGCGGCGGGCGAGGTGGACATTCTGGTGAATGCCGCCGGGGTCAACCTGCGCGAACCTTACGCGCAGGTCACGGCAGAGGCGTTCGATTTGCACATGGCGCTGCACCTGCGCGCGCCGTTCTTGCTGGTGCAGCATTTGGCGCCGGGTATGGCTGCGCGCGGTTGGGGGCGGGTGCTGAACATCGCGTCCCTGCAATCGGTGCGTGCCTTCGCCAATTCCGCGCCCTATGGGGCGGCCAAAGGGGGCGTTGTGCAACTGACCCGCGCCATGGCAGAGGAATTCTCGGGCCAAGGCATCACCTGCAACGCGATCGCGCCGGGGTTTTTCCCCACACCGCTGACAGCACCTGTCTTTGGCAACCCGGATCTGGCTGCCGCAAATGCCGCGCGCACGGCGATCGGGCGCAATGGCACGCTGGAAGACCTGCACGGGGCGACTGTGTTCCTATGCTCGGACGCGTCGGGATACATTACCGGGCAGACGCTTTTCGTCGATGGCGGCTTTACTGCGAAATAAGGACAGACCATGCGCGCGTTACTCTATACCGGGCCGAACCAGATGGAATTGACCGACCTGCCCGCGCCGGTGCCTGCGGCGGGCGAGGTTCTGGTCGCGGTTCATGCCGTGGGCATTTGCGGGTCCGACATGCACGCGTATCACGGGCATGACGACCGCCGCCCCGCGCCCTTGGTGCTGGGGCATGAGGCGGCAGGGATCGTCGCAGACGGCCCCCGCAAGGGGCAGGCGGTGGCGATAAACCCGCTGGTGGTGGACCCCGATTGCCCGGCGGTGAAAGCGGGCCGCCCGCATCTGTCGCCCAGCCGCGCGATCATCTCCATGCCGCCGCGCCCCGGCGCTTTCGCGGATTATGTCACCATCCCCGAACGCAACCTGCTGCCCATTCCCGATGGCCTGTCGATGCGTGACGCTGCGCTGGCCGAACCCGTCGCCGTGTCGTGGCACGCCATGCGGATCGGGTTGGAACGGCTGGGGCAAACGGAGCCGCGCGTGCTGGTGCAAGGCGCGGGTGCAATTGGCGTGGCCGCGGCTTTGGTTGCGCGGCATATGGGTGCGGCCAGCATTCATGTGGCCGAACCCCATGCAGGCCGCCGCGCGACCCTTGCGCCGGAAGCGGGGATCAAGACGTTCGACCCCACCAGCCATGACCCCGGCGCAGATGCCTTCGATCTGGTGATTGACGCGGTGGGCGCTGCGGCCACCCGCGCCGATGCATCGCGCCTAGTACGGCCCGGCGGGGTGATCGTGCATGTGGGCCTGCTGCCGGGGCAAGAGGGCTATGACATTCGCCGCATCACGCTACAGGAGATCTGCGTGACAGGGTCTTATTGCTACACGCCGCAAGACTTTGCCGATGCCTTGGCAGCCCTTGGGGCAGGGGCCTTGGGCGCGTTGGGCTGGGTCGAAACTCGCGCGCTGGATGAGGGCGCGCAAGCCTTTGCCGATCTGGACGCAGGCCGCGTGAATGCGGCCAAGATCGTATTGCAAGTTGTCTGAGGTGGCTCAGGCACGTTTGGCCCGTTGCATGGCCCGCTCCAGACCGTCCAGAAACCGCGCGCGGTCGGCCTTGGAAAAGCTGCGCCCGCGCCCTTGGTGGAACGGGTCGGCGGCGCGCACATCAGCCATCAGGTCGCGCGTGGCCAACACGCTGCCGATATTGGCTTCTGACAATTCCGACCCGTCATGGCGCAAAACCTGCGCGCCCGCCGCCACGCATTTGGCGGCCAGCGGAATGTCGGACGTGACCACGATGTCCCCCGGCCCGGCGCGATCCGCGATCCATTTGTCGGCCTCATCGGCACCTGCGCTGACGATCACAGTGTCCACCAGCGGGTTTTGCGACGGGCGTATCCCGCCGTTCGAGACGATCACCATGCGCGCCCGGTGCCTTGTGCCGACGCGCTCGACCTCTGATTTGACCGGGCAGGCGTCTGCATCGACATAGATGATCGGATCAGACTTCGGCATGGTAATGCACAGCGCCGGTGTTGATGTAGGACACACGCAATTCCAGCGGTGCACCGTTATAATCTACCGCAACCCGGTGCACGCGCAGAATGGGGGTGCCTGCCGCCAGCCCCAATTCACGCGCGCAATCGGCATCTACCGCACAAGCCGTGACCTGTTCCAAGGCGCGAAACACGCTTGCGCCGAATTCGGTCTGGTATAGCTGATACAACGTGTTTGGCAGAGGGTCGGGCGTTGCCAGCAAGCTGCCGAAGCGCGCGGCATCCAGCACGATCTGTTCATAAATCAGCGGCACCCCGTCGCCATCGCGCACGCGGGTGATGCAGAGGATGTCGGCCCCCGTGGCCAGACCCAGAGCGGCGGCTTCCTCTGGGGTGGCCGTGCGGCGCGCGCGGTCCAGCACCCGGCTTTCGGGGTGAAAGGTGGTGCCATCGACGCGGCGCAGGTTGAAGAAGCGAAACAGCACTGCGTCGCTGTCGTGGCTGGACACAACCGTGCCTTTGCCCTGCCTGCGTTGCACCAGCCCTTCGGCAGCCATGTCCAAGAGCGCCTTGCGCAGGGTGCCAACCGCGACGCCGTATTCCTCTGCCAGCCGTGTTTCGGACGGCAGAAAAGTGCCCGGCGACCATTCGCCGGATTCGATGCGTGCCAGCATAAGATCGCGCAACTGCTGGTGAAGCGGCTGGGATACTGGGCGCAGGGACATGGACACCTCCGAATAAAACGATTTCATGTATTTACCCGTAAAAATCGGAAAACCCAACGGGAAAGCGGTAAGGGCATTGACCTTACTTTATCATATAAACTATATAGAAGTGAAGCGAGAGAATGACAGCACCAGAATCGGACCGATCCTCCATGGCAACCACCACGATCAGCCTTGTAGATGCGCGCCAGTTGGTGGTTGACGTGTTCGGCAAAGCAGGAATGCCCGCGCCTCTGGCCGAGCACGCAGCGCGCGCCCTGGTCATGGCAGAGCAAGAGGGGTTGCCCTCGCATGGGTTGGCCCGCGCGCCGTTTTATGCTGCGCAAATGGTGACGGGGAAGGTGGTGGCGGATGCGGCCCCGACCGTCACACGCGACGGCGCGGTCATCCGGGTGGATGCAGGGTTCGGGCTGGCCTTTGCCGCGATCGACGCTGCTGCCCTGGCCGCGCGCGATGTGGTGCGCGAGTTGGGCGTGGCCGTGGTCAGCGTGACGCGGTCGCACCATTTCGGGGTGGCCGGGCAGGCGGTGGAACCTTTCGCCCGCGAAGGGTTGATCGCGCTGGCCTTCGCCAATGCACCCGCTGCCATGGCCCCTTGGGGCGGCAACAAACCGCTTTATGGCACGAATCCCATCGCCTTTGCCGCGCCCCGCGCGCAGGGCGATCCGCTGCTGATTGACCTGTCGCTAAGCCATGTCGCGCGCGGCAAGGTGATGCTGGCGCAAAAGGCGGGCCAACCCATTCCCGAAGGCTGGGCGCTGGATGTGGATGGCAACCCGACCACAGATGCCGATGCCGCTATGGCGGGCACGATGGTGCCGTCGGGTGGGGCCAAGGGCGCGGCGCTCGCGCTGATGGTGGAATTGCTGACCGCAGGGCTTGCGGGTGCGCATTTCGCCTATCAGGCCAGCTCGCTCTTCGATGACAAAGGGCCAGCCCCGAATCTTGCGCATTTCATGCTGGTGCTGGACCCTGCGCGCTTTGGCCCCGGTTTCACGGACCGGGCCGAAGCCATGTTCACCGCGATAGAGGCACAGGACAGCGCGCGCCTGCCCGGTGCCCGCCGCATGGCGGACCGCGCCGCCCGCGCCGCGCAGATCGAGATTTCGCAACAGCTTTACGACACGCTCACGGGCCTCGCCCGTGGCTAGACACCTCATCTAAAAGGGAGAGAGGACATGACCGCAAACACCCACCCCCAATTGCTTGTCCATGACAAGGTCGACAATGTCGGCGTTGTCGTGGTCGAGGGGCTGACCGCCGGCACCGACATGCTATGCGTCTGCACCGAGGATAACTCTGATTTCCGCCTGACCGCCAAGGCCGATATTCCCATCGGTCACAAGGTTGCGCTGAAGGATCTGGCCGAGGGCGACACCGTTATCAAATACGGTGAAGATATTGGCCGCATGGTGGGCAGCGCCGAGATTGGCGGCCATGTCCACACCCACAACATGAAAACCAAGCGCTGGTAAGGGGGACCGACCATGGCATTCGATTTTTCTCAAGATACGGTCAAGGCATGGCGCCGTGAAAACGGCCGTGTGGGTGTGCGCAACCACGTCCTGATCCTGCCGGTGGATGACATTTCCAACGCGGCCTGTGAAGCTGTGGCCAATAACGTCAAGGGCACCATGGCCATTCCGCACGCTTATGGGCGCTTGCAGTTCGGAGAGGATCTGGACCTGCATTTCCGCACCATCATCGGCACCGGGGCCAACCCCAATGTGGCGGCTGTGGTCGTCATCGGGATTGAACCGGAATGGACCAAGATCATCGTTGATGGCATTGCCAAGACCGGCAAGCCGGTCGAAGGGTTCTGGATTGAACAGAACGGCGATTTCGAGACCATCCGCCGGGCAAGCTGGAAGGCCAAGGAATACGTTCAATGGGCGACAGAGCTTCAGAAAGAAGACTGCCCCGTGACCGATCTGTGGGTGTCCACCAAATGCGGCGAATCCGACACCACCACCGGCCTGTCCTCCTGCCCCACGGTTGGCAACATGTATGACAAGCTGCTGCCGCATGGGTTGTATGGCGTGTTCGGCGAAACCTCGGAAATCACCGGGGCGGAACATATCTGCGAGAAGCGCGCAGCGAATCCGGAAGCGGCGGCCAAGTTCATGAAAACATGGCAGGCCTATACCGATGACGTGATCGAACAGTTCAAGACCTCTGATCTGTCCGACAGCCAGCCGACCAAGGGCAATATTCTGGGCGGCCTTTCGACTATTGAGGAAAAGGCGCTGGGCAACCTTGAGAAAATTGGCCGCACCAGCACCTATATTGACGTGCTGGAACCGGCAGAGGCACCGGCCAAGGGCGCGGGGCTGTATTTCATGGACACGTCATCGGCCGCGGCGGAATGCGTGACGCTGATGGCGGCGGCGGGCT
Source organism: Roseibaca calidilacus (assembly GCF_001517585.1). Classification (NCBI taxonomy): domain Bacteria; kingdom Pseudomonadati; phylum Pseudomonadota; class Alphaproteobacteria; order Rhodobacterales; family Paracoccaceae; genus Roseinatronobacter; species Roseibaca calidilacus. The sequence continues at coordinate 2,118,328 of NZ_FBYC01000004.1, read as the reverse complement.
ATGTCATCCACACCTTCCCCACGGGGCAGGGCAACGTGGTTGGCAACCCGATTGTGCCGGTTATCAAGATATCGGGCAACCCGCGCACCCTGCGCACCATGTCCGAACATATTGACGTGGATGTGACCGGTGTGTTGCGGCGCGACATGACCATCGACCAGGCGGGTGACAGCCTGATCGAGATGATAAAGCGCACCGCCAATGGCCGCCTGACCTGCGCCGAGGCGCTGGGCCACCGCGAATTCTCGATGACCAAGCTTTACCGCTCGGCCTGATCGGGGCAAAACCAAATGGGGGCGCGCAGATTCGTGCGCCCCTTTTTTATGCGAAAGACCACCATGCCCAAGCTGACCGACCTGACCGCCCGTGCAAAGCCGCTTCTGCCGGGGCTGATGCTAAGCGCCACCATCGCCGCGGCGGCCAGTTTCCTTGGCGCGCATTACGGTGCGCCGGTCATGCTGTTCGCGCTGCTGCTGGGGATGGCGTTCAACTTCATGCACACGGACGGCCCTTGTGGTCCGGGCGTTGATTTTGCCGCGAAATTCGTGTTGCGGCTGGGGGTGGGGTTGCTGGGGATCCGAATTGCGCTGGACGATATGGCGCAGATCGGGCTGTCCGGCGCGGCGCTTTTGGTCGGGCTGATCGCGGCCACCATTGCCACCGGGTTCATTGCGGCCCCTTTGTTCAAGCGGCAATGGCGCTTTGCGTTGCTGACGGGTGGGGCGGTGGCGATTTGCGGGGCCTCTGCCGCTTTGGCCATTGCCGCCGTCATCCCGCATAATGACAAGACCGAACGCAATACGCTGTTTACGGTCATGGCCGTGACCGCGCTGTCGACCATCGCCATGGTCCTTTACCCACTGCTGTTCGGCGGCTTGGGCTTTACCGAGGTGGAACAGGGTTTCCTGATCGGGGCCACCATCCATGACGTGGCGCAGGTCGTTGGCGCGGGCTTTACGGTGTCCGATACGGCAGGCGAAACCGCGACCATCACCAAGCTGTTTCGGGTGGCCATGCTGCCTGTGGTGCTGATCGTGATCGGGCTGGTGCTGCGCGCCAGCGGGGCAGGGCAGGGCACCGGGCGCGTGGCGCTTTTGCCATGGTTCATGGTGCTGTTTCTGGCGCTTGTTGGTTTGGGCAGCGTGGTGGAATTACCTGTGATCTTGGTCGAGCAGGTCAACACCCTGTCCCGTGTCTGCCTTGTAACCGCGATTGCGGCATTGGGCGTCAAAACCTCGCTGAAAGCACTTGCTGCGGTTGGGCCGGGGCATATGGCGATTGTCGTGGTCGAAACGCTGGTGCTGCTGGGTTTGGCCATGGCGCTGTTGCTGGCCTTCCACCCCATCCAAGGCTAGGCTTGACTATTCCGACAGAACTTGTCAGATAAGAGCTTGCCTAGCCAACCAAGATAGCCCGGCGCACATTCAGATCAGTCAGCCGTGCCACCATGACCAGCCAAACGCAAATCCCTGCCGCCCATGGTGCGGTATGGTAAACGATGAAAAATCTGCCGCAGGGACTGAAGCACCCTTGCCTGTGCATCAGGCCGAAGACCTGACCGCGAAGGGCAGCACCGCGACAATCCTGCTGGACGGGCAAATCTATACCCTGCGCATCACGCGCGGTCGCAAATTGATCCTGACCAAGTAACCCCAGCCCGCGTTATCGCAACGCCAAGCCCGGACCTGAAATGAGCAAAATCCCCTCTCCCTGTATCGGTGTGTGCAAGTTCAAGCGCGAAGGCCATTGCATTGGCTGTTCGATGACCAAGGATCAGAAATCGCTGTTCAAGAAGTTGAAGAAAGAAAAACACCAGCATGCCTTTCTGGACATGCTGGTGCATCAACAAAGCGATCTGGGCAAGTATTCGCACTGGCCTGTCGCCTATCGCAAGCGCTGCGACAAGAAGGGTGTCAAGGCGCTGGTTTGATTTAACCCAGATGCGCGCGCAGCAGCCAAGCGAATTTTTCGTGCACCTGACCGCGCGAAATGGCCAGATCCTGCGTCAGCATATCGCCGTTTTCTTCGGCAACGGCAGCGGTGCCTGCCAAGGTAGAGGCCAGGGTTTCCTGTGCGTCGGCCAAGATGCGGATCATATCCTCGGCAGAGGCGTGCCCGTCATGCTCTGCAACCTTGGAGCGCTTCAGCATTTCTGACAGGCGACCTTCGGCATGGCCACCCAGAATTTTGACCCGCTCGGCCAGATCATCTTGCGCTTCAAAGTGGTCTTCGTAGATTTTCTGGAAAAGGTCATGCAGGGGGCCGAAAGCCATACCTTTGACATTCCAGTGAAAATTCTGTGCCAACATGGTTGTTACGGCGGTTTCGGCCACGCTTTGCGTCAGCGCGTCGCAAATCGCCTCTTGGGCGGATGTGGTCAATTGAGCGGCTGTCTGGGTCATGCGCAACCCTCCTGTCATAAATTGGAATTGGGCGCGGGACTGGCTGGCGCATAGCTGGCGGCCCGCTTCCAACAAGGTAGGCGGAACCGCGCACGCATTCAAGAGGTTTTTAGAAATATTCTAAATCCGAGAGAATTTGTAGGTCTCATCCTCGTCCAAACGCGCGGCAAGCTGGGCAGCCAGCCAGCCGACAGAGCGCCGGTAATGCAAGGGTAGGCGGGCACGCAGCAGGAAAGTCGCGCTTGTGTGGTCCTCGCGGGTGATGGCGGACAGAAGCGCCAGCAACCAATCTTCATCGAAAGAGCGTTCTGCGGCGGCGACGGTGTGAATGACTGGTGGCTTGGGCAGCGCCTGCACCAGCGCACGCAGCAAGGCGTCTGCATAGACCTGCGCCGATTGCGCCGGGCTATGGTGCAACAATGCGCAGGCTTCAAGCACCGGCATACGGGCTTTGGCGCGACAGGTGCGCATCAGAACCCGCAACAATGTCAGGGCGGCATCACTGCGCTGCGGTTGTGGATTCGTGTCGAACTGGCGAAGTGTTTGCATCGGATCATCCCATTCCCGAGCGTTATACTCTGGAATATGGGCTTTGACCAGTGCAATCGCAACGGTCAGAGCGGCCCGGATTGAAATAGCCGCACCCTTAGCCCGCCATGCGGAATCGGCGGGCCGCCGTCCAGTTTTAGGCCGGTGGTATGGGCCAGCTTGGCATCCGTCGTCACCAGCCCGACGCGCCAGCCTTGAAACTGTTCCGTCAACACTTTGCCCAAGCTGGCATACAGCCCGTAAAGCTGGCCGATATTGCCGATCCGGCCACCATAGGGCGGGTTGACCATGACCAGACCGGGCGGGCCATCGGGCCGGGTCAGCGCGCTGATGGGCTGGCAAGCAAAGCTGGTCCAATCCGCCACACCTGCGCGCTCGGCATTCGCGCGGGCACCCTGAATCGCGCCTTGGTCGCGATCATACCCGTAATACCGCAGCACCGGCGGATGAGAGATGTCCGGCGCAGCAGTTAGGCTGCGCACCCCGGCGAATTGCTCAAAGGCAAAGCTACGCGCGCGACCGGGGGGCAGCCCGGCGGCGATTTCGGCGGCTTCTAGCAGAAACGTGCCCGACCCGCACATCGGGTCCAGCACCGGCTGGGTTCCGTCATAGCCCATCTGCCGCAGGAACCCGGCGGCCATGGTTTCGCGCAAGGGGGCTTTGCCGGTGAATTGCTTGAAGCCGCGTTTATGCAGCCCCTCGCCCGAGGTATCGACAGAGATGGTCGCCAGATCATCGTCGATTCGCAGCATCACGCGCAGCCCATCCGCCGCAATGGGCGCGCCCACGCTGTCGGCAATCGCGCGCTCCAAACGCTCTGCCGCCGCTTTCTGGTGGTAGATGCGCGAGCGCGTGCAGCTTGCCTCGACCCGCACAGGCACATCGGGGCGCAGCCACTCGGCCCAAGGCAGCTTGTGCAACCGTTTGTCCAATTGCGCCAGATGCATTGCGCGGAATTCACCGATGCGCAGCATAACCCGGCTGGCCAAGCGGCTTTCGCGGTTGGCGCGGGCAACTTCCGCCAGCCCGCCGGTAAATTCCACCCCGCCGGGCAGCGCCGTTGCACCGGGTAGCCCCAAGCCTTGCGCCTCTGCCAGAAGCAGCGGTTCAAACCCCGGCAGGCAGGCCATGAATATTGTGTGATCGCTCATGGCCCCCGCACTAGGGCCAAAAACCCGGATTGGCGAGGGGGAATGTTACCCCGCCAGCTTGTCCATTTTCTGCGCCAACGTCACATCCAGATCGCTCAGCCCGCCCACGTCATGCGTGGTCAGCGTAACGCGCACGGTCTTGTACACGTTGAACCATTCCGGGTGATGGTTCATCTTCTCGGCCACGATGGCCGCGCGGGTCATCCAGCTGAAGGCGTCGATGAAATTGGCGAAGGTGTAGGTTTTTTCCAACGCGTCGCGCCCGTCAACCAGCGCCCAGCCATTGGCCAAAAGCGGGTCCAGCGCGGCGCGGTCGGTCAGTTTCTGTGCCATGATATCCTCCTAGCTTCTTCGGAAGGGTGCGAAGTTTGCCAGCGCCGACATTTCGTAGTCAATCGCTGCGCGTTCTTCGCGCAGGTAGCGCGCGACGGCTTGCTGAAAGCCCGGTTCGGGGAAATGGTGCAACGAATGCACCTCGCTTGGCATATAGCCGCGCGCCAGTTTATGCGTGCCTTGCGCCCCGGCTTCGACCCGTGCCAGACCGTGTTCAATGGCAAAATCCATGGCCTGATAATAGCACAACTCGAAATGCAGGCAGGAATGATCGTCTAGGCAGCCCCAATAGCGGCCATAAAGGCAGTCGCGCCCGATAAAGTTCAGCGCGCCTGCAATCGGGGTGCCGTCGCGCTCGGCCATCACCAGCAGCACGTCGTCGCGCATCGTGTCTTGGACGGTGTCGAAAAAGGCCCGCGTCAGGTAGGGCGTGCCCCATTTGCGCGCGCCGGTGTCTTGGTAAAACTGCCAGAACGCGTCCCAATGCTCTGGGCGCAGATCGTCGCCGGTATAGGCGCGGATCACGCCGCCAAAGGCTTGGGCAGTGGCGCGTTCCTTGCGGATGGTCTTGCGCTTGCGCGAGGACAGCGCGGCAAGGAAACTGTCAAAGCTGGAATAGCCTTGGTTCTCCCAGTGGAACTGTTCCGTTACCCGGTGCAGGAACCCGTGTTCGGCCCCGCGCGCGGCTTCCTCTGCGGTGCAAAAGGTCACATGCGCCGAGGACAGCCGATTGTCGCGCGCAACCTGCGCCACGGCTTGCAAAATGGCAGCGGTGCCCGGTTCCTCATACCCCGGTTTGCACAGAAACCGTTTGCCAGTGGCAGGGGTAAATGGCACAGCCAGTTGCAGCTTGGGGTAATATTGCCCGCCTGCCCGCGTGTAGGCTTGGGCAAAGGCATGGTCAAAAATGTATTCGCCCTGAGAATGCGATTTCACATAATGGGGCGCGACCGCAATCAACGCCCCGTCCTGTTCGACGGTGATGTAACGCGGCTCCCACCCCGTGCCGGTGCCGACGGACCCGGACGCTTCCAACGCGTGCAGGAAGCGATAGGTGGTAAACGGATCGGCGGGGCGGCCTGTCGCAGCTTCCGGGCAGGCGCAGGCATCCCAATCCTGCGCTGCGATCTCGTTCAGCGACGCGACAAGCGTGACCGAAAGCGCCCCGCCATCCGCCATTACATCGCCGCCAGCAGCGCCTCGCCACCCGAGACGTCGCAGGTGCCGGGGCTTTCTTCGGCATGAAGCAGCTTGACCACCCCATCCTCGACCAGCATTGCATAGCGCTTGGAACGCCGCATCAGGCCAACGGGCGGCGCGTCGAAATTCATGCCGATTTCAGCGGTGAAGGCGCCGGTGCCATCGGACAATAGGGTAAGCCCAGCCTCTGCCGCCCCCGTTGCGTCACCCCAGGCTTTCATCACGAACGGGTCGTTGACCGACAGGCAGATAATCTCATCCACGCCCTTTGCCGCGAATTCGTCCTTGGTGCGGATAAAGCTGGGCACATGCGCCGAATGGCAGGTCGGGGTGAATGCGCCGGGCACGGCGAACAGCACCACTTTGCGGCCCTTTGTCAGATCGCCAAGTGCGACCTGTTCCGGCCCGTCCGCGCCCATGCGTGAAAACGTGGCATCTGGCAGCGTGTCGCCGGGTTTGATTGTCATGGTCCTGTCCCTTCTGTTGGTTGTCTTTCCTCTGACCCGGCATATAGGATGCAGGCGCAACATGGCCAGTGGGGGCAGGATGAAGAATATCGTCGTTGTGGGGGCTGGTCAGGCCGGCGCATCTTTGGTGGCGCGGCTGCGGGCCAAGGGGTTCGACGGCGCGATCACGCTGCTGGGCGAGGAACCCGTGCCCCCCTACCAGCGCCCGCCCTTGTCCAAGGCCTACCTGCTGGGCGAGATGGACATGGAACGCCTGTTCCTGCGCCCCGAAAGTTTCTATGCCGATCAGGGGGTTAACTTGCGAGTCGGTGCGCGCGTGGCCGGGCTGGACCGAAGCGCGCGGCTTGTCCATCTGGCGGGCGAAACACTGCCCTATGATGCGCTGGTGCTGACCACCGGGTCCATCCCGCGCCGCTTGCCTGCCGCGATAGGCGGCGACTTGCCCGGTGTTTATACCGTGCGCGGGCTGGCCGATGTCGATGCTATGGCGTCTGAATTCCGCCAAGGCGCGCGCGTGGTCATCGTGGGTGGCGGTTATATCGGGCTGGAAGCGGCGGCGGTTGCCGCCAAGCGCGGGCTGGACGTGACAGTGCTTGAAATGGCCCCGCGTATTCTGGCGCGTGTTGCTGCGGTTGAAACCGCCGAAGCCGTCCACGCGCTGCACGAACGCCATGGCGTGCGTATCTTGACGGATACCGCTTTGGCCCGGATCGACGGCGATGATCGCGCAACAGGCGTGACGCTGGCGGATGGCACGCAGTTGCCCGCCGATTTCGTGATTGTCGGCATTGGGATCGCACCTGCGACCGATCTGGCCGAAGCCGCCGGGCTGACGCTGGACAACGGCATTGCCACCGACGCGCAGGGCCGAACCAGCGATCCGGCCATTTGGGCGGCGGGCGATTGCGCGTCTTTCCCGTGGCAGGGCGGGCGGTTGCGGTTGGAAAGCGTGCAGAACGCCATCGACCAAGCCGAATGCGTGGCCGATAACATGCTGGGCGCTGGGCGCGATTATGTGCCCATGCCGTGGTTCTGGTCGGACCAATACGACATGAAGCTGCAAATCGCGGGGCTGAATGCTGGATATGACCAAGTGATCGTTCGCGATGCGGGTGCGCGCAGCCATTGGTATTTCAAAAGTGCGCGGCTGATCTCGGTCGATGCTTTGGGCGATCCGCGTGCCTACATGGTCGGCAAACGAATGATCGAGCAGGGGATCACCCCTGACCCGGCGGCGCTGGTGGATCCCGCGACCGACCTCAAGGCGCTTTTGCGCGCATGAGGATCGTTGGCGGAAGCGCGCGTGGCCTGAAACTGGCGGATGTCGGCGCGGGCGATGCGCAGGCGCATCTGCGCCCCACATCCGACCGCGTGCGCGAGGCGATGTTCAACCTGTTGATAAACGGTGCGGACGCGATCCCGCTGGACGGTATTCGCGTGCTCGACCTGTTCGCGGGCACGGGGGCGTTGGGGCTGGAAGCGCTGTCGCGCGGCGCGTCCTTCGCCTGCTTCATAGATGACGGGGCCGCCGCCCGCGCATTGTTGCGCGAGAATATCGAGAAGATGCGCGCCATGGGCCGCACCAAGGTGTTCCGCCGCAACGCCACCACCTTGGGCGCAAACCATGGCGCAGCCTTTGGCCTTGTGTTCATGGACCCGCCCTATGGCAAGGGTTTGGGCGCGCAGGCTTTGGCATCGGCCGTTACAGGCGGCTGGCTGGCCCCCGGCGCGCGCATTGTCTGGGAAGAAAGCACTCCGCAGCTTGCGCCCCAAGGCTTCGCCCTGATCGACCAGCGCCGTTACGGCGACACCCATGTCACTATGTTGGAATATACCCCATGACCCCGCAGCTTGTGATTTTCGACTGCGACGGCGTCGTGGTGGATTCAGAGATCATCACCAACAGCTTCCTACGCGATGAGATGGCGGCGCATGGGCTGGACCTGCCTTTGGACCAGATCATGGGGCTTTTCGTGGGCGGCACCATCGCCGGTGTCGCGGTGCGGGCGCGCGAATTGGGAGCGACCTTGCCAGAGGATTGGGTTGAGAATTTCTACCCGCGCATCTGCGACAAGCTGGCAGAGGGCACCCCGATGATCCCCGGTATTGTCGGTGTTCTGGAGCAGTTGGAGGCGGCCACCATCCCCTATTGCATCGGGTCGAACGGGCGGCATGTGAAAATGCGCGCGACTCTGGGCCAGCACCCGGAACTTGCGGCGCGCTTCACGTCCAACGTCTTTGCGGCAACCGATGTTGCCCGCCCCAAACCCGCGCCCGATCTGTTCCTGCACGCGGCCAAGACCATGGGCCATACGCCCGACGCTTGCGTCGTGATTGAAGACAGCCCCACCGGCGCGCGGGCCGCGAGGGCCGCCGGGATGCGCTGTTTCGGTTATGCGCCCGAGGGGGACGGCACGAAACTGGCGGCAGAGGGCGCGCAACTGTTCCGCAGGATGGATGACCTGCCCACCCTTCTGGGCGTGTGACATGAAAAAGGGGCGCACGCGGCGCCCCTTTTCCTTTCAGTGATGCGAGCGATCACGCCAGATCGTAGCGATCCGCGTTCATCACCTTGGTCCAGGCTGCCACGAAATCCTTCACGAATTTCTCGGCATTGTCGTCCTGGGCATAGACCTCTGCATAGGCGCGCAGGATAGAGCTGGAGCCGAAGACAAGGTCCGCCCGCGTTGCGGTGAATTTCGCAGCGCCCGTTGCACGGTCCTGCAATTCGTAGGAATTGCGGCCTTTCGGTTCCCATTTCCAGTTCATGTCGGTCAGGTTGACGAAGAAATCATTCGTCAGCGCGCCAACACGGTCGGTAAACACGCCATGCGCCGTTCCGGCATGGTTGGTGCCCATCACGCGCAGACCGCCGACAAGGCAGGTCATTTCATGCGCCGTCAGGCCCATGAGTTGCGCGCGGTCGAGCATCATTTCCTCTGCCGAGACAACGTAGTCCTTCTTCATCCAGTTGCGGAAACCATCGGCGACGGGTTCCAGCCACTTGAAGCTGTCGGCATCGGTCATCTCGTCCGTGGCATCGCCCCGGCCCGGTGCAAACGGCACTTCAATGTCGAACCCGGCAGCTTTCGCGGCCTGTTCCACACCGACATTGCCCGCCAGCACGATCACATCGGCAACCGATGCGCCGAACTCATCCGCGATGGGTTCCAGCATCGCCAGCACGCGGGCCAGACGCTCGGGCTCGTTGCCCTCCCAATCCTTCTGCGGGGCCAGACGGATGCGCGCACCATTGGCGCCGCCGCGATAGTCCGACTTGCGGAAGGTGCGGGCGCTGTCCCATGCGGTGGCGACCATGTCACCAAGGGGCAAACCGCTTGCGGCGATCTTGGCTTTCACAGCGGCCACGTCATAGTCTTTGTTGCCAGCCGGAACCGGGTCTTGCCATACCAGAATCTCGGTCGGGGCTTCCTTGCCGATATAACGCTCCTGCGGGCCCATGTCGCGATGGGTCAGCTTGAACCAAGCGCGGGCGAAGGCATCATCGAACGATGCCGGATCGGCCATGAACTTTTCGCAGATTGCGCGATAGACCGGGTCGACCTTCATAGCCATGTCGGCGTCGGTCATGATCGGGTTGTAGCGGATCGAGGGGTCTTCGACATCGACAGGCTTGTCTTCTTCGGCAATGTCGATGGGTTCCCACTGCCATGCGCCGGCGGGGGACTTTTTCAATTCCCACTCATAGCCGAACAGCAGCTTGAAATAGCCCATGTCCCATTTGGTCGGATGCGTCGTCCATGCACCCTCAATACCCGAGGTCACGGTGTCACGGCCAATACCACGGGTCTTGTGGTTCATCCAGCCAAGCCCGCCTTCTTCCAGCGCAGCCCCTTCGGGTGCCGGGCCAAGGTTTTCCGCGCGGCCATTGCCGTGGCACTTGCCGACGGTGTGGCCACCAGCGGTCAGGGCGACGGTTTCTTCGTCATTCATAGCCATGCGGGCGAAGGTTTCGCGCACCTGACCTGCGGTTTTCATCGGGTCGGGTTGGCCGTTCACGCCTTCGGGATTGACGTAGATCAGGCCCATCTGCACGGCGGCCAGCGGGTTTTCCATGGTCGAGGCGTCGTCGACATTCTCATACCGTTCGTCCGACGGTGCCAGCCATTCCTTTTCGGAACCCCAGTAGACATCCTTCTCCGGGCCCCAGATATCTTCACGGCCAAGCGAGAAGCCGAAGGTTTTCAGGCCCATATCCTCGTAGGCGACAGTGCCCGACAGGATAATCAGGTCGGCCCAGCTGATCTTGTTGCCGTATTTCTTTTTCAGCGGCCACAGCAGCCGGCGGGCTTTGTCCAGGTTGGCGTTGTCCGGCCAGCTGTTCAGCGGGGCGAACCGCATGTTGCCGGTGCCAGCGCCGCCACGGCCATCGGCCACGCGGTAGCTGCCTGCGGCGTGCCATGCCAAGCGAATCATCAGACCGCCATAGTGGCCCCAATCGGCCGGCCACCAGTCTTGGCTGTCCTTCAGAAGCGCCTTCATATCGGCTTTCAGCGCGTCGTAATCCAGTTCCTTGACGGCTTCACGATAGTTGAAATCGCCCAAGGGGTTCGTCTTGGTGTCGTGCTGGTGCAGAATGTCCAGGTTCAGCGCCTTGGGCCACCAATCCATCACTTGGGTGCCGGTGGTGGTCAGTGCGCCATGCATGACCGGGCATTTGCCTGCGTTGTCAGATCCGTCCATTGATCCCTCCAAAGTTTAAATC